>CAZIJC010000363.1:0-1521 GCA_964539385.1 uncultured Anaerolineales bacterium | reverse complement strand
CGGCTGTCGATATGTTCGATGAGGCCAAAGTAGCCGGCCTGGGCGGCGCGCAGGGTTTCGCCTTCCAGCAGAACCCGGTGGCCACTCCGGTCGCCCTTTGGCGACAGCGCCTTCCAGTCCACCCAGTCGCCGTGTGAAGGCGGCGGCAGTTTCTGCTTGGCGTACGCGTCGAAATGCTTCTTTGGAGGGAAGAGCGGCGGGTGTGGGGCGTAGAACGACGTGGTCAGAAAGAGCGGTTGGGCCGCATCCGTCTCCTCCACCACCTTGCGCGACTGGGCGACCACCCATGCGGTGGGGTGCAGGTTGTCGGCCAGCGGCCACGGTTTTGCCTGCCAGTGGTTGTAGGTGACGCCCAGCGTCTTGACGAGTGTCCTGATGCCACCGGTGTCCGGCGCCGACCGTTTCAGAAACGTGTCGTATTCATCGTTGGCGACGTAGGTGGACCCGAGGATTCGCTTCTGGTACCCACAGGAGCCGCTGGCGCGTTTTTGGTGCATGTTCCGGCCGACCAGGACGGTGGCGTAGCCGGCCTTGCCCAGCAACTCGGGCAGAGACGGCGTGGAGAATGGTTTCGCGGCAAAGCCCACCACACCGCTTGTCTGAGGGTAGAGGCCGGTAAGCAGCGCGTAGCGAGCCGGCATGCAGGATGCAACGGGCGTGTAGGCACGCCGGAACAGCACGCCTCGTTTGGCGAGGCTGTCCAACTGCGGCGTGCGCACTGCCGGATGACCGAGGGCCGACAGGCAGTCTCCTCGCATCTGGTCCGGCATGACGAGAAGCATGTCGGGCTTGGCGGGGGCCTCGGCGGCAGAAGACTCCGAGGCGCGACGGGACAGGGATGCCGCTGCCGCGATGGCTGTCTTCTTCAGGAACTCACGTCTCCCTACGTTGCCGTTCATGGCGCTCCCTTACTCCTGGTGAGATCAAACCCGGAATCCTCGGACGGACTCCGGATCGAGACCATCGCGGGCCTTTCCGATGATCCTATCCTGACTCCAGACCCTGTCAATGCCGTTTTCGGTTCCGGCAAGGGGGGTTGCGGGGAAAGCCATAACCGCCCTCATGGCAAGGGCGGGAGTGCCGGCGGAGGTCTTCCGGCACCGCCCCGTTGCCCTTGCGATGTGAATTCGCCTCCCCGTCCCCGGAATCCCCTGCGGGAGAATCTTCGCAGGGAGACGTGCCGCCCGCCGTTTCATAGACGGAGGCCCGCCTGAAAGGGTGACGGGTCTCACCGCAAGGGCAAGTGGTTCTGAGCGAGTCTCAACCCTGTCGACCTGCCGGGCATGGGGTGTGTTCTGCCTAGGCTTTTAGCGAAGGAGTGACGTCATGAGGAATCTGTTCGCAGTGATTGCTGTTGCGTGTGCCGTGGCTGCCGTATGCGGCGGGCCGGCGTTGAGTGCGCGCTCCGGGAAGGATCCGGGCCAAGGGGACTTTGCCATCTACGTGGCCCCGAACAAGATTGTCGTAAGCGTCGTGTCCAGTGTGACCATTCACACGGACGTGTCGTACGGCACCGTCGTT
>CAZIJC010000362.1:0-1552 GCA_964539385.1 uncultured Anaerolineales bacterium | reverse complement strand
GCCCGGTGGTCGATCCGAAGTCGCGCGGGGCGTTCGTCGGGCTTCGCAGCATGACCACGAAGGCAGAGATGATCCGCGCCATCTTCGAGGGGCTCGATTACCAGTTCCTCGACATCCTCCGGGCCGTCGAGGGCGGCCTGGGACTGACGGCCGAGCGCATCATTGCCGTCGGCGGCGCCACCCGCAACACGTTCTGGATGCAGAACAAGGCCGACGTGTCGGGCGTGCCGGTCGAGGCGCCGCAGATTGAGGAGGCCACGCCGCTCGGCGCCGCCATGCTGGCCGGCATCGGCGTCGGCGTCTACAACGACGAACTCCACGCCTTCGAGAAGGTCCGCAGACCCGGCCCCGTGTACGAGCCCAACGCCCGTCTCGCCGAGACGTACGCCGAGCGGTTCGAGGTCTACCGGCAGATGTACCCGTCGCTGAAGCAGATCAGCGCGTCGCTTGCCGACCTGGCGGCCTCGTGACGGCGATGCATGCCTGCCCAGCGCCGGGTGGCATGGCCACGCTTGCGTGGCCATGTGCATGCTTTGCCGTGCGGCCGCCTTCGGCCGGGTGGCATGGCCACGCTTGCGTGGCCATGTGCACGCAAATGGTGGAGGCCCAACATGGCCACGCAAGCGTGGCCATGCCACCCTCGGAGGGGCAATGAACCCGCGAGAACAAACCCTCGAGGCCGTCCGCGCCAACCCCGAGGTCCCCGTCCTGATCCTGGGCGGCGGGGTGAACGGGACGGGGCTGTTTCGGGAACTGGCGCTTCAGGGCGTGGACTGCCTGCTGGTCGACAAGTCGGACTTCGTCGCCGGGGCGAGTTCCAAATCGTCGCGGATGATCCACGGGGGGCTCCGGTACCTGGAGCACCGCGAGTTCCAACTCGTCCGCGAATCGCTCTTCGAACGCAACCGCCTGCTCGAGAATGCGCCGCATTACGTCTCGCCGCTGAGGACGACCATGCCGCTGTTCTCGTATCTCGGCGGGCTGGCCCGCTCGGCGCTCATCTTCTCAGGCCTCTCGGTGACGCCGGGCAGCCGGGGCGTCGTGCCCGTCAAGATGGGCCTGGCGTTCTACGACTTCATTACCCGCAAAGACCGCCGGACGCCAACGCACTTCATCACACCCAGGGACGAGTCGCTCCGAAGCATACCGGGGCTGAACCCCAACATCGCCGCCACCGCAACCTACTGGGACGCCTGGATCACCCAGGCCGAACGCCTGTGTATCGAACTCATCCAGGATGCCCGCGCCGCCAATCCCAACTGCCGCGCGATCAACTACGTGCGGCCGCGCGGCATCGAAGACGGCGCCGTGATCCTCGAGGACGAGGTCGCCGGCGAGACGGTCGCCGTCCGGCCGCACGTCCTCGTCAACGCGACCGGCGGATGGATCGACGTTACCAACGAGACGCTCGGCCTGGCAACACGGTACATGGGCGGCACGAAGGGGTCGCACCTGGTGATCGATTGCCGAGCGCTGCACGAAGCGCTCGGCGGGCGGATGGTCTACTATCAGCACGCCGACGGCCGCGTCTGCATCGTCTTCCCGTTCATGG
>CAZIJC010000361.1:0-1570 GCA_964539385.1 uncultured Anaerolineales bacterium | reverse complement strand
GCTCCGGGCGTACTCCACGTTCAACTGGTAGACGTGCAGCGGCTCGGTGCCCTCGATGAGCAGGTGCCGGTAATCGGCCACCTGCGGCGTCCGGGCGGCGCCCTCGAAGTTGTACCACCGCCCGCCGCCGTGGCCGCGTATCTGGACGGTGGACGTGACGGGCGGCAGCGAGTCGGCCCCTTCGGGCGGGCGCGAGAAGCCGTGCAGGTTTCGCCGCATGAACAGGCACGAACGGACGACCGACCGCCGCCCCGCGCGCCACTCCACGGCGTAGGCGCCCGGCACGTGGCGCGGAGCCAGGACGCCGCAGAACGCCATGACCGTCTCGGCCGCCGCGTCATCGACGGTCCCGACGATGGGCCGCGGACGCTTGGGGTCGGCGAAATCGCCTTCGGCCACCCCCGCGAAGAGGAGTGAGAGGTGCTGGCCGACACCGACCAGGCGCGTTTTCGGACCCAGCCGCAGCGTCCGCGACAGGCGGTAGTAGCCTTTCGGCAGAAAGACGATCTCGTTTTCATCGACGGCGCGCTGGATGGCTGCCGTATCGTCGGTCCGCCCGTCGCCGCACGCGTTGTACGGCGGCGCCCGGACGTTGACGGCGCCGGCGCTGCGGAAGTGCGGAACGTTGCGCGGCCACAGATGGCGCGCAACAAGATCGGCCGGCGGCGCTTCGTCCGTCGCGACGCTGATGAGGTCCCCCGTCTGCCGCCGGCCGTTGAGGTAGACGGGCGCATCGTACTGGAGTTTCTTCCACGCCGGCGGCCGGATGTAGTGTGCCGCCTCCACCACGTGCAGCCAACCGTCGGGGTTGCCCGCAAGTCGCGGTTCGTCGGGTGCGGCGACCACGGCGGCGGCGCCTTTGACGTACACGTTGTTCAAGTAGACGCTGCGCTCGGCCCGGATGACGGTAGCCGCGGGATTCTCGCAGACGATCTCGCTGTCGACGAGGCACATCTGGCCGTTGTGCGGGCACCACGGCGAACCGGTGCAGCGGATGAGCGGCCCGCGCGCCTTCGACACGATCTTCAGGCCGACGGCCGCAAGCGACTGGCGGCTCGAGCACAGGATCGCAGCCTCGGTCTGATGGATGAGGGTGATTCCCGCGATGGTCGGCGCCGGCTGTGTCTGGCGCAGGTCCAGACCGTAGCGGCCGCCGATGACGGTGATGCCTTCGTGCCCGCCGCCCGAGCCCGCGCCGCCCTCCAGGCCCGCGAGGCCACCCGTCGCGTCGATCGTGCAATCCTGGACGCCGGAACCCTGGGCCGCACGGTGACGGATGGCCACGGCCCCGGGGTTGCCCGGGCCGATACGGACGTCGATGCCCACGAGCATCTGGTTCATCGAGATGTTGGGCTGCGGCTGGGTGGGCTTGCCCTCCTGGCACGCACGGGCCCAGAAGTGGACAACGTACTTGGGCTTGTCCGGGTTGCCGAAGCCGGGCGAGTGAGGCGCGAGAACGACGGTCGGCCGCTTGCCCCGGCGCGACCCGACCAGAAGGCACGGATGCATCCGCCCGCCGGTCACCGCCCCGTTCGACCGGCGGTAGAGGTCCTGGATGCACTCGAGCGTG
>CAZIJC010000360.1:0-1610 GCA_964539385.1 uncultured Anaerolineales bacterium | reverse complement strand
GGGAAGCGCGTTTACGTTGTGAGCAACCGCGGCGAGGTCCTGTGCCTCGACCTCGCGGGCCAGGCCGACGGCAACGACGGCCCGTTCAAGGACGAAGGCCGCTTCATGGCCGACGGGGGGCCACCGATGGAGGTCGGCAAGACCGACGCCGACATCCTGTGGCGGTTCGACCCCCATGCCGAAGCGGGCAGTTACCCGCACGATTCGGCCCACGCCTCGATCCTTATCGACGGGCGCTTCCTTTATCTGAACACGAGCACCGGTGTGGACAACACGCACCGGCGTATCCGGCGCCCGAACGCGCCCAGCCTCATCGTACTCGACAAGGCGACCGGCCGGTTCGTCGCCCGCGACGACGAGCGCATCGGCTGGCGGATCTTTCATTGCACATGGTCCTCGCCGGCCTTGGGCGAGGTGGGCGGCCGGAGGCTCGTGTTCTTCGGCGGTGGCGACGGCCTCTGCTATGCGTTCGAGGCCATCCGCTCGGCGGCGGCGACCGATCCCGTGGCCAAACTGAAGAAGGTCTGGTGGTTCGACTGCGACCCCACCGCCCCCAAGGAAAACGTCCACCAGTATATGAGAAACCGCAACAAGGGACCCAGCAACATCAAGGGCATGCCGGTCTTCCACGAGGGACGCGTGTACGTGACCGCCGGCGGCGACGTCTGGTGGGGCAAAAACCAGGCCTGGCTGAAGTGCATCGATGCATCCGGCGCCGGCGACATCACCACGACGGGCCAACTGTGGTCCTACCCGCTGCTGCGGCACTGCTGCTCCACGCCGTCGATCTCAGATGGACTCGTCTACGTGGCTGATTGCGGACGCACCGTCCACTGCGTCGATGCCGAGACCGGCAAACCTTACTGGACGCACGAAACGAAAGGCGAGATGTGGGGCTCGACGCTCGTGGCCGACGGCAAGGTCTATGTCGGCACGCGCCGGAAGGATTTCTGGATCCTTGCGGCCGGTAAACAGAAGCGCGTCCTCTGTTCAGTCCAGATGGACGGCGCCATGAGCAGCACGCCCGTCGCCGCAGGCGGCGTCCTCTACATCGTCACCGCCAACCGGCTGTATGCGGTGCAGGAGGCGGCGAAGTAGGCGGATGGCATGGCCACGCTTGCGTGGCCGAGAGGATGGCCACGCGCCTGGCCCACAAGTAGTTTGCCATCATGTCCGAAGTCTGTCCACTCCAGGTAGAGCCAACCACACCATTTCTCGTCAAGAACCAACAAAGGGTAATATCCGTAGTACAGCATGTACTCCAGCGGGTGCCACTGGCGCCTGTGCCTGCCCCGGGGCCGCAAGAAGCAGAACACCGTCCGGTTGCCCAAGGATTCGCCACCTGCCCACGACACCGCCGGAACTTCCCACGTGGGGGCCAACGCCCGAGTCCATACCGCATACGAGCCGACGTAACACGCGAATAGGATCACGGCGTACTTCAGAATCCGCCCCATCCCGCCCCGGCGTTCAGAGCACCGTGCTTTGTTCTGCGCATTCATCTGATGCCCCACGGCGGCCTAATTCGATGTTTGGCGGGTGGCATGCCCACGCTTGCGTGGCCATGGAGTTCAATCGCGTTGCCGAGACCATGGCCACCCAACATCGGG
>CAZIJC010000359.1:0-1628 GCA_964539385.1 uncultured Anaerolineales bacterium | reverse complement strand
ACCCTAACCCGGATATTTCACGTGCTGGACCAAGATAAGGATGGCGCGATGGCCTAACGGCTTGTAGAATAGGGACTTATGAGAGTTCCATTCCTTCAAGTGAAAGGCCATCGCGATGACAGAGTGTAACACAAAGCCGTTGGCGTTTTCCAGCCTTTGTCGCAAGCAGATCGTGGCGGATTTTGACGGGGGATGGATCACCTCTGACGGCGGCGGTCTGCTGCTTCGTGAGGTGGACCGGAAGATCGGCCTGATCGAGGCCCTGGCCGGATGCATCACCGATCGGCGGGACCCGCGCTCGATCACGCACTCGGTCGCCTCGATGCTGCGGCAACGGGTCGTCGGGATTGCGCTCGGGTACGAGGACCTGGCCGACCACCAGACGCTTCGCGACGATCCGCTGATGAAGCTGCTGGCCGGACGCGATCCGTCGACCGCCGCGCCCCTGGCGTCTCCGCCGACGCTCTCGCGCCTGGAAAACGGCGTGGATCGGGCGGCGTTGGCCCGCCTGGCCGAAGTTTTCGTCGAGACGTTCATCGCCTCGCACACCCGGCCGCCGACCGAACTGGTCCTCGATTTCGACGCCACCGACGACCCGCTCCACGGCACCCAGGAAGGCCGCTTCTTCCACGGCTACTACGATGCCTACTGCTACCTGCCGCTGTACGTCTTCTGCGGCGACCAGTTGCTGGTGGCGTACCTGCGACGTGCGAACATCGACGCCGCCAAGCACAGCCGGGCGATCCTGAAGTTGCTCCTCCGCCGGTTCCGCCAGGTGTGGCCCGGGGTGCGGATCAAAAGTGCGGGCCGACTCCGGCTTCTGCCGGTGGCGGCTGATGCGGTGGTGCGACCGCCACGAGGTCGGCTATATCCTCGGTTTGGCCCGTAACAAGCGGCTGGAAGCCCAAGCCGAACCCCTCATGCGCCAGGCGGCCGAACGCTTCCAGACCACCGGCACGAAGCAGCGGCTCTTCGGCGAGGTCACCTACGCCGCCGGCACCTGGGACCGGCCGCGGCGGGTCATCATCAAGGCGGAGTATCTGACCCTGGGCCCCAACACCCGGTTCGTCGCGACAAACGTCGAGGACGAACCCCAGCCGCTCTACGACGGCCGCTATTGCGCCCGCGGCGAGATGGAGAACCGGATCAAGGAACAGCAGTTGGACCTCTTCGCCGACCGGACCAGTTGCCACCGCTTCCTGGCCAACCAGTTCCGGCTGCTCCTGGCCAGTGCCGCTTACGTCCTGGTCGAGACGCTGCGACAGGTGGGCCTGGCGGGAACCGAACTCGAACGCGCCCAGGCCGGGACGATCCGTCTCAGGCTGTTGAAGATCGGGGCTCGCGTGCGCGTGTCGGTCCGACGGGTCGTCCTCCACTTGGCGAGCGGCTATCCCCTGCAGGGCCTGTTGCGTCGCGTGGTCCGGCGTCTGACCCGCTGGCTCACCCCCGCCGCCGCCGTCTCCTGATACCCCGCAACCCGACCCTCGCCCGCCCCAGCGGCCCCGGACGGCCGTGGGGAAAGGGGGCCCTCTGCCCACCACCGCCCTCACATCGCCTCCACCCCCAACCCTACCAACACAACTCCACGTATCACCAACACACAATGCACGCGTGAAATAGCCGGGCTA
>CAZIJC010000358.1:0-1631 GCA_964539385.1 uncultured Anaerolineales bacterium | reverse complement strand
GTATCAGGCCGAGGTGCTCTCGCTCCTCGCCAATGCGGTGGGCTTTCCCACGGTGTTCCTGCGTGAAAACCCGGCGCCGGCGGCGTCCTCGCTGGGTGAGGTGACGATCACCGACCTGGGCGGCGGGACGTGGACCATCGACAGTTTCTTCGACGTCTTCACGGAACTCTCGCCCGACAACGGCGTGACCTGGCTGCCCGACGTGGAGGCAGGCAGCGGCCATCACCTGACCCTTCTTCCGGAACCTGCCTCCGCGGTGCTGGTGCTGGCCGGGCTTGCGTTGATAGCACGGCGGGTGCGCAGCAGCCGCCGAGGCTGATCCCGCCTGATTCGGCATGGCACGCCCGCCTCCGCGGCACTCGTGCTGGCCGGGCTTGCTCTGGCAGCACGGCGGGCGTGCGGCGGACGCGGGGAGTTCTGGGGAGTTCCGGCGACACCCATAACCGCCCTCGTGTCAAGGGCGCTTGTTGCCCCGCCCTTGTTTCACCGGGCCCGTATGCGGAAGGGGTGTCCGCGGAACTCACCGCGTCTCCCATGCAAGGGGAAAACACGGGTATCGTCCCCAGGGTTCCCACCGGCTTGTTGCCCACGTGGGGTTTGACGGCCTGCGTGTGTCTGCCGGACCAGCCGCTCTGCGTGATGCCGCCGCATTGCCGAACTATTTTTCCATCATCTTGGCGATTGTCGGGGCCACGGCATCGCCCCAGATCGTGTAGCCCTTCCGGTTCGGATGCACACCGTCGCGTAGCACGTCATTCAGTAACTTGCCGTCCTTGTCCAGGAACTTGGAACCGATGTCCATGTACTTGATCATCCCGTTGCTTTTACCGTCCAGTTTGACCAGGAACTGATTGACCGCCTCGGCCTTCGCGCGAGCCGCGTTCTCCTTGCAGGGGAATAACCCAAGGAGCAGGATCTTGGTTTGGGGCAACATGACCCGAAGGGTCTTGACGACGGTGGCGACTCCGACGGCGATTTCCTGGGGCGTGTTCCTTCCCGTGTTGCAGATGCCGATCAACAGCACGACCAGTTTGGGCGATGTGCCCTGCAGTTCGCCCTGATTCAACCGCCACAGGACATTCTCCGTCCTGTCCCCGCCGATCCCGAAGTTCACGGCGTTGTACTTGCCGTAATACGTGGCGAACAGGTCCCCCGGCCACCCCTGCGTAATGGAATCGCCCAGGAAACAAAGATCGAACTTCCGGGTCTTGGTCTGCTTGAGATATTCTGCATGCATACGGCCAAACCAGCGGACGTCGCCGGGCACCGGTCTGGTCGCACTGTTCGAGGACCCGACACCGCCGGCCGGCGCCCTGGCGCCGGCATCCGCCTTCGGCACGCTTCCCATCTGGCCGAACACCATCACGGCCGCGACCAGGGCCGGTATCGTCAAACGCCATTGATTCAAAACCCGCATTATCAAACTGCCTCCATTCTTTTTGGCGGCGAGAAAGGGCGGGCGGGCGGCCGCGCCGGGGAGGCAATGCCCAAGTCGGCCAGGCCGCCTGCTCTAAGCATGATTGCCGGGGCGAATAGTGTAATCTGGTGTGTCCCAAGCGGCAACACCGAATAGACGGCTGTGTCAAGCCCCAATAGAAATGTCCGGGGTTGGGCCCCATTAGAAATGTCCG
>CAZIJC010000357.1:0-1642 GCA_964539385.1 uncultured Anaerolineales bacterium | reverse complement strand
AACTGGCGTGGCAGCAGCAGTAGTCGAACTCGATGCCCTGGCCGATGCGGTTCGGCCCGCCGCCGAGGATGACAATCTTCTTCTCGCCGGTGATGCGATTCTCATCGACCGGCTCGTACGTGGAGTAGTAGTACGGCCGGTTGGCGTTGAACTCGCCCGCGCAGGTGTCAACCAGTTTGTAGGAAGGCTTGATGCCTCGCTTCTTCCTCTCCTCCGCGACGTCGGTCTCGCGAGAGCCGGTGAGGTGGGCGATCTGGACGTCGGAGAACCCGCCTCGCTTGGCTTGCCGCAACACGTCCGCAGGCATCTTCTTCAGGCCTTTGAGGCCGCGATGCCGTGCGATCTCTTCCGCCATATCGATGATCTCTTGGAGATTCTGAATGAACCACCGGTCGATCTTCGTCAGATCGGCCACCTTCTCGACGCTCCAGCCTTTCCGCAGGGCATACGCGATGTAGAAGTGCCGCGCGTCGTTCGGCGTCACCAGTTTGTACGCCAGTTTCGCGTCGTCCTTCGGTTCCGCAGCGAGGTGGTCCTTGCCGTCGAACCCCAGTCCGTAACGGCCGATCTCAAGGCTCCGAAGGCCCTTCTGGAGCGCTTCCTTGAACGTGCGGCCGATCGACATCGCCTCGCCGACCGATTTCATGGACGTGTTGATCGTCGGGTCGGCCTGCGGGAACTTCTTGAACGTAAACCGCGCCACCTTGAACACGCAGTAGTCCACCGTCGGCTCGAAGTACGCCAGCGTCTTGCCTGTGACGTCGTTGGTGATCTCATCAAGGGTCAGGCCGACGGCCAGTTTCGTCGCGACCCGCGCGATGGGGAACCCCGTTGCCTTCGATGCCAGGGCGCTCGAGCGCGACAGGCGCGGGTTGACCTCGATGATGACGATGCCGCCGTCGTCGGGATTGCCGCCGAACTGGATGTTGATGCCGCCCCCCGTCACGTCGATCTTCCGGATGATCCGCCGGCACAGGTTCGTGTACTCGGTGTACTCCTTCGCAGAAAGCGTCTGCGACGGGGCCACAACCATCGAGTCACCCGTATGCACGCCCATCGCGTCAACGTTCTCCATCGAGGTGATGATGATGACGTTGTCGGCGCAGTCGCGCATCACCTCGAACTCGATCTCCTTCCACCCGAGGACCGATTGCTCGACCAGGACCTGGCCAACCGGGCTGGTCGTGAGGGCGTGGGTCAGACAGTCGCCGAGTTCCTCCAGGTTGTAGGCGGTGGACCCGCCCGAGCCGCCCAGCGTAAACGCCGGTCGAAGAATCAGCGGGAACCCGATCCGCTGCCCGATCGCCGTCCCTTCATCCACGCTCGTGGCGATGCCGCTGTCGGGAACCGTCAACCCGATCTCCAGCATCGCCTGCTTGAACAGGTCGCGGTCCTCGGCCCGGGCGATCGCGTCGGGGCTGCACCCGATGACCTCGACCCCGTATTGCTTGTAGACCCCGGCCCGGTCCAGGAACACGGCCACGTTCAGGCCGGTCTGGCCGCCGAGGGTCGGCAGGACGGCGTCCGGCCGCTCCTTCGCGATGATCTTCTCGACGGCCTCGGCCGTGATGGGCTCGATGTACGTCCGGTCGGCCATCCGCGGGTCCGTCATGATCGTGGCCGGGTTCGAGTTGATCAGGAC
>CAZIJC010000356.1:0-1670 GCA_964539385.1 uncultured Anaerolineales bacterium | reverse complement strand
GCGCCGCCTTGCGGCTCGGGAAAAAATCCGCGAGGGCCTCCAGCAGCGCGCCGGTCGCCCGATCGATGGCGTCACCGACCATCGCCGCACCGAAGGCCTCGGCGTCCACGCTCTGCTGCTCCGCCTGGGCACTGCACAGGACGTACAGGATATCCACCAGGAGTACAGGATCGCCGGCCACGCGCTCCAGGAGCGGCCCACCGGCCAGATCCAGCAGGTCCACGTCCAGAGCCTCGCGCACGCGGCGGATGGCGCTGACGTCGATACGCAGCGTCCAGGACCGGCCGGTACTGTCGTCGAATGAGGCCATGTTTCGCTTTCCGCGAAGCACCCCCCGTTACCACGGAGGGCTGGTAAAGGGATTCACATATCACCTCACGCCGACTCACCGATCAGCACGATGTCGTAGAGGGCCTCGTCGTCGGCGTCGAGATTTCTGATTCTCAGCATGTCGCTCATGCCCTCGCAAATGTTCCAGCCGTCGGCGTTGCCGCAGTCACATGCAAAGGCACCCCCCGCCCTGAGATTAAGAGCGGTGCTCAAAGGACCTAACCAGGGATGGCTGTCTGCCAGGCCGATTACGATGGTGGCGTCGGTCGCTTCGTGTTCGCCAAGGGCCTGGTCGGAACGGTTGATGACCATGATGACCTTGATCTTTGTGAGGGCCAGCGTGTGTCCAAAGGCATGAACCAGGCTGCCCGTAAGATCAAGATCCTCGTAGGTGTCCTTGGCCAGTGTCCGGCGGTCCCACCAGACGAGGTCGGCTTGCCCCGCCCCTGTTCCGAACGTCAAGTTCAGAACCCGCCTCACGCTCATCCGCGCTTCGGGCGTGGACAAGGCTATGGCCTTTTGGACCGTGGCCGACAGGGCTACGGTGAAGCGCGCCGAGAGGTTGGTCAAATCGGTTGCCACTTCAGGCCCTCGTTTCGTCCTTACGCCGACTCGCCGACGATCACGACGTCGTAGACGGCCTCGTCATCGGCGTCGAGGTTGGTAATGCCGAGTATGTCGTGCGTCGTGGCCGTAACCGTCCATCCGTCGGCGCCGGCGCTCACGATGGCGAAAGCGCCGCCGGCCGGCACGCGGATGGCATCGCTCGCGTCGGCAAACGGACCCTGGAACTCCGCCGACGCCGCACCGCCGACCTGGACCTCGGCATCGGTCGCCTCGTGGTCACCGATGACCTCATCCGAACGGTTGATGAGGACGATGGCCTTGACGTTTGCGAACGAGAGCGTCTCGCCGAAGGCATCGACCAGGGCACCGGCCAGGTCAAGGTCGTCGGCCGTGTCCTTCGCCACCGTTCGCCGGTCCCACCAGACGAGGTCGGCCTGGCCGGCGCCCGCCCCGAACGCGAGGTCCAGGACCCGTTTCGCGCTCATTTGCGCTTCCGGTGTCGCCAGGTCGATGGCCTTCTGGGCGGTTGCCGACAGCGCGATGGTGACCCGCGCCGAAAGGTTCGTCAGATGGGTGGCCATGTTACGGTCTCCTCCGTCACCACCCCCGATTACCATCGGGGGTTAGTAATCTGTTCTTTTGCCACGGCCCCCGATTGCCATCGGGGGTTAGTACCGATTACGCCGGCACGACGTACCACTCAGGCGGGTTGTCGGCGTAGGTCGGCTTGATCGTGACGGTGACGGTGATCGCCTCCTCGAGCGGTTCGTCGC
>CAZIJC010000355.1:0-1677 GCA_964539385.1 uncultured Anaerolineales bacterium | reverse complement strand
GCGAACGAGGCGAACCGGCAGTTGTGCTTGACGCTGACGCACAGCCCCGGCCAGAACCCGCGGCCGGCGTGGATTTCGCCGTCGGGCGCGCGGCTGTTGTGGTTGGACCCGAGGGTGGCGCAGGCGGCGATGTTGGACTGGCCCATCACGCACGACGCGACCAGGAACGAGTTGTTGTGGTGCTGTTCGTGGGCCGGGAAGATGAGGTTGTTGAGGATCTCGCAGCACGAGACGGTCGAGTTCGCCCCCAGGTACGAGTGGATGAGCCTGGCGCCGTACTTCAGGTTCGAGTTCTGGCCCAGGACGAAGCGTACGCCCTTGCACCCGTAGAAGATGTGGCACCCGCGTCCGATGATGCCGTTGACGAGTTCGACGCCTTCGCCGATCTGGCTGGGCTCGTCGGGGCTGGAGTTGATCGTCAGGTTCTTGAGTTTGTTGGCCCCCTTGACGTAGACGCACGGTCCGGTCTTGACGTCCTTGATGATGCGCGAGTTCTTGATGACCGATGCGTTGCCGACCGTGCCGTAGAACCCTCGGCGCGGGTCGAAGGAGTGCTGGGTGATCTCGCCCAGCCGCTCCATCAGGGCCGGGTCGTCACGGTACTTGGCCCAAAGGTAGGCGTCGGCGGCGATCATGCCGTCGAAGGGCATGATGCTGCGGCCGCCGGCCTCGTTCACGAGGTCGATCCAGATCCGCACGTTCTCTTCCTCGCCCTCTTTGACGATGCCGTTGCCGAACTTTGCGTGGTTCGAGCAGTGCATCTCGTCGAGGTTCTGGAGGATGACGTGGTCGCCGATGATGTAGTGGGCCAGGTACCGCACGTGGTGGATGGCGACGTTGTCGCCGATGTCGCAGGAGATGATGCGGCTGTTGGTGAGGCCCACCGGCACCGTCAGGTCGTGGTGCCCCAGGTACACCGGGTCGAGGCGGCCGATCCGCACGAGACCGTGGAACTCGCAGTTGCGGACGTGGGTCGGGTCGAACTGGTTTGTGACGAGGATGTCGTCCCATTGATCGCAGTTGTTGCCGTTCTTGACGAGCGTCTCGATCTCGTCGGCCCGCAGGTTCCGCCACTCGCTCTCGTGCTTGTGCGACTGCTCGTTCCGCAGGTAGTACTCGTCCCGGCCCTCGGGGATGTGCTCGCCGCTGATGAAGTTGCGGCCGAGCGACCCCGCGGGAAGGACCTCGATCTCGCTCATCGCCGGATTCCTTGTCGGCGTAGGCCGGGACGTGCCGCGCGGCACGGTCGCGCCCGAGCGCGGCCGCGCTCGGGGCGGCGGACCAAGCCTCCGAGTCGGGCGCGTCCTACGTGGTTTTGTCGGCCTGTTTCTGCTGCTGAATCCAGTTGTAGTACTGGCGCATCGTCAGTTGCGATGCGGCGCCCTCATCGCAGAAGATGATCGTGTCGGGATGAAGTTGCAGGGCGCTGGCCGTGATCATGCATGTGACGGGGCCTTCGACGGCGGCTGCCAGGGCAGGGGCCTTGTTCGCGCCGCTAACCACCACGACGCACTGCCTGGCCTCGAGGATCGACCCGACGCCCATCGAGATGGCCGTCCGCGGAACGTCCTCCTGCTTCTCGAAGAAGCGGCTGTTGTCGGCGATGGTCTGCTCGGTCAGGTACACCAGGCGGGTGCGCGAGCCGAGGCTGCTGCCCGGCTCATTGAACGCGATGTG
>CAZIJC010000354.1:0-1694 GCA_964539385.1 uncultured Anaerolineales bacterium | reverse complement strand
AGGAGGCGATCACCGTCACCGTCACGATCAAGCCGACCTATGCCGACAACCCGCCTGAATGGTACGTCGTGCCGGCGTAATGTCATAAAACAGATTACTAACCCCCGATGGTAATCGGGGGTGGTGACGGAGGAGAATCGAACATGGCCACCCATCTGACGAACCTTTCGGCACGTGTCACCATCGCGCTGTCGGCGACGGCCCAGAAGGCCATCGACCTGGCGACACCGGAAGCGCAAATGAGCGCGAAACGGGTCCTGGACCTCGCGTTCGGGGCGGGCGCCGGCCAGGCCGACCTCGTCTGGTGGGACCGGCGAACGGTGGCGAAGGACACGGCCGACGACCTTGACCTGGCCGGTGCCCTGGTCGATGCCTTCGGCGAGACGCTCTCGTTTGCAAACATCAAGGCCATCGTCCTCATCAACCGTTCGGATGAGGCCATCGGTGACCACGAGGCAACCGATGCCGAGATACAGGTCGGCGGGGCCGCGGCGGCGGAGTTCCAGGGTCCGTTTGCCGACGCGAGCGATGCCATTGTGGTGCCGGCCGGCGGCGCTTTCGCCATCCTGAGTGCCGACGCCGACGGCTGGGCCGTGACCGCCACGACCCACGACATACTCGGCATTACCAACCTCGACGCCGACGACGAGGCCGTTTGCGACGTCGTCCTCGTCGGCGAGTCGGCCTAGCCCAACACGAAAGGCGTGATCAATGCCCTCATTCGATGACAACGCCGGCCGGTCCTGGACCCTGCGTATCGACGTCAGCGCCATCCGCCGCGTGCGCGAGGCCCTGGACGTGGATCTGCTGGACCTGGCCGGCGGCCCGCTCCTGGAGCGCGTGGCCGGCGACCCCGTGCTCCTCGTGGACATTCTGTACGTCCTGGCGCGCGGCCAGGCGGACCAGCAGGGCGTGGACGCCGAGGCCTTCGGTGCGGCGATGGTCGGCGACGCCATCGACTCAGGCACCGGCGCGCTGCTGGAGGCCCTCGCGGATTTTTTCCCGAGCCGCAAGGCGGCGCTTCTGCGGCAGGTAATCGACAAGGGGCAGACGCTCGCCGAACGGCTTCTCGCGCGGGCCGAGAAACGGGTGGCGGACGGGGATCTGGACGCGGCGATGGAAGAGGTGGCCGCCGAATCTGGCGGTTCTGCCTCCAGCTCGCCGCCGCCGCAGGGCTAGAGCCGGGTCCGTACACGCTGCGGGAATTGGTGTGGATGGCCGAGGCCCGGGGCCGGGACGCCTGGGGCCGCACGGCGACGGTCCTGGCGCTGCTTGCGAACATTCACCGCGACCCGAAGAAGCACCGGGCCTTCCGGCCCTCGGACTTCAATCCGTATGAGACGAAACGGAAGCGCGGGATACCGATCAAGGCCAAGGACATCGGGCTCCTGAAAAAGGTCTTTGTCGCAAAAGGCACAGAAAAAGGAGGCAATCTGCCATGACACAGACGCGAAATCCGAGAGGACAGCTGCGTCCACACGATGGGCGCGGCGGTGCGCGCGGAATGCCGGGCGGACGTCGCGAGGGGCGCAACACCGGCGAGTGCAATCGAGGGGGACCGGGCCACGGTCGTGGCGGCGGCCAAGGCAAAGGAGCCGGCCGGAAAAACTGAATGACTCTCTCCACGATGGCAATCGGAGAAAACCATAGCGAGGTAACGAGTCATGCCAAACAACGTTCTGATGCGAAAGGTC
>CAZIJC010000353.1:0-1711 GCA_964539385.1 uncultured Anaerolineales bacterium | reverse complement strand
GGCGTCGGCTGGGGGGCCATGTTCATCATGGACCTGTGGGCGTGGCCCGTCTCGAAGGCGCCGCACGAGGCCCGCGAGCGGGCGATGGCCGACCTCCTGGACTCCTGCGCCGCCTGCGCCGCCGAGTACCCGCGCTACGCTCACCCCATCGAGATCTTCTGCGAGACCCAGGACGAACTGCGCCGCCTGGCCGCACGCGCTGCCGCCGAACACACGCCCGAAGACCCGATGCCACACCTTGCGGCCCTGGTCGTCGCAAGCATCGTGGACCACGCCGTCCACGACGCCTTCGGCCGGGCCAACGGCATCGACTCCTACCGCGGCATGGGGCCGGATTTCATGGCGTGGGACCTCTCGCGGTACCTCGGCGACGGGTACAAGGGTGTGTACCCCTCGCAGTTCCTTCGCGCCGACTATCTGCCTCGCGTGCCGGTGTTTCACCTCATCGGCGGCCTCGACGTGTTGCGCGAAGCCGACGTGCCCGGCGGCCTGCCGGAGGACGGCGTGCCGAACTCGCTGGAGAAATGGATCGAGCGCGACGGCGTCTTCTGCCTCAAGGTCAAACTGTGCGGTACGGATATGGCGTGGGACACCGACCGGACGCTACAGGTCAGCCGCATCTACCACGAGGTCCGCACAAGCCGCCGGCCCGACATCCCCGCCCGCCCGTTCCTGACGGCCGACACGAACGAGCAGTGTGAATCGCCCGAATACATCGTCGAGTACCTGGAGAAGGTCCGCGAGCGGGCGCCGCACGTCTTCGATGAGATACTCTACATCGAGCAGCCGACCGAGCGGGACCTCTCGGCCCACCGGTTCGACATGCGCCCCGTTGCGGCCATGAAGCCGGTGCTCATCGACGAGAGTCTGACCACGCCGGAGGACTTCCGCCTGGCGATGGAACTCGGCTGGTCGGGCATCGCACTGAAATCGTGCAAGTGCCTATCGAGCGACATGCTCTTCGTGCCGATGGCCGAGATGGCCGGCGTACCGTACGCCGTCCAGGACCTGACGAACCCGTCGATTGCGCTTATCGAGTCGGTGGGCCTGGCGGCCCGGACGCACACCATCAAGGGCGTGGAGGCGAACTCGCGGCAGTTTTTCCCCGCCGCCAACGAGGCCGTCGCAAAGGTCCATCCGCGTCTCTGCGAGATTCGCGACGGCTACGCCTACACCGAGTCGATGACCGGCCCCGGCCTCGGCTACCGGATCGACGAGATCGACCTGACGGCACTGGGGCTATAGCCCGCCGTTCGAGCGCGCCGCGCCAGTACGAGCGCGCCGCGCGAAGTACGAGCCCGCCGCGGGAGCGGCGGGGCACTCTCTCCCACCGTGCCGCTCCCCTAGCCATCCACGTACTCATCCTCCGGGTCGAACGGCGGCATGACGACGTTGAGGATCGTGAGGCGACCCACGGCACGGTGGCGGCAGCCGGGACGGATCATGACGGCCGTCATCGGCCGCACGGGAATCTTCTCGCCGTCGAGTTCGACGTGCCCTTCGCCCTCCAGGACCACGTAGGTCTCGGTCATCCTCTTGTGCCAGTGGACGGGCGAGGTGGCGGCGATCTCAACGAGATGGACCGACGCCAGTTCATTCTCCGGCATCACAAACGCCCGCCGCGACGCCCCGCACGGGCACGCGGACGGGGCGATTTCATCCAACTGGGCAACGAGATAGTTGGCCATCGGGCGATCCTTTCACAACTGGC
>CAZIJC010000352.1:0-1740 GCA_964539385.1 uncultured Anaerolineales bacterium | reverse complement strand
GAAACCGGACAATTCTACTTTGCACGGACCGGACATTATCGCTTTGCTGTGACATAGTGGCACTCCAGATCGCGCCGGACCCCGCCGGCGGCGCGGAAGGCCGCCCGTCGGGCGCCGGCCGCATGGAGGCCTTTGCAAAAGCGGCGCCGGCGCGGTAGGATTCCTCCGGGCATACAAAGGCCGACTCATGACGCGAGACGCCGCAGCCGATCAGTCCTCGCCGCCGGGCCGCCAACTGACGCTGACCGAGCGCGTGCTCTTTGAGCGGCTCGGCTGGTTTGTGACGGTGCGCTGGGCGGCCGGACTGTGTGCGTTGTCGTTCATGGCGTTGGGTTGGTACGTTTTCAAGGTTCGGTTTGCGGCCGGCGGCGCGGTGGCGGTGGTCTTCGCGTTGTTTTTCTATAATGCGTTCTTCTCGCTGTGTGCACGGGCGGTTTACCAGGCCGGTCGTGTGAGCCGGCGATGGGTGAGGGGCCTGGCGCACGCGCAGATCATCTGCGATTTGCTGGCGGTTGCGGCGCTCGTTCACTACATCGGCGGCGTGGAGAATCACTTCGTCATTCTGTTCGTGTTCCCGATGATTGTGGCCAGCGAGTTCTTCTCCAAGGCGATTGCTTACGCCTATGCGACGGTGGCGGCGGTCCTGGTGAACGTGATCGGCTGGGGCGAGTATCTCTTTTACGAGTCGGCCCACCACCCGC
The DNA here is from genome assembly GCA_964539385.1 of uncultured Anaerolineales bacterium. Classification (GTDB taxonomy): domain Bacteria; phylum Planctomycetota; class Phycisphaerae; order FEN-1346; family FEN-1346; genus JAUVZF01. Next base: position 1,039 of record CAZIJC010000352.1, on the reverse strand, counting down.
TGTGCGTTCTGGCTGGGGGCGATGCGGCCCGCTGCGAACCGCTGGTGGCGCCGGGGGCGGCGCATGATTGGGTGTTCGTGGTTCAGGTGTGCTTTGTCATAACGTTTGCGGTTTACGTGACGGTATTCATCGCCTCGAGCATTGCCACGCGACTGCGCAGCCGCGAGGAGGAACTGGAGGTGGCCTACGGTGACCTGCAGTCGCTGGAACTGGTGAAGTCGCAGTTCATGCAGAAGACGAGCCACGAACTCCGCGCGCCGGTCGGGGCGCTTCAGAGCCTTCTGAAGGCCGCCCTGCACCACTTCAGCGGCGACCCGAAGGGCGGGAACCTGGTGGCACGGGCGGTGGACCGGACCGAGCAAATGCTCGACCTGATCGACGACCTGCTGCGTTACAGCCGCCTGCGTACGGCGGCGAAGGACATGCGGCGCGAGGACGTCGAACTGGCGGAGATCGTTCGGCGTACGGCGGACCTGTTTCGCCCGCGTGCCGAGGAGAACCACGTTCGCCTCGATATTCACGTCCAACCCGCCCCGGTCAGGGGCAGCCGCGACGGGCTGACCGACCTGGTGAACAACCTGGTCTCGAACGCCATCCGTTACACGCCCGCGGGCGGTTTGGTGACCGTCCGCGTGGGTGCGCCCGGCGGGCGCGCGCGGCTGGTGGTTGAAGATACGGGCATCGGCATTCCCGAGGACGAGTTGTCGCGCGTCTTCGACGAGTTCTTCCGCGGGCGGGAGGCCAAGAAGGTCTCTGCGCACGGGACCGGGCTCGGCATGACCATCATCCGGCGCGTCGTCGAGATGCACGCGGGCCGCATCGACGTCGAGAGCGCCCCCGGCCAGGGGACGGCGTTCCGTGTGACGTTTCCGCCGCCCGGCAATCGGCCGGGGATGCGGGCATGAGCCGAGTCGAACGCCCGCCCGAATTCGTGGGCACTGGTGTTGACAGGGGACCGGGTTCTGGTAGAATGCTCCGCCCATAGGGCCACTAGCTCAGTTGGCAGAGCAGCTGACTCTTAATCAGCGGGTCCGGGGTT
>CAZIJC010000351.1:0-1768 GCA_964539385.1 uncultured Anaerolineales bacterium | reverse complement strand
TGCCGCCCGATGCGTTGGCCATCTCGACGTACTTGTCGAGGACCTCCGGGTCGCTCTTCTTGTCGAGTGGGGTGGAGTTAAGGAGCACCCCGCGGCTCGTGTCGCAGACCTGGAGGCCGGCCTTGATGACGTCGGGTTTCTGGCTGTCCAGGCACAGCGGCGTCTCGACGGCGTCCTGGGCCGTCTCGACGAGCCATTTGATGGCATCCTGCTGGTCGGCGGCGGCGGTGCCGACGTTGATGTCGAGGTAAGCGGCCCCGGCCTCCGTCTGCTTCTTTGCCAGTTCGACGACGGGAGCGGGGTCCTTGTCGGCGATGGCGGCCTTGACGTCGAGGAACTGTCCGTTGATGCGTTCGGCGATAGCAATCATCTCTTCCTCCCGTTGGTGCGTGAGTAAACCCTTGGTTGAGTCCCGCCCCGATGTCGAGGCCACCGCGACCTCCCGGTCGCGGCTCGAAACAGACCAGTCGAGGCCACCGCGACCTCCCGGTCGCGGCTCGAAACGGCCCGAAGATTCTACGCCTCGCCCCAGAGCCCGTTGATGTAGGCCTTGACCCTTGCGATGGCCTTCGGGTGGCGCATTCGGACGATGTCGACGCCCGATTGCAGCAGTGCGATGGCGGTGACGGTTTCCCAGAGCGGTCCGCGTCTTGCGGCGTCGCCCCATTGGGGTGCGTCGTCTTCGGAGGTCTTGGCCTCCTTGGCCCTCCAGGCCTCGTATCCAACGTCGCAAATCTGGGGCATGGCCATGAGTTTGTCGCCGGCGAGGGCCGCCAGGCGCTCCCGCTCCTGGATCGAGTATGCGTATTCGAGCCCATAGCCCAGGGCGCCGGTCGTCTGAAACATGACCAGCCGCTCCAGGGGGAACCCCATGTCGGAAACCAGGATGTTGACCTGCTTGGCGATGTTGATGTCAAGGGGCGCCTCGGAGATCAGGAAATGGCTGTCGGCCAGCGCGATGGCCGTCAGGTTCTTGTAGTTGTCCTCGGTCACGGTGCCGAGCAGAACGTTCTGCCCCTTGGCCGCCTCCGAGACCTTCGTCATGACGGCGTTGTCCTTATCGTCGTTGCCGCAGCCCCACAGGATGAGCGGCACGTCGACCGCCTCGAGGACCTTCCTGGTAACCTGAACGGCATGGTCGGCATCGCGGTCGCCCTTGTCGGGATGGATGCCGTCGAACTTGACGCACAGGAGTTCGGCGCCGACGGTCTCGACGGCCTTGGTGGCCCATGCGGCCGGGTCCTGTAGCACGTCGGCATAGGCGTCGGCCAGGACGGGGGGCCAGTCTTCGGGCGGGGCGTCGAGGACGTCGACGGCGATGACGGGCCTATGGCCGGTGACCTCGCGGTCGCCGCCGTGCGGGATGGTCTTGGCGCCGCCGACGGTCACGCTTTTTCGGTCCCCGCCTCCGAGCGTAATCTCATTAACCTGGCCCGAGTACGTTTCTTTCACGGGCGGTAGAGGCATAGTTTCTCCTTTGGCTAGGTGCGCTGCGCTGCTTCTTCGATGCCCAGTATCCCCGCGAGGACGTTGCCGACGGCCCGGTATGCCACATTGCCGGGGTCCAGTTCGAAAACCGTTCCTCCGCGCGCCGAAAGTTCCTGGACACGGTCATCAAGCGGCACGCGCCCGATGGTCGGAAGGTCATCGGCCGCAGGTGGCAGGGCGGCTCCTTCGGTCACTTTGTTCCAGAGAACGCCTTTCCCGCGGATGGTAATCGGAAGGCGCTCGGCGAGCCCCAGGATGCGCTCGGCCGTTTTGGCCCCGA
>CAZIJC010000350.1:0-1810 GCA_964539385.1 uncultured Anaerolineales bacterium | reverse complement strand
ATTCGTAACTCTGGTACGTGTGGCCGGTGACCCACGGGCGGCGGTTGAAGTTGAAGCCGTCCGGGTACCGCGTGTTGGCATAGAGTTGGCCGAGGGGGAACTCCACCGGACACGGCAGTTCCCACCGGTTCGTCGAGAGGTGATAGTGCAGAACGTCGGTGCCGCCGTGGGCCGAATGACCGCCGCTCCAGACCAGGATCCGGTCGCCGTCCGTGTCGAGTCGCACCGTGCCCCAGTCGCGGTTGAGGCGCGGGACGCGCGGCGGTTCGAGCAGGACCCACTTGTTGACAGGCAGGCTCTTGAGGACCTTCTCGTGCGCGGCGGCGTCGGGCTTCGGGCCTTCGAGGTACCAGTCCGGATGGAACGGGCCGGTGCGGTAGGTGTGCGAATCGGGCGGCAGGCCTTCGCCGCCGGTCCACGTGTTGGCCGCCGCGTCGTAGGTCCACTCGCCGTCGTCGAGGTCGACGTACTGGCCGCCGCAGTAGTCGGTGTTCGACGCGTAGGTGTACCCGCCCGACAACCGGACCTTGCCGTCGCCGGTGGCCCTGAGCGTATGCTTCGCGCGCGGGGGCGGGGCGCTCTTGGGATGCCGCTGCATCCACTTGGGTGCCTTGGGATCGAACACCCACGTGTCGTTCATCAGGTAATCGAGGTGATCGCCGCCGAAGAGGACGTACAGGCCGGTCTTGGGCTCGTACACGATGGGCGACAGGGCCCGCGGCGGGGGCTCGGCGTCGAGCGCCTCGGCGGCCTTCCGCAACTCAATCTGCACGGCGCCCATCGCCTTGATGGCATCAGGCGTAACGCCGGCCAAGAGTGACTTTGCGAGCGTCGCGCAGCGCCCTTGAACGGGGCGGAGGAACCGAAGCGCTGCGGTGGCCTCGGCCGCGCAGGCCGCGCACCCGCCCTGGGCCTGGCGGAGTATGGCGACAAGGTCCGCTACGTCGTCGCGGACATTCGCCTGGATCGGCGCGACCCCGGCGGACGTGCGCTCCCTCCGTTCCTGGTCGGCGAGCCCCTTGAGCCAAGTGGCCCGCGCGGCGGCGGCGCTTCGCTTCAGCAGGTCGCGCGCCGACCAGGCGCGCTCGCCGAACTCCTGGAGAGGGGTCGCCGCGCGGAGGTCATCGCGGATGCACGTCCACTGGCCGTTCACCTTGACCCGCGTATGCGGGCGGCCGTCGTCGGCCTGCTGGTCCTGGCCGCCGAACGCGAGGCCGGTGCCGTCGGGCCGTTCGCACACGGCGCCCCAGATGACCCGCTGCTTCAGGTCGGTGTCCTTCAGGCGATACGGCCGCTTGCGCGCCGGCGCGGCAAGGGTCGATCCTGCGGCGACTAACGCGATCAGAAATGCCCGCAGCCACCGTCTCGCCATCGGTCTTCCCCCTACTCAGGTCTCGGTTCACCCCGCTTGTAGAGGACCGGCCGGTCCATCGGCCGCGTCCGGATGATCTCCCCGCCGGCGGGAGGATGCTCGATGATCATGTGCCACTTGTCGGGGTCCACGCCGACGCCGGGGGACTCGTTCGGCGAGCCGCGGCCGGAGAGCCGCGGATGATCCACCACGTTGGCGAGGAGGACGTTCGGCGTCCGCTCGACGATGAAGAGGCTCTTGCCGGGCAGGGCGGCCGCATTTCCGCCGTAGCCGAAGACGCGGACGTGGTCGGAGTCGCGGACCCACAGGATGGGCTCGTTATACTCGCCCTTCAGGCCGTAGATGGAGACGTGCCGCGCGCCGCGGATCTCCATCTCGGCTTTGCTCCGGGCGTACTCCACGTTCAACTGGTAGACGTGCAGCGGCTCGGTGCCCTCG
>CAZIJC010000349.1:0-1832 GCA_964539385.1 uncultured Anaerolineales bacterium | reverse complement strand
CGCTGTGCACCTGGGAGCCGCAGTGGGGCTCCGACGTGTTCGGCATGTACCAGAGCCTGGTCGAGGGCCGCGAGGTCCCCTGGTCGCTGCTCACGAAGGACGTGCCGCCCGACAAGCATCAGGACCTCGACTACCTGGTCGAACAACTCGACTGGGAGCAGAACACCGACCCGAACTTCAAGGCCAACCATTACCTGGAGCCGATCCCCGTCGCCGACACGGCGAGCGAAGGCTATATGGACCTGTGGATCGATTACGGCCGTGTGGACGGCAAGCAACTGTTCACGGCGAAGGAATTGACCGTCGATCCGGGCGTCAAGGCAACGATCCCCGACACCGGCGCTTACGGTCTCATCACGGTGCAGGGCGAGGGCAAGATCAACACCCTGCGCCTCGCCTGCCCGAAACTGATCCGCTTCCACGACCTGACGGAGGACGAGGTCTTCGTGACCGAGGCGGCGGCGAAAGCGGGCGTCCTCTACGAGAACACCTCCGCCACCGAGCCGTTGGTCGTTCTGCGGTACTTCGGGCCGGAAGTGAATCCCGACGCCCCGAACGTGGGCGATGCGGCAAAGCAGTAGGCTTGCGATACCTCGCGTGTGCTGTGTTAGCCGCCCGTACGGGCGCGCGCCTCCAGCGAAAGGACCGAGTGAGTCATGAGCGACAACCATCCCAACAACTTCCCGAAACTGCATAATGCGGCCTGGCCCGGCGTTGTGGGCAAAGGCGACGGCGGAGAGCCGCCCATCGACCTGGACACCATGCTCGACCTGACGGCGGCGGCCGAGGCCGACGGCGTCACGTTCGACGGCGTGGACCTGTTCCTGTTCGCGCCGCACGTTGAGATCGACTCGACCGACGACGACCTGAAGGCGCTGGCCGATAAGGTCCGGGCGCGGAACCTGGTCATCGGCTCGGTGGTTGCGCCCGTCTGGCCGCCGACCGGCGGCGGCAGCGCGATGGGCGATGCCGGGGAGCGCGACAAGTTCCTCACGCAGGTCCGCAAAGGCTGCCGCATCGCAAAGACCCTCCGCGAACTCGGCGTTCGCCCAAACGGCATCGTGCGCCTCGACTCGGCGTGCGATCCGGGCGCCTGGGCCGAAGACCCCGAAGGCAACACCCGCAAGATCGCCGAGACGTTCCGCCAGGCGTGCGATATCGCCGAGGAACACGGCGAGCGCCTCGCGGCGGAAGGCGAAATCTGCTGGGGCGCCATGCACTCCTGGAAAGAGATGGTCAAGTTGCTCGAACGGGTCGGCCGGCCGCAGACGCTTGGCTTCCAGTGCGACATGGCACACACGATGCTGTACCTGTTGGGCTACAACGCCCCGGACGATCGGATTCTGCCCGAAGGCGCGGACCTCGACGACGTGGCCGTCCTCGACGCGGGCCTGAAGACGCTGACCGAGGCGCTGCGGCCGTGGACCATCGACTTCCACGTGGCTCAGAACGACGGGACGGTGCACGGGTCGGGTTCACACGACAAGACCGGCCGGCACTGCCTGCCGAACGACCCGAACGGCAAACTCGACATCCCGCGCCACGCCGGCCTCTGGCTGCGCGACGCGGACGGGGAACTGACCAAGGCGTTCCGCCACGTCTGCTGGGACGGCTGCATGTTCCCCAACGACGTCATGATGCAGCCTGAGACGTGGAACGGCATCCTTGCCGCGATGGTTGCGGTCCGCGACGCTCACGGCTGGTGCGAATCGTAGACGAAGGGCCGGGGGGTTAACCGCCCCGGAGGGGGCGGCGCTGAACTGTAGCCACGGGCGCGAGCCCGTGGAACACTCACGTGGCTGGTCGGGCGCGAGTGTAACTAGCCGCGAGCG
>CAZIJC010000348.1:0-1880 GCA_964539385.1 uncultured Anaerolineales bacterium | reverse complement strand
TAGGCCTTGCGGCCGACCGTCACCTGGACCTCGACGAGGTCGCCGCCCCGCTGGTACGTCACCGTCTGCGAGGCATGGGCCACCCGCATGGTCTCAAGCCACGCCGCGCCCTCTTGCAGCAGGTCGGCCATGACCCTCTCTCTGCCCGGCTTAGACCGTGCTCAGCGCCACGCCGTCGTTCGAGACCACGCGCCACGCCAGGGCCGCGCCGTTCTCGATGGCCACGAGCAGAATCTCGTCGCCGGCATCGGCGAAGGTCAGCGTGTTGTTGCCCGTCTGGTTGACGCCGCTGGCGGCCGTAACCACGCAGTCGCCGCCGTCGGTCTTGAACCCGAGGTTCAGCAGTTGGCCGGCGAACGTGGGGATGGCCAGTGTGCGCGTCTCGGCGCCCTCGGTGACGAGCGGGCACGTGCCGCTCCTGGTGACCGGGATCGCCCCGGCGTCGCCGGGATCGGCGATGACGCCCGCGAGCCCCGCGTTCAGAACGTCGGTCTCGCGCAACTCGAAGCGGACCGTTGTGTCGGCCTCCGCTGCCGCGGCCACTGCCCGGCCGGCGTACAGGTTGTCCGAGGCGGTGGTCGTGAACGCACCGCTGCCCGCCACGCCGCCGACGGGATCGCCATCCTCGTCCCAGTAGATGGCGTCGCCCACGACAATGGCGCCCGTGGCCTTGGCCCCGTCGAAGACGCCGCGCGTCGCCAGGGCCCCGAGGACACCGCTGGCGATGGCCTGCTTGGCGATAGCGACCGAGAGGCTGCCGAGCACGATAACGTCACCGGCCGCCACGTCCGAACCGGGCGTGTAGTCGATACTCGCCCCGTCTTGCACGAATGTTGCCTGTGCCATGTTCCGTCACTCCTTTCAGGAGGCTCATGCCTCGCCTTTTGCCTTGCAGCCGCCCTTCGGATCCTGAAGAGCACAACCGAAATCGTGGTAGCCCCGCATCTGGACGCCCAGGACGTTGAAGTCCGCCTCGGCCGTCTCGATGGTCGGCGACTCCTGACCGTTGAGGAACGCCACCTCGATGACCGGCAGGTCGTTCGCGTCGGCCAGCAGGTACCATGCCTTGGCGCTCGCACCCGTGTAATGGGTGTTCGCCAGGTACCGGCTGACCTCCACCCGGAACTTGCCCTGGTGGGGGTTGGCGACCGGGTACTTCGTCGAGGCGGTCGTATCGCGCAGTTCCAGCGACTTGTAGAGCTGCGTGCCCATGGCCGAGAGGGCCGTCGGCACCAGGACAATCTGCGGCATGATGCCGATCGGTTTGCCGTCCGAGTCCACCTGGTCGAGGAACGCCACCTCGGCCTTCGTCAGGCCGTCAATCGAGAGGACCGTGTCGGTGCCCGTCAGGTAGTTCTTGTTGGCGGTCTTGAAGAACCCGCTGTTGGCGAGGAAGATCGTCCAGAACACGTCGTTGATCTTCAGGCCCGACCCGCGGCCGAGTTTCCGGGGCACGGTGGTGATGGCGCCGAGGTCGTCGTTGATGACGTCGCGACGGTCCACCGACAGGAGCAGGCCGTAGGTGTCGGCCTTGTTGGCGTACTGCTCCTCGCCCAGCGTCCCGTGCTTCAGTTCCCCGCCCGGAGCGACCGGCTCGTACTGGTCCTTGCCGATCAGGCGGTAGGAGGTGACGGTCTTGAAGTCGCTGACGTTTCGCACCGCGCAGATGTTGCGCCAGACCCGCTCGACGCTGAAGAACCCTTCCAGGAGGAACTTGTTGGCGACGTTGGAAAGGATGCCGCCGATGTCGATGGTCGAGAAGGCCGCCTGAAGATTCTGGGCGAAGGCGAACCTCAGGACCTCGCGGCTCGCACGGAAGCTGCGTCCCGTGTACCCGTTGGCCCAGGCCGCCTCCAGCAGGAGTTCCTGGAGTCCGATGC
>CAZIJC010000347.1:0-1923 GCA_964539385.1 uncultured Anaerolineales bacterium | reverse complement strand
CCATCGGCAAAGAAACCTTAAGGACTCCATCATTTCACCTGCGACAAAGCACTAGTAATCATAGCCACGTCGGCCGGGCCAGTCAACTCCTCGTGCCCACGAGAATCAGGGACCGTCACCAATGGCATTAAGGCAAGCGGCAAGGGCCTTCGGATGCCCCCAAAAAGGCCCCCGGGCAACGCTTGTGGCGCCGTCCTCAAGCCCGGTTCTCCCGCGGCCATGCAAGGCCGGAAGCCCGCCAGGATCCTCTATCTTAATGCCATTGGTGACTGTTTCTGTTTCTGGTCATCGGGCTGAGCGCGTGTTTCCAGGGCGGCATGGCGCTGTATTACTTCACCCGGCGGAAGCACATCGAGCGGTTCAACCGCGCGATGCCGCCGTGGATCCGCCGCCTGTTCGTCGAGATGGGGCCGTAAGGCGCAGCCTAGGCGCTCGGCCGGGCGGCCTTCCAGCCGGCCTTCAGGAGCGCTGACATTTCTTGAAGGCGGGTGGCGTGCCGGGGGTCGGCGGCCAGGTTGGTCTGTTCCCACCGGTCGGTCGCCAAGTCGTAGAGTTCCTTCTCGACGGTACCGTCCTTCAGCGTCCACTCGGCGTAGCGATAGCGTTTTGTGCGGACGGAGCGTCCGGTGGCGGTCGCGCCCAACTTGAGAATCGTGAAGGCGGCCTTCTTCCACGGCCGGTCGGGGCGGGCCAGGAGCGCGACGAGGCTCGTGCCTTCGAGGTTCGCCGGCGTCGAAAGGCCCAGCAGGTCGCAGAGCGTCGGCACGAGGTCCACGAGTTCGGTGATCCTGTCGCAGACGGTGCCGGCATCGGCCAGACCCGGCACGCGGACCAGCAGCGGCACCCGGGTCGATTGCTCGAACAGGGCGTACTTGCTCCAGCAGCCGTGCTCGCCCAGGTTGAACCCGTGGTCGCTCAGGATGATGACGATGGTGCGGCCGGCCAGGCCGGTGCGGTCGAGGGCGTCGAGGACCAGGCCGATCTGGGCATCGACGAACGAGGCGCAGGCGTAGTAGGCGTGGACGGCGCGGCGGGCGGCCTCGGTCGTCACGGGTTTTCGGTAGGCGGCGTTGAAGATGTCGTAGTTGCGGCCGAACCGTTTGGCGACGGCGGGGATGCCGCGGTCCTTCTCGGGCGGGGCCGCAGGGGCGGGGATCGTGTCGAAATCGTACAGGTCCAGGTACGTCTTCGGGCAGACGAGCGGCGTGTGCGGCCGCGAGAAGCCGACCGAGAGGAAGAACTGGTTGCCGGTCCGGGCGAGTTCCTTGAGGAGGGATGCGGCCATGCGAGCCTTTCGTCCGTCGTGTTCCTGCTCGTCGCGTCGTCCGGAGTCGCCGACGATGTTGCCCATCGGCTGCTGGAACATGGACCGGGCCCGGTTGTACTCGCGGGAACCGGGCCTGGCGGTCTTGTAGACCTGGGCGCGTTTTCTGAAGAGTTCCGACAGGCGCTTCTCCTCATCGGGGTCGGCCGAGAAGCGGAACTTCGGTTTGGGCAGGTTGGCCTCCGCCTCTTTGAGGTGCTTCGGATAGCCGGTCGAGATGCCCTTCCATCCCGGCGGGCGCCCGCAGAACTCGAGGCGGTCGAAGGCGGCGTACTGTTTCTCCGCCATCCGCATCTGGTGGAAGAGTTTGCCGATGTTGATGCTGTAGATGCCCTTCTTCTTCAGCAGTTCCGGCAGCGAGAGCACGCTTTGTGGCAAACGCTCGTGCATCGGGTCGGGGTTATAGAGCACGCCGGTCGAGTCCGGCCGCAGACCCGTCAAAAACGACGTCCGCGACGGGTTGCACATGGGCGCCTGGCAGTAGGTCCGGGCGAAGCGGGTGGCGCCGCGAGCGAAGGCGTCCAGGACGGGCGTCTTGGGAATCGGGTTGCCGTAGCAGCCGACGGCCTCGGCGGTCATGTCTTCGATGTCGATCAACA
>CAZIJC010000346.1:0-1950 GCA_964539385.1 uncultured Anaerolineales bacterium | reverse complement strand
GACCGCATGAAGATGATCCGCGCCACCCGTGCCAACCTCTCGCCCATCTTCGCCGTCTACCCCGACCCGAAGAACGTCGTCCCGGAACTGTTCCACGAGGTCGTCCACTGCCAGCCGCTCGTCCAGACCGTTGACGCCGACGGCGTCGTCCACCGTCTGTTCTCCTCGTCCGACACGGGCCTCGCGGAGCACGTCGCCGCCGCCATGGCCGACAAGGCCATCTTCATCGCCGACGGCCACCACCGCTACGAGACCGCCCAGGCCTACCGCCGCACGCTCGTCGAGAAAGGCGTCCAGGTCGACCACGACCACCCCGCCGACAGCGTACTGATGCTCTGCGTTTCGATGCACCATCCCGGCCTGGCCGTCCTGCCAACCCACCGCGTCCTGCACGGCCTCGACGGCCTGGTGACCGAACGGCTGCGGGAGGTCAGCGAGCGGCACTTCACGTGGACCGAGTTCGACGGCGCCGAAGCCACCAGCCCCCGACTGGCCGAGCATCTCGCCGACGCCCCACAGCATTCCTTCGGACTCTGGGCGCGCGACACCTCCAAGGCCTTTCTCCTCACCCTCAAGGACCCCAAGGTCATGGACGAGTTGGCGGCCGACAAGTCGAAGGCCTGGCGAAAACTCGACGTGGCGATTCTGGAGCGAGTGCTCCTGCGAAAGGACCTGCCGGAGACCGTCGAGGGGGCCGAGGAAACGCTGCGCCTCACCTACGTCCACCTCGCCCAGCAGGCCTTCGACGCCGTCCACGAGGACGGCGCCGATGCCGCCGTCGTCATGCGGCCGCTGCCGGTCCGCAGCCTCGAAGACGTTGCCACCGCCGGCGAACGCATGCCGGCCAAATCCACCTATTTCTATCCCAAAGCGCTCAGCGGCCTGGTCATCAATCCGCTTGACTGACCCGCTCGCTGGCGCTCGCGGCTCGGGTACCAGTCGCGGCTCGCATTCGCTCATCCGAGCCGCGAGCGCAAGCGAGCGGTCACCCCCGGACGCCCTGCGGGCTTACCCTCCAATCCACCTGATGGCGAAGTGATACGCCACCACGAGCGCCAGCACCGTGGCGGCGGGAAGCAGCAGGCCGCGCAGACTGTGGAGTACCTGCGTCCGGAAGTGCTGGTTCGTCACGATCAGGCACACGTGCACGGGCGAGAGCATCATGCCCATGTAACCGAAACCGAAGGCCAGCGCCGTAGCCGCCATGAGTTCCGCCACCGAGGGCTCCGGGCCCAGCAGGCCCACGACAATCGGGAAACTCGCCCCGACGAACCCGATGCACACCCCCGTCGTGATGCCCGCGATGAACGGCAGGAGCATAATGACGACCAGGTCCACCAGTTGCGACTCGCTGCCGAACAGGTGGACGGCCCACCCATCAATCTCACCCTGCATCTGCTCGACGAGCGACGCCCCGCCGCCCAGATTCGACTCGATCAGGCTCCCGTAAACCCGGATGATGGCGATGATGACGACCATCACCACCGTCCGGCGCGAAAACAAGATCGGCTTCCACTTGTCCCATCCGAGCGGCCGCTGGCGCCCGAGCACCGCCATGGCCAGCACCAGGCCGACCATCATCGGCGCGTACTTGTTGAGCACCGAGAGATCGGGCCACGCTTGGCGCGCGCGCCACATGCCGAGCCGGACGGCGGCATAGGTTCCGATGACCACCAGGATCGGCAGCATGAGGGCGAGGAAGTGCGGCCGCGGGCCGGCTTGGCCGGCGGTGTCCGGCGCTTCGCCCGTCGGATGGATCCGCCGCAGCAGCCACACGTACCCCGCTGCCACGACGAAAACGGTCAGCGGCATCTGGACCAGCATGAACTGCCACACCTCCAGCCCCGTGATCGAAATCGCCAGCAACACCCCCGGATACAGCGGCCACCAGTACTCCCAGATGTGGCGGAACCAGTAGTTCGTCTTGGCCTTCAGGAGCGGCTCGACCGA
>CAZIJC010000345.1:0-1980 GCA_964539385.1 uncultured Anaerolineales bacterium | reverse complement strand
CGAGCGTCGCACGCCGGGCGATGTAGACCGGGCCGGTGAACTCGCGGCCGTTCGCACGGGCCGTCTTACCCTCCGGCACGAACACGACCTTCTCGGCCCGGGCGCCGACCGACGCCTGCCACGGAAAGCCGTTCTCGCTCGACTGGACCACCTCCTGGGCCACGCGGCCGGCGCCGCTGATCACGCCCGTGACCTCGAGCGTGGTCTCGGTCTTGGTGATCCGGTCGGTGTGCCCCACGATCAGGCTGCGGTTGTGGTCCTTGAGAATCGGCCGCGACTGTTTCGGGACCTTCAGGCCCGCGAGATCCACGACGACCGGGTAGGGCCACCCCGCCAGGACCATCTCGCCGCCGGTGTAGGCGGTCATCGTGAACCGCCGCAACGTCTTCCCGTCACCCTCGTCGCAGGCGGCCTCGATGTTCAACCCTCTCGCCTCGCCACAGATCCAAAACTCGGTCGGCACAGAGGCGGCCTTCGCCTCCTTCTTCCTGTTGGCCCACTGGGCCTGGCACACCGCGCGCCGCCGGCCCGTGTCGTCGAACTCCCGCACCATCACCGCGTCGCCCATGCAGCGGTCGATGAACTGTTCCTGGGATTCCTTCGGTTTCGGTTTGGGCAGTGGCATCGTCAGGCCGCCTTCTCTTTTGCGGAGGATTCCTCGTCCTCGTCGTCCTCATCCGGCTGCGGCGGGGCCTCGGCTTCCGTCAGGCCCAGTTCCCGCATCAGTTCCTTCTCCTTGGCCCGCTGCCGGAGTTGCTCTTCCCAATCCAGGCCCGCCCTCGCGTACTCAATCGCCAGCGTGGTCGTGTGGTTCGCCAGGCGGGTCGTCTGGGCCCTGGCTTCCTTCGCGGGGTCCACGTGCTCGTACCCGTCCCAGAACCACTGGTGCGGATAGGCGCCGCGCTTGCGCAAGAGGAGCAGCGGGAGACTCAACACGCGGGTCGCTTCCTGCATCCACGCGCCGAAGATGCGGTCCAGGGCGACCGCACCGAGATGGGCCTGTTCCACGCGGATGGACTTGAAATACGTCTGGTGGTCGAGGCGGCCCGAGGCGTAGTTGTAACCCGACGAGTTCCCGGCCGCGACGTTGAACGGCATGTTCAGGCAGCGGGCGATCTCGTTCAGGATCTGGTTCTTGAACTCCGCGTAGGTCGTCGCCGGCTGTTCGGCGTGGACCTGGGCCATCTTCCACCCGCCCGGCATCGTCATGAGCATCCGCTGTTCGAGTTCGATGGCGTCCATCGGCTCGATGGGGTCGGCCTCGCCGTTCGGCGGCGCGTCGGTGTAGAGGACGCCGGCGAACTCGGCGGCGGTCTCGGCGGACGCGATGACGGCCAGGGTGAACCGGCGCAGTTGGGCAAAGAGGGGCAGGGCGGGCATGATATCCGGGATACCGCGCGACTGGCCCGGCCGGTCTGCCCGGAACCAGTGAATCATCGATTCGGCAGGGACCCGGTCGTACTTCATCCCGAGTCCGGCCTGTTTGCTCCCCGGATGTGCCTTGAGGACGTGGTACTCACGCGGATTGCCGAACCGGTCGAACACGATGCCGTCCACGGCGCCCTTCGCGTCGGGCTTCAGGTCCGGCGTGGCGACCTGGTCCGCCTCGATGAGGCGCAGGTCGAGTTTCACGGAGGACGGGAGCGCGTCGTTCGAGACGAGCATGGCGAACGCCTCGCCGTCCTCGGCCCGGGCCATCCGCATGGTGCGGAGTCTCTCGGCGAGGCCCACGGCCCTCGACCACTCGGCGAACTCGCGTTCGATCCGGCGGTTGGCTTCCGGGTCGTCGGTCAGCATCTGGAGGCGCGGCCCGGTGCCGACCAGGTCGTTCGCGAGCGTCAGCACGATGCCGCGAGCGTAAGAGTTGTTCGCGACCTCGTAGCGGGAACGGTTCCGCAGCATCCGTCGAATCTGCGGGCTGTTGGCGACGTCGGCCGAGAGGCCGTCGGCGCTGGCCCAGTGCCGGCGGTTCTCGTCGGT
>CAZIJC010000344.1:0-1993 GCA_964539385.1 uncultured Anaerolineales bacterium | reverse complement strand
ACGTGCTTCCCCAAGTCGCAGACAGCGCGGATTACCTTGGCGAAGTCTCCGTCACTCGACACCAGAATCGCCGTGTCGTACGCACCGTGAAAGGCCATGGACAGCATGTCGACCGCGATTCCGATGTCCACCCCCTTCTCCACGAACGTATCACCGCGCGGTTCGAGGCGGCCAAGGCGGACGTCAAGGTACGGAATTCGCCGAAGCGCGTCGAAGAAACGCTGCTGGTGCTTCGCTCGTTGCGGATCCTGCCTAACAGGTACCGGCGCGTTGTAGTAATAAGCCCTCACAAGCTTCCGCCCGCCGACCAGCCACTGGACGAATCGCGCAAAGTCCAAGTCCGTGCGCCCAAGGATGTTCTTCAGACCGTGGTACAGGTTACTGCCGTCAATGAAAACACTGACGCGTTCCATGCTCCCCCCTTCCCCTAAGAAAAGGCCGAGGGCTGCAAAGCAGCCCTCGGGAGGTCATACACCCGTCGGCCCAGTGGGCCAACGGGGTTGTCATCTTACGCAAGTATACGGTATATCGGCCGAAAGTCAAAGCGTCATTCTCCTTTTCCCGCCCCTACCACGTCCTGCCCTTGTCGGCGGGGGGGTACTTCGAGCCGGGAACGCCCTTGGCGCGGACGGGCTTTTCGGGAACCGTGAACTCGACCTTGACGGGCTCTTTCAGGTCCTCGGTGATGGTAAACCCGCCGAGTTTCGGCTCAAACTGCCAGCCCCACGTCTGCCACTCGGCCTTCGAGAGGCGGAACCGGTACAGGCACCGCGTCTTGAACGCCGTCCACGCGTCGTACTTCTTCTCGTAGGTCCACTGTTCGATGCGCCAGGTGATCTCGTCGCCCTTGCGGCTGTGGAACGCCTTGTCCATCATCAGTTCCACCAGCACGACCGCCATGTCGGTCGAGCCGGAGATAAGCATGTCGGTGATCTTGTTCTCGTACCGCTTGACCTCGTGGATGATGCGGCGGATGGCCACGCGGTCCTTCTCGGTGAACTCGCCCTCCGGCCGCAGGCCCAAGTCCGGCGTCCGGTATTCGGGCGGAATCAGGATGTCGTACGGCGAGACCTTCGGCTCCATGTCGATGCCTTCGAGGCGGCCCCACGGCGTCCGGATCAGAAAATCGTACGTGCCGAGCCGCAGGTCCCTGACCTCGAAGGCGCCCGTGGTCTTATCCACCCGGACGGGGATCTTCAGGTCCATCGACCGCTCGATGAGGTGCGCTTCGAGCACGCGCTCGGGCGGCGTGAAGCGGCCACGGATGGCCCGGACCTCCGGCGGCTGCTCCTTCTTCGCGGCCGCCGGCGCCGCTTGCTCACCGGCCGCCGGCGCTTCCTCTTTCGGTTTCGGCAGCGCGAACGGGTTCCCCTGGGCCATGGCCGAACCCCGCACCAGTCCGATAACCAAAAGGGCGACACAAGCAGCCACAAGGACGCCAAGCGGCAAACGTCTCATCAAGCCAATCTCCCTTCCCGTCCATCGCCCATTTGACAGCGCCGAAGGACCTCTGGCAAGTCGAAACGCCGCTTGCGGGGCGTATCTCCTTGACACCAGACCCATAAGCCTTTATCGTCATTCGGTTGCCCGGCCACACGCCGACGTCCGGGGAGACGCAATTGGCCAAACATAAAGCACAACGGGCGTTGTTCGAACTCCTGGCCGAGGAGCGCAGCCAGGCCAAGGGCAAACCGGACGCCGGCAGGGCAACGCGGCCGGCCGCCGGCGGCAAGACGCAGGCGCCGCCCCAACCGGCGGTCGAGGTGCACCGGCGTGCGGAGCCCGTGCCGATTACGCGGCGGCCCAAGCCCACCATCGTGACACGAAAGGCCGCCATCATCGTCGGCGGCGTCAGGCTCACCTGGCCGTACCTGGTGGTCGCAGGCGTCGTCCTGCTTTGCCTCTGCTATCTGTTCTACGCGTTGGGCACCCGGTCCCGCGGCGACGGCCTCCCGGTGACCGAGAAGCACCCGACGATGAAGCAGATTCAGAC
>CAZIJC010000343.1:0-2036 GCA_964539385.1 uncultured Anaerolineales bacterium | reverse complement strand
CTTTTGCTGTGGCGAGAACGGCACCCGCTCGCTTACGCTCGCGGCTAGTCACACTCGCGCCCGACCAGCCACGCGAGAAAACCAGCCGCGCACGTAAGTAAGCGGCGCAACCCCTTGGGCGACGAGCCCAATCAGGTCTCGCCACGGCATGCACACGCAAACATAGGCATGGCACCCGACGGCAACAGACTGGCCTGACCCGCTTAGCACGGCGGGCGCGGACACCCGCCGCGCAGCAATGAAGACAACCGCCGCGCACGGAGAATGGATCATTCCGGATGGCAGATTCCGAAATGGGTGCCGGTTCCCACACCGCTTTCTGGCCCCAGATGAAAGCCTCCCTGCCGCGCAACGTCGTCGTCCTCGGCATCGTCTCGTTCCTCACGGACGCCTCCAGCGAGATGATCATGTGGACGGTGCCGTTTTACATTGCCCTGCTGGGCGGCGGGGCCGTCTGGGTCGGCATCGTCGAGGGCCTGAGGGAGAGCCTGTCGAGCCTGCTGAAACTGGCGAGCGGGTGGTTCTCCGACCGTGTCGGCCGGCGCAAAACGCTTGTCGCCGTCGGCTACGGCGTCTCGACGGTCGCCAAGCCGATCCTGGCCCTGGCGGCCGCACCGTGGCACGTGCTGGGGCTCTTGGGCATCGAGCGGACGGGCAAGGGCGTACGAACGGCCCCGCGCGACGCGCTCATCGCCGGCGCCGTCAGTGAAGAGAACCGTGGCAAGGCGTTTTCGTTTCACCGCATGATGGACCACGGCGGTGCGGTGCTCGGCCTGCTGGTCGGCACGGTGCTGGTGGCGTACCTCTTTGAACACTTCAAGGCGGCGGGCGACAAGGAGCCGATCGACGTTTTCCGGTTCATGTACCTGGTGGCGGCGATTCCGGCGGCACTGGCGGTGGTGGTGGTCGTCGCGAGTGTCCGCGAGAGGGCCGGCGAGGGGAAGCAAGGCGTCGCCCTCGACCTGAAGGCCGGCTACGACCGCCGGTTCTGGTGCTTCCTTGCGGCGCTGCTCGTGTTTGCCCTCGGCAATTCGTCCGACATGTTCCTGCTGGTCCGGGCGGGGGAGATCCTGGGCTACAAGGTCGTCCTGTCGGAGGCCGAGCGGGCCCGGATGGCTGCGGGCTGGTCGTTCCCCTGGCAATTGCCGCTCATGTTCCTGGTGCTGTCTCTGGCGAAGATGATCTTCAGCCTGCCGGGCGGCATCGTGGCCGACCGGATAGGCCGCGCGAAGACGCTGGCCATCGGGTGGGCCATCTACGCCGCCGTGTACGTCCTCTTCGGTTTCGCAACCGACGCCTGGCAGGCGTGGACGCTGTTCGTCGCGTACGGTCTGTTCTACGGTTTCACGGAAGGCGTTGAGAAGGCGGTGGTGGCGGACCTGGTGCGACCGGAGGTTCGCGGCGCGGCCTACGGCCTGTACGCCTTCGCGGACGGCATCACGAAACTGCCGGCCAGTTTGCTCCTCGGACTCCTGTACCAGTATTTCGGCCCGGCTGTGGCATTCGGCGTGGGCGGCGCGTGCGCGGGCCTGGCGTGCGTGATGCTGGTCGTTCTGCTCGGCGGTGGCAGGAAACGCGCGCGATAGCGGGCCTTGAGGGCAAAAAGGTTCCAGGAACCTTTTCCCTGAAGGGCCCGGAGGGTGCTACGCAGAAAAGGTTCCTGGAACCTTTTTGCCTGACGGCGCGACACCTGCCATAATCCGTGGTCACGCCCCCGATGAGGCTCGTCGTTTCTTTTCATTGGCTTCGTTCGCTCTTCGCGGTATAATGGATGGGCCTGAGGTTCCGGGGCCGAACGATGATTCAGTGCAAGGACTGCGAACTCGGCGAGGTGGACGACAAGGGCAACGTCCAACTGAAGTGCAACCCGTTTACGAACGTCAAGGAACCGGAGTGCCTGCTGAAGTGGCAACTGCTGCGGCTGGACCTGATGACGCGGGCCTACATGGCGACCATCGCCGAATACAAGAAGATCGCCCCCATCCAGGAGAAACTCTACCGCCGCATGAGCCGCGAGATGGACGAGATGGACGACG
>CAZIJC010000342.1:0-2059 GCA_964539385.1 uncultured Anaerolineales bacterium | reverse complement strand
GGCACGCTGCAGGTGCTGCCGGGCTTGGCGACGCCCGGCCACTTGACGATCATCGGTTCGCGGATGCCGCCCTCGTAGAGCCATCCCTTGCCGGCCCGTAGCGGCACGTTGGAGGTTGGCCCGCCGCGCGTCGTGGAGTAGCCGCCGTTGTCGGACATGAAGAACACGGCGGTCCGGTCGGCGATGCCGAGGTCCTCGAGTTTCTTCATGACGCGGCCGACGCTTTCGTCCATGCTGCGGACCATGGCGGCGTAAACGGCATGGTCCTGGATCTGCCGTGCCTGCGTCTTGCCCTCGGGGAGGTAGCGCGGCCCTTTCGGCGGTGGAAGGCGGCCGGCCTTGGCCTTGTACTCTTCCACGAGGTTCTTCTTCGCCTGGATGGGCGTGTGGACGGCGTAGTGGGAGAGGTACAGCAGGAACGGTTTGTCGCGTGCGGCATTGAGGAACTTCATCGCCTCGTCGGTGAGCCGGTCGGTGAGGTATTCGCCCTTGGGCCCGTCCTCAAGTTGGGGGTTCTTATAGGGCGAGAAGTAGCCGGCGGCGGGATGGCCGGTTTGGTTGCCCGCGACGTTGACGTCGAAGCCCTGGTGCCGGGGATAGTACGGCTTGCCGCCCAGGTGCCACTTGCCGATGAAGCAGGTGGCGTATCCGGCCCCCTTGAACGCCTCGGCGAGTGTCACCTCTTCGAGCGGCAGTTGGCCGATGTAGGGTGCGCCGATGAGTCGCTTCCGGATGTGTCCGCTGAGCCAGTTCGTCAGGTTGAGCCGCGCGGGATACTTGCCGGCCATGATGCTCGCCCGGGTGGGCGAGCAGACGGGGCATGCGGCGTAGGCGTCGGTGAAGCGCATGCCTTGGGCGGCGAGGCGGTCGATGTTCGGCGTATCGTAGAAGGTGCTGCCGTAACAGCCGGCGTCGGTCCAGCCCATGTCGTCGATGAGGATGAAGACGACGTTGAGCCGCTTCTGCGGCGTCTGGCCGGCCCCGAGCGCGCGCGGCAGGGCCAGGGTGGCAGCGCCCAGGCCGAGAGCCTTGAGGAAATCGCGTCGTTTCATCGGAAACTCCCGTCATTCCGTGTGCCACGCCGGATGGACCATTCGTTTTGCAGGGCTCAATCGTCTTTCACGACCGGCGCCGTCTGCTCGGCGGTTGTGATGCCCGGTGGCAGCGGCATGATTCGAATGTTGCGGAAGTGGATTTCGGCGCCTTCGGACTCCAGGCACAGATAGCCCTTCTTGATCGAGGCGTTGCGGATGCCGTTGACGAACTTCCCGTTGACCGACAGTTTAACGACGCCGTCCACGCAGACAACGTCATAGGTATTCCACTGTCCTTTTCCCTTGCACCGGTTTTCGAGCGACTTGCTGCGGCTGCCGCGCGGATTGTCCGGCGTCGTCTTCAAACCACCTGCGCCAAAGAGTTCTCCGTGCACATAGGCGATTGGTTGGGGCGTGCCGTCCTTCTTCTTGTGCCGGTTGACCCAGTCGAGTTCCAACATCTGCACCTCGAGTCCCCTGGGCAGCCGCCTGCCCGTGGGCAGGGCGCCTTGGCTCCAGACAAACACGCCGGAGTTGCCGCCCGGCTCCATGTGCCTCCATTCAATGTGCAGGATGAAGTTCTCATACTGCTTGTCCGTACGCATGACGCCGGTCGGGCGTCCGCTGCACACCAGGAGGCCGTCGCGCACGGTCCATGTATCCTGGCCGGTGTTCACATTAACCCAGCCCGACAGGTCCTTGCCGTTGAAGAGGCTCTGCCAAGCCTCGCCCGGCGGCGGCGCGGCGGCGGCAGTGGTCAGCAGGCAGAGCGTCATCAGTACGGCGGTCGCAGTTGCTTTCATTGGACTTTGCTCCTTTCACCATGTTTTGCGGTAACCGTTCAGGCCCTTTGGGGCAAGCGGCGTAGGTCTGCGTGAAGCGCATCCCCGAGGCGGCCGGCGCTCATGTCTTTCTCCTGCGCCGTCCGTCGCGCACGTCGGCGGACGACGGGGGCGGACCGTCGAAGAAGCGGGCGCCCTTGCCGACGCGGTCGTGGTCGCCGAGGTCGTCGCGGGCCTTCTCGA
>CAZIJC010000341.1:0-2088 GCA_964539385.1 uncultured Anaerolineales bacterium | reverse complement strand
CCGACTGACCGGGCCGCCTGCGCCCGCTTTAAGCCCAGTAATTCCGAGCAACGCTTGCCACCTTCGTCTTACCGCGGCTGCTGGCACGAAGTTAGCCGTGGCTTATTCCAGAGTTGACGTCAATGCCACCCGCTTGTTCGGCGGGCGCACTTCATACCTCTGAAAAGCGGTTTACACCCCGAAGGGCTTCCTCCCGCACGCGGCGTCGCACCGTCACGCTTGCGCGCATTGCGGATGATTCGAGACTGCTGCACCCCGTAGGGCTCTGGGCAGTGTCTCAGTCCCAGTGAGGCCGAACACCCGCTAAGGCCGGCTACCCGTCATCGCCTTGGTGAGCCGTTACCTCACCAACTGGCTGATAGGAAACAGGCCGCTCCCAGACCGACAGGCCCCGAAGGGTCCCCGTCCTATGATCCCGATCCATGCGGACCGTGACATCACCCGGCATTAATCCGCCTTTCGACAGGCTGTTCCGGTGTCCGAGGTACGTTACCTGTTTTGTACTCTCCCTTACGCCACTCGTACTAACCCGGTCTTACGACCAGGTCAGACTCGTTCGACTTGCATGTCTCAACCACGCCGCCAGCGTTCGCTCTGAGCCAGGATCAAACTCTTCACTTGGAAAGCTTTGTCACAAGACACGACTCATCGCTACTGGCGAGAGTGTGACTTGTGTTTTTCAACACACCACTTGGCCATCCCGGCCGCTTCCAGCCGGGACCACCTATCCTCCCGTTGCGCGGCGCCCGAGGGCGCCTGCGTTTGGGACACACTCCCGCTTTGCTTGGGCTCGAACTGTTCACTTGACAAAGAACGACCGGGCCTTGCACTCCCGAGAAGGCAAGGATTATACGAAAACACAAGGGCCTGTCAACAGGCCGCCTCATTTTTTATTTTTCCCGGACCCCGGCGGCATGAACAGCACCCGGGGCCGGAGGGCCTCGCGCCTCGCGCCGACTCAACCCAGCCAATAGTATACATCGGCTTTGAGCCCGCGTCAAGGTCATTTTTCTCAGGACGCCCCACATAACATACGTCCCGCGCCGCCCGTTTATTCGCGCCCGCTCCCGCGGATGCAGAGAATCACGTGGCCACCTCCGACACCATCGCGGTATAATCCTCACGTGGCGCCGCGCGGGGCCGTCGTGGAATCCCGGCCACAGCCGTTCAACCCGACCGGAGAGGAGAACCGATTATGTGGCGAATTGACGCTCTACCCGGCTTTGTAGCCTGCCTGTCCCTGGCCGCCTGTTTCTCCTGCGCCTGCTTGGGAACAGGCGCATCGGCCGCCGCGAAGTCCGGCGGCAAACCCGGCAGGATACCCGTCATCTTCGACACCGATATCGGAGACGACATCGACGACACCTGGGCCCTGTGTATGCTCCTTAAGTCCCCCGAACTGGACGTCAAACTCGTCGTCGGCGACCAGGGCAAGACACACTACCGCGCCAGACTCATCGCCAGGCTGCTCGAGACGGCCGGCCGCACCGACGTGCCCGTCGGCGTCGGCGCCGGCAACACCGGCGGCACCGGCAAGCAGGCCGCATGGGTCAAGGATTACGACCTGAAATCCTATCCCGGCACGGTCCACGCCGACGGCGTGGCCGCCATGATCGACACCATCATGGCATCGCCCAAGCCCATCACGGTTATCGCCGTCGGCCCCCTGCCGAACCTCCTGGAGGCCCTGAAGCGCGAACCGAAGATCGCACAGAAGGCCCGTTTCGTCGGCATGCACGGCAGCGTGCGGCGGGGTTACGGCGGCAAGAGCAAGATCGACGCCGAGTACAACGTCCGCGCCAACGCCAAGGCCTGCCGGGCCGTCTTCACCGCCCCGTGGGACATCACCATCACGCCGCTCGACACGTGCGGCCTGGTGCACCTGAGGGGCGAGAAATACGCCAAGGTGCGCAACTCGAAGGACCCGCTCGTCCGGGCCCTCATCGAGAACTATCGGCTGTGGTGCGGTAAGAATCCGAAGCGGGCCGATTCCGCCTCCAGCACCCTCTTCGACACCGTCGCGGTGTACCTGGCCTTCGCCCAGGACCTCTGCAAGATGGAGACGCTGCCCATCCGCGTGACCGACGA
>CAZIJC010000340.1:0-2143 GCA_964539385.1 uncultured Anaerolineales bacterium | reverse complement strand
GCCTTCGGCCACGCCATCCTCGACGACAAGATCTACCGCCACGGGTTCCTCGATTTCAAGGAGCGCATCGCCGCGCACCGCCGGCGCCTGGACACGCTGAACGACCCTCGGGCCTTCGACAAGGACGAGCAACTGCGTGCCATGGCCATCTGCGCCGACGCCGTCATCCTGTTTGCCGAGCGCTACGCCGCCGCGGCGAGGGAACTGGCCGAGACCGAGACCGATGCGGCCCGCAAGGCCGAACTGCTGACCATCGCCGAGGCCTGCTCGCGCGTGCCCGCCCGCGCCCCGCGGACGTTCCACGAGGCGCTCCAGGCCTACTGGTTCGCTCACCTGGGCGTCATCACGGAACTGAACACGTGGGATTCGTTCAACCCGGGGCGGCTCGACCAGCACCTGCACCCGTTCTACGCCCGCGAGACGGCCGCCGGCACGCTTACGCGGGACCAGGCGGCGGAACTGCTGGAGTGTTTCTGGATCAAGTTCAACAGCCAGGTCGCGCCGCCGAAGGTGGGCATCACGGAGGAGCAGAGCGGCACGTACCAGGATTTCGCCCTCATCAACGTCGGCGGCGTGAAGGCCGACGGCAGCGACGCCGCCAACGAGGTCTCCTACCTCATCCTCGACGTGGTCGAGAAGATGCAGTTGATTCAGCCCTCGGCCGCCGTCCAGTTGAGCAAGAAGAGCACCGACCGGCTGCTGGCGCGCGCCTGCGAAATCATCCGGACCGGCCTCGGACAGCCCTCGATGTTCAACACCGACGTCATCATCGAAGAGATGCTCCACGACGGCAAGAGCCTGACCGATGCCCGCTCCGGCGGGCCGAGCGGCTGCGTTACCGTCAGCGCCTTCGGCAAGGAGTCCTGCACGCTCACCGGCTACATGAACTGGCCGAAGATCCTGGAGGTGGCCTGCTGCGGCGGCGTGGACCCCAACTCGGGCCGCCAGATCGGACCGGCGACCGGCGACCCGCGCACCTTCGGCTCCTTCGAGCAGTTCTTCGAGGCCTTCCGGCGGCAACTCGAGTTTTTCGTCGACGTCAAAATCGCCGGCAACAACCTGATCGAACGCCTCTACGCCAACAGCATGCCCGCACCGTACATGTCGATTCTTATGGATGACTGCATCGAGAAAGGACGCGACTACCACAACGGCGGCGCACGCTACAACCCCACCTACATCCAGGGCGTCGGCCTCGGCACACTCACCGACGCACTGACGGCCGTCAGGTACCACGTCTACGACCGCGGCACCGTCTCGATGGACGAACTGCTCGGAGCCATGCGGGCCAACTTCGACGGACACGAGAACCTGCGCCGCACGCTCGCACACAAGACCCCCGCCTACGGCAACGACGACGATTACGCCGACGAGACGGCCGAACGCATCTTCAACGCCTACTTCGACATGCTGGACGGCCGGCCCAACACCAAGGGCGGGGCCTACCGCGTCAACCTGCTGCCCACCACCGTGCACATCTATTTCGGGGCCGTCACCGGCGCGCTGCCCAACGGCCGATGCGCCGGCGTGCCCCTGTCCGAGGGCATCTCGCCCAGCCAGGGCGCCGACCTCAAGGGGCCCACCGCCGTCTTCAAGTCGGCTGCCAGGATCGACCATGCCCGGACCGGCGGCACGCTGCTTAACATGAAGTTCAGCCCGCAGGTGCTGGCGGGCGACGGCATCGTCCACCTGGCCGCCCTGATACGGTCTTACTTCAGACTCGACGGCCACCACGTGCAGTTCAACGTGGTCGATGCCGACACGCTTCGTGCGGCCCAGGAGGACCCCGAAGCCTACCGGAACCTCATCGTGCGGGTGGCCGGCTACAGCGACTACTTCGTGGACGTCGGGCGAGGGCTGCAGAACGAAATTATCTCGCGGACCGAGCAGCAGACGGCGTAGTGCTACGCTACCTCGTGCGCGGCGGTCTTACGTAAGTCTTTTGCTGTGGCGAGAACGGCACCCGCTCGCTTACGCTCGCGGCTAGTTACACTGGCGCCCGACCAGCCACGTGAAAAAACTAGCCGCGCACGTAAGTAAGCGGCGCAACCTCTTGGGCTACGAGCCCAATCAGTTGTCGCCACGGCGGGGTGGCATGGTCAGCCCGAAGATGGCATGAACAAAGGCGGTCTCCCGTCGGGTC
>CAZIJC010000339.1:0-2189 GCA_964539385.1 uncultured Anaerolineales bacterium | reverse complement strand
GGCCGAGGTCGTTCATCGCGACGAGGATTCGCCGCTGGCTGGGCTTCAGGCCGTCCCGGGCGTCGGGCAGTGCGCGGCTGACGATAACGCTCATGGCGTACGTCAGATACGCGTCTTTCATCTCCTCTTCGATGAATAATTCCTGGATGTTTTCCTGCTCGTTGAGTCGGCTCACTGAAGGAGTTCCTCCGACCGAGCGACGCTGCCGCAAGTCCTTTGTTTTGCGACACTTACGAAAAAACACCCCTGCTCATTCCCGACTTCTTGATGGTAACGCCACGAGGTTGATTTGGCAACGAAAATTGACCCCCGAAAAGGCCAAAAAAACAGACGGTTCTCGCCCCGGGCGCGGACGACGTAACTAGCCGCGAGCGTCAGCGAGCGGATGAGAGGCAATGATGTGACTAGCCGCGCAGCGTCAGCGAGCGGATGTTGACCCCGAGGCCGAGGGTCCCTAACATGGGCGCCATGAAGATCGCCCTTGCGCAACTGAACCCGACGGTCGGCGACATCGAGGGCAACGCCCGCCGCATCCTCGACGCCTGCGCGCGGGCCGCTCGCGCGGGCGCTCGTCTGGTCGTCACGCCGGAACTGTCGCTCATGGGCTATCCGCCGAGGGACCTGCTTCTGAAGCCGCGGTTCATCGCCGACAACCTGGCAGCCCTCGAGCGGTTGGCGGGCGAAGTCGGGCCGACCGCGCTGGTGGTCGGCTACGTGGACCGGACCGGTCGCAAGCGCGGCCCGCCGCTCTACAACGCCGCCGCCCTGATTGCCGACGGCCGCGTCCTCGCTCGCACCTACAAGAGGTTCCTGCCGACCTACGACGTATTCGACGAGATGCGGTACTTCGAGCCCGGCGACGAGCCGGCCGTCGTCGAGTGGGGCGGGTCGAAGTTGGGCCTGTCGGTTTGCGAGGACATCTGGACTCAAGGATCCGCCGGCCCCGCCGCGCGGCTGTATCACGGCAACCCCATCGCCAGCCTCGTCGAGGCGGGGGCCGAGATCCTCATCAACGTGTCCGCCTCGCCGTTCGTCACGGGCAAGTTTGCCCAGCGGGCCGAACTCGTCCAGGCCCAGGCCCTGCGCTACGGGAGGCCGGTCGTGTACGTCAACCAAGTGGGCGGCAATGACTCTCTTGTCTTCGACGGCGCCAGTTTCGCCATGAACGCCGGCGGCGAGGTAATCGCACAATTGAAGGCCTTCGAAGAGGACCTCACGCTGGTGGACCTAGTGCCCGGCGCGCCGCCTGCCGAGATGGCCGAACTGCCGGCCGACGTCGAAGCCCTGCGGCTGGCTCTCGCTCTCGGTCTGCGCGATTACATGTGCAAGACCGGCTTCAAAGATGCCGTGGTAGGCCTTTCGGGCGGCATCGATTCGAGCCTTGTGGCCTATCTTGCCGCGGAGGCGGTCGGCCCGGAACACGTGCTCGGCGTCGCCATGCCGAGCCGCTACTCCAGCAACCATAGCCTCCAGGACGCCCGGGCGATCGCCTCCGGTCTGGGTATCCGCTTCCTGACGATCCCCATCGACGGACCGCACACTGCTTTCGAGGACGTTCTGGCCGAGGCCTTCGCCGGCCGCGAGCCAGACGTCACGGAAGAGAACATCCAAGCCCGCGTGCGCGGCACGATCCTGATGGGCCTGTCGAACAAGTTCGGGTACCTGGTCCTGGCGACCGGCAACAAGAGCGAGGTCAGCGTCGGGTACTGCACGCTATACGGCGACATGGTGGGCGGCCTGGCCGTCATCGGCGACGTGCCCAAGACGCTCGTTTACGCCCTGTGCCGGCACATCAACGAGACGGACGCGCGGTCACCGATCCCGGAGCGCGTCCTCACGAAAGCGCCGTCGGCCGAACTGCGGCCGGACCAGAAAGACGAGGACTCACTGCCGCCGTACGACGTCCTGGATCCCATCCTCGACCGGTACGTCCGCGACGAACGGTCGTATGACGAGATCGTGGCGGCCGGCTTCGATGCGGCCACCGTCTCCCGGGTCATCCGCCTGGTGGACCGCAACGAGTACAAGCGGAAGCAGGCGGCGCCCGTGCTCAAGGTCACCAGCCGCGCCTTCGGCTTCGCCCGCCGCATGCCCATCGCCCAGCGGTACGAGCCGAAGAATCGCCCCTAAGCGATCTTACGTAAGTCTTTTGCTGTGGCGAGAACGGCACCCGCTCGCTTACGCTCGCG
>CAZIJC010000338.1:0-2218 GCA_964539385.1 uncultured Anaerolineales bacterium | reverse complement strand
CTCGGCCACGCCTACGTGGGCGAGTGGGTGAACCTGGGGGCGCTGACGACCAACAGCGACCTGAAGAACGACTACTCGGAGGTCAGTGTCATCATGCACGGGCGGCTGGCCATCGACACGGGCTCGAACAAGGTGGGGTGCCTCATCGGCGACCACGCCAAGACCAGCATCGGGACCTTCCTGAACACGGGGGCCTACGTCGGGGCGATGGCGCTGATTATGGCCACCGGCAAACCCCTCCAGAAGTTCATCCCGTCGTTCGCGTGGTTGCTCGAGGGCGTGGTGACAAAGGGGTTCGGCAAGAGGAAACTCTACGAGACGGCCGCGGTGGTCATGGCGCGCCGGGGACGGCAGTGGACACCTGCCCAGGAGGACATGTGGAACACCGTCTTCGAGCGGACCAAGGCCCGGCGCGACGAACTCATCAAGAAGGGCCGCAGGGCCATGAAAAAACTGTGAGGATGGTGTGCCCAAGCCGCCCTTGGCGCGCCGCGTGGGCGAGCAGAACGCGTATCTCGCGGCGGGTCGGGAGACCCGCCGCGCAAAGCCGCAACAGACCGACGTGTAACACGAGGCAGGAGAGAGACGCATGGCAACCGTTGAAGAACGCATCAAGGCCGTGACCGCCAGGGTGTTGAACGTGGACCCGGAGGGGATCAAGGCCGAACACTATTTCGCCGTGGATCTTGGCGCCGAGAGCGTGCAGTCGGTGGAACTGGTGGCCGGGTTCGAGGAGGAGTTCGGCATCGAGATGGACGAGGAGGCGGCCCTGTCGGTCGAGACGGTCGGCATGGCCGTCGAGTTCATCACCAAGGCCTGCAAGCAGCAGGGCGTTGAGGTGGAGGAGTAACGCCCGGTCGAGCCCAACCTGCCGGGTGGCATGGCCACGCTGGCGTGGCCATGTTGGGCATTCCAGGGCGCTCAAGCTCATGGCCACGCAAGCGTGGCCATGCCACCCCGCGGCAAAACCGATGAAAGGATCCCCGATGGCCGACGTGAAGACGCCGCATCCGCTGGTCGATACGACCGAACCGAACCTCGTGGAGGAGGTCTTCCCGTACGATCTCCCGCCGCTGATCCAGTTTGAGGGGCCCGTAATCGAGACGATTGACGGCCGGGCGGTCGAGTTCGATCTCGGCGCGGTCAAGAACCGCCCGATCTACATCACCGATACGACCTTCCGCGACGGCCAACAGGCCCGGCCGCCGTACACGATCGACCAGATGGTGCACATCTACGACCTGATGGCGCGCATCAGCGGTCCGGGCGGCGTGGTCCGCCAGACCGAGTTCTTCCTGTACACCAAGAACGACCGCGAGACGCTCGACCGCTGCCGCGCCCTCGGCCACACGTATCCGGAGTGCACCGGCTGGATTCGGGCCGTCAAGGGCGACTTCCGCCTTGTCAAAGAGGCCGGACTCGCCGAAAGCGGCATGCTTACCTCCTCCAGCGACTACCACATCTTTCACAAACTCAAGTTCAAGAGCCGCCAGGAGTGCATGGACAGTTACTGCGAGGTGGTCGATGCGGCGCTGGAGGCGGGGGTGCGCCCGCGGTGCCACCTGGAGGACGTGACGCGGGCCGATATCGACGGGTTCGTCCTGCCCTTCGTCGACCGGCTGATGGAGATGAGCCGCGGCCTGCCCGACGAACAGACCATCAAGATCCGCCTGTGCGATACGATGGGCTTCGGCATTTCGTATCCCGGCGCGCGCCTGCCGCGGAGCATCCCCAAACTTATCTACAAACTCAACCGCGAGTGCGGCGTGCCGAGCGACCGCCTCGAATGGCACGGACACAACGACTTCCACAAGGTCCACGCCAACGGCGGGACGGCCTGGCTGTACGGCTGCGACTTCGTCAACACGACGGTCTTCGGCTTCGGCGAACGCACCGGCAACCCCCCGCTCGAAGGGGCGGTCTTCGAGTACATCGCCCTCAAGGGCGACCTGTGCGGCATTGATACGACCGCCATTACGGAACTGGCCGAGTACATGACGTCGATCGGACTGCCGATTCCCGACAACTACCCGTTTGCCGGGCGGGCGTTCAACGTGACGCGCGCCGGCATCCACGCCGGCGGCCTGAGGCAGGACGAGCGGATCTACAACATCTTCGACACCGCCAAACTCCTCGGCCGACCGCCGCGCGTCGCCATCACCGACAAGAGCGGCACCGACGGCGTCGCCCTCTGGGTCAACGAGTTCTTCGGCCTCAA
>CAZIJC010000337.1:0-2245 GCA_964539385.1 uncultured Anaerolineales bacterium | reverse complement strand
CGGGCGCCCTTGCCGACGCGGTCGTGGTCGCCGAGGTCGTCGCGGGCCTTCTCGACGAGGGCCGTCAGACGGGCGACGATCTCGGGGTGGCGGTCGGCCACGTCATGCTTCTCCTCGACGTCGGCCTCCAGGTCGTAGAGTTGCGCCTGCGGGACGGCATCGACCATTCGTGCGGACCATCCGGTCCACGGCGGCCGCGCGGGGCGGGGCAGAACGAGTTTCCACTTGCCGCTCCGGACGGCCTGGAGGTGCGTGAAACAGTAGTAGCAGAGCGCCTCGCGGGGGCTTGCCGCGCCGGCTCGGCCCGTGATGAGGGGGCGGATGTCCAGGCCGTCGATGATGCGGTCGTCGGGCAGGTCGGCGCCGGCCAGGCGAGCGAAGGTCGGCAGGAGGTCCATCGTGGTGGCGATTTGGCCGCAGACTTTGCCGGCGGGAACCTTCCCGGGCCATCGCATGATGCAGGGGACGCGCAGGCCGCCGTCCCAGGTCATCATCTTCGAGCCGCGCAGCGGGTCGGCGCTGCCGGCGTAATCGCCGAGGTGTTTCTCGATCCACGGGCCGTTGTCGGAGGTGAAGACGATGAGCGTGTGCTCGTCGAGGCCGAGTTCCTTGAGCGTGCTGATGACGCGGCCGGCGCCGGCGTCGAGTTCCTCAATGACGTCGCCGTACAGGCCGCGCGGCGAGCGGCCGCGGAACGCCTTCGACGCGCCGAGCGGCACGTGCGGCATGTTGTGTGCCAGGTACAGGAAGAACGGGCGGTCCTTGTTGGCGCGGATGAAGCGGACCGCCTCCTCGGTGTAGCGTTTCGTCAGGAGGTCCATGTCGGCGGGGGACTCGATGACCTCGCTGCCGCGCATCAGTTCGGTGACGAATTTCTTGGGGTTGGGTTCGCGCGTAAAGCCGTTGTGGAGCGGCGTCCCGAAGAAACTGTCGAAGCCCTGGGCCGTGGGCATGAGTTCCGGCGGGAACGGCCCGCGTCCGCGTCCGCCGCCGTTTCCGGCAAGGTGCCACTTGCCGATGCAGGCCGTGGCGTAGCCGGCGCCTTTCAGCACCTCGGCGATGGTGACTTCGCGCGGGTGCAGAACCGTGTGCTGGTTCTTGCGGTTGCCCGGTTCGGCCACGCGGATGGGGTAACAGCCGGTCATGATGGCGGCGCGCGACGGGCCGCAGACCGCCTGGGCGTAGAAACTGGTGAACTTCATCCCCTCGGCCGCCATACGGTCGAAGTGCGGCGTGCGAATCCGGGGGGAGCCGAAGCATCCGACGTCGTTGTACCCCTGGTCGTCGGTGAAGAAGATGATGAGGTTGGGCCTGCGTGCGGGCGTCTCGGCCCGCACGGCCCGCCCGCAGCCGGCGACCAGCGAGGCCGCGCCCAGGCCCGCTGCTTTGAGGAACTGTCGGCGTTTCACGCGATGCTCGCTTTCGTAACAGATGCGCGGCGGGCAAGCCCGCCGGCTAACCAAGTTACTTGCCGAGTAAGATGGCGCCGCGCTGCCCACGATACACGGCGGGCAAGCCCGCCGGCTAACCAAGTTACTTGCTTCCGTACTTGCCTTTATAGGGCCAGGGGATCATGTGGGCCTTTTGGGCGAACGTCTCCCACCGGACGGCCATCTGTCGGACGCGGTCGGGCTGCTCGGACGCCAGGTCGGTCAGTTCGCTGCGGTCGGCGTCCATATCGTAGAGTTCCCACGGGCCGGCGGCGCCGCGTGCGACGAGTTTCCACTTGCCGATGCGGACGGCCCGGTTGCCCTCGTGCTCCCAGTAGATGGCGTCGCGCTGGATGGTTTTGCCCGCGAAGGCGGGCACGAGGCTGCGGCCTTCCAGGGGCGTGATTTTGGTGCCGCCCACCTCGGCGGGGTACTTGGCGCCGGCCACGTCGACGCAGGTGGCCATGAGGTCGATGAGATGCCCCGGCTGGCGTTCGAACTGTCCCTTTCGGCGGATCGCCGCCGGCCAGTGCGCGATGAGCGGCGTGGAGATGCCGCCCTCGTGCACCCAGTGCTTGTACATGCGGAACGGCGTGTTCGAGACGTTGGCCCACTCCTTGCCGTAGGCGATGTAGGTGTCGGCGGGGCCGGGCATGACGCCGTGACCGGTGCGCACGGGGCGGCCGTCGCGCGTGACGGCGGGCTGCATCCGTTTCTGGAGTTCGTCGGGCGCCATCGGTTTCAGTTGGACCGGCTTGGCCGGGTCGGGCCGGACGGCCCCGCGGCTGCCGTACTCCTCGGCGCAGCCGCCGTTG
>CAZIJC010000336.1:0-2266 GCA_964539385.1 uncultured Anaerolineales bacterium | reverse complement strand
CCAAGCCGGAAGCCAAGCCGGAAGCCAAGCCGGAAGCCAAGCCGGAAGCCAAGCCCGCGCCGAAGCCGGCGGCTAAGGCGGCCGACAAGGCGGAGATCCGATTCCAGTTCGACGGTATCCCCTACGATGAGGTCATCCGCCGCTTCGCCCAGATGGCCGGCAAACCGATCCTCGGCGAGTATCACGTCGAGGGATCGCTCACGTTCTTCGACCCGCAGCCGTACACCTTCGACGAGGCGTTCGACACGCTCAACCTCCTGCTGGCCATGCGCGGGTACACGGCCGTCGATACGCCGCGCTTCCTGCGCGTGGTTCCCATCAAAGAGGCCGCGAAGGCGCCGCTACGCATCGTCAAGGGCTGGGACGAGGCCGACAAACTGCGTCCCGGCCAACTCGCGACGATGATGCTGCCACTGAAGTTCATCAGCGCCGAGGACGCCGTCCGCGTCCTCATGCCGGTCGTCTCGACGTACGGCACCGTCGCGCCGCTCGGACGCGGACGGGGCATCATCATCACCGACCGTCTCGCAAACATGAAGCGCATCCGCGTCATCCTCGACGAACTCGATACCGGCGCGCTGTCGGCCGACAAGCAACTGAAGACCTACAAACTCAACCACGCCTCGGCCAACGACATCGCAACGATCGTCAAGGGCCTGTTTCCGCCCGCCCGCTCCGGCTCGGAGCCGAAGTACATCCGCGACCACGAAGGCCGCTACGTACGCAACCCCAACTACGGGCAGCCGGTGAAGGCCTCCGACATGGGCATCAAGGCCACCGCCGACCAGCGGACCAACACGCTGTTTCTGTCCGGCTCCGGCGAGAACATCGCCTTGGCCGAGCAGATCGTCGAGCAACTCGATGCCATCGAGCCGGGCGCAACCGGCGACATGCGCGTCTTCGACCTGAAGAACGCCCGCGCCGAAGACCTCGCCAACACGATCAAGCAACTCCTGCCGCAGCAGTCCTCCTACTCCAGTTCGCGCCCCAGTTCCAGCCGCTCCTCCTCGTCGGGCAGCCAGACCGTGCAGGCACGCGTCGTGGCCGACGTGAATACGAACCGCCTCATCGTCACCGCGCCGCTCGACCAGATGACCCGTATCGAGGAACTCATCCAAACTCTCGACCAGGCGAGCCAGGAAGCCGGCGGCATGCGGGTCTTCAAACTCGAGGTGGCCGACGCCCAGCAACTGGAACGCGTCATCGAAGGTGCCATCAGCCGCTCTTCCGGCGACTCGCGCAGTCGCTACGGGAGCAGTCGCAGCGCCATGAGCACCCGCGTCTCCTCCGACACACGCACCAACAGCCTCATCGTCTGCGGTTCGGCCGGCGACATCCGGATCGCCGAGCAACTCATCGCCGAACTCGACAGGCCGCTCGAGGAGAACGAGCAGACCCGCGAAATCCACGTTGTCCAAATCAAGGTCGGCGACGCCAGGGAACTGGCTTCCTCGCTCACGCGGATGCTCAGCCAGGGCGACCCGAGAAACCCCTACGACCGCACCGCCACCAACGTGCGAATCGCCGCCGACGCCGGAACCAACAGCCTGCTCATCTCCGCCGCACCCGGCGACTGGCCCACCATCGATAAACTTCTCGAACAACTCAAGGCGACGGCCGTCCCGATGGCAACCGCCACCACGCGAATCATCCCCCTCCAGCACGCCAAGGCCCGCGAATTGGCCGACTCGCTCAACCGCATCTACGAGTTGCGCAGCCGCAGTTACGGCTACAGCCGCAGCAGGTCGTCGCAGCCGTCCGTGCCGGTGGTCATCTCGGCCAGCGACCGCAGCAACTGCCTGCTCGTCTCCGCCGCCGACGATGACCAGAAGGCCATCGCCGAACTCGTCAAGGCCATGGACACGCCGGACGCCGAGAAGGTGGACCCGGTTCACATCATCCAGGTCAAGTCCGGCGACGCGGCCAAGATCGCCGAGACGCTGCGCGGCCTGCTTCCCTACCCCGATCGCGGCCGCCCGCAGACCGTCTTCGTCCGCGGCGACGAGGCCAGCAACTCCATCGTCATCCGTGCGCCGGAGGCCGAGTTCAAGGCCCTCGAACAAATGGTCCAACAACTCGACAAGGCCATCACCACGAGCGGCAACATCCGCACCTTCCGCCTCAAGGTCGCCGACGCGCAGCAACTGGCCGGCGTTCTCCAGAACGCCCTGGCCAAGCGCGAGCCCGGCCGCTATGGCCGCTCGACTTCCGAGACCGTCGTCAGCGCCGACGTCCGCACGAACAGCCTCATCGTGGCGGGGCCCGC
>CAZIJC010000335.1:0-2273 GCA_964539385.1 uncultured Anaerolineales bacterium | reverse complement strand
CGACGTCGGCCGAGAGGCCGTCGGCGCTGGCCCAGTGCCGGCGGTTCTCGTCGGTGGTGGTGGCCGCATCGTACCGGCCGCGCAGAAAACGAAAGAGGAGGCCTTGCCGGTCGCTGACGCGAGCAGGCTTCGATGAAGAGCGGATTCTCTTGATCCAGTTGAACAAGCCTACGCTCCCGGCGGCACGAGCTTCGTCAGGCGAAAGCCCCGGCCCTGCCGCATGGCCTCCTTGGAGGCGAGGTACCGGTCGGCCTCGACCTGGTCCTTCAGGTCGTGCTGCCGCATCGAGACCGAGTCGCCGCGGGCCTCGGCCGGGCCCTGGGCGTTCTCGCGGATCGTCTGTTCCAGGTCGTCGGCCACTTCTCGCCTCCCGTCCGACAACCAAGCCGGGCGAACCGAAAAGAAAAGGCCGCATGGGTGTATGGCCCCATACGGCCTTGATTCTTTCGGTGGCAACCCGGCGGGGATCAGCCTCCGGATCGTCGCCTGGTCTGGTTGTCTATCCGATCATACGATGCGCACGCGCCGGTAGGAAGAGGTTTTCGGGTGGTGGGGCGAAATGGTTACGCATGTAGACTTTGGGCGGGATTTGGGCCAGGGAGAAGGCGCAGTGTGAGGGAGGGTCGGGACGCGACGATGGTCACAGGTGGCCCTCTGACTCGCCTCCCGAACGCCTACGGTCTTTCACACGGCCGGGCGGAGGCGGGCCGTGGCTCCTCGCGCACTCTACCCCCACCCCTCCCCCGAGGCAAGGGCGGGCGAGGGGGCTGAGCGCGTGAGGGAGAGGTGGAACGCTATTTGGGCCCTTGTGTCGCAGGTCGGTCGGCGTCCGGCGCCTTTCGGGGCTTCACCGGCACGGCCGCCGTGCTATTGCCCTTCTGCCTTATGCTGCTGTTGAGGTCGAAGTCGGCGCCCTTGTTGTTGAAGGACCTGCACCCGGTCACACTGCCGGTTACACCCCTCTTGGCCTGGATCCCCTCCGCGCCATTTTCAAACACGATGTTGTTCTCGAAGCGGATGTTCTTGGTGGGGGCCTTCTCCCTGTTGGCAAGCAGCCCGACCCTGCCGTTTCTGCCGATTCTCGAGTTCCTCACGGTATACCCGTCCGAGTCTGCGGCTCGGACCCCCCGGAAGTAGTTGTCGAGGACCTCGCAGCTGTCGATCGTTATGTTCTGGCTGTATGAGATGTTGCACCCGTTTCCGGATGTTGAGCCGTTCAGCTTGGTGTTGCTGACCAAGGCGTTCTTGCATCTTCTCAGGTAGAGGTTGTGCGCATACCCTTCCTTGCCTTTGGCGCCGTTCCTGGCGAATTCGCAATTCTCGATCCTGACGCCATCGGCCCCCTTGATATGGACTCCCCATCCCGTCTGTGATGCATGCACATTCAGGAGCGTGATGTTCCTGTGCTCTCTTTTGTAAGACACGATGAGAATGGCGTGGGACCCATGAACAGGCACGCCCGCAATACTGAGGTCCCGGATAGTGACTTTCCTCAAGCCTTCGGAAGCTTGTTCAACCAATTTGATGGCCTTGCTTGTCTTGATCGTCGTAAGAGCGCTTCCTTTGCCGCTCAGTGTGATATGGCTCCTTATGCGTATCGGACGGTCTATCTGATGGACACCCGCGGCCAGAGTGACCGACCCGCCGCCGGCCGAGGACACTGCATCGACGGCCTTCTGGATATCTCCGCCGACGGGAACGGCAAGATCAAGCGCGCCAGCCGTTTGTGTTATGAGGACAACGGTGATGGCAGAGACAAATGGTGCCTTCCGGGTTTTCATTGAGGGCGCCCCCATTCCACTGAGTCTGCATTCCTCGGTGCTCCTTCCGGGCCAGCAGGCTGGCCTGGCGTTCGCGTGAGGGCGACGGTCGCGCCGCGATGCTCAGGCGTGAGGGCGCAGCGCATCAGCGCCTTGCGTCTGCTACTTGCCTGTCTTCCGCCTCGCCTCATGCGAGCCTGAAACGCTGTGAACTGGCCCCGGCTAAGTTCGGCTCCAGGTCGATGGCTTTGGCGCAGTCTGTGATGGCCGCTTCGTAGTCACCCATGCTCGCGTGCGCGACGCCCCGGCACCCATGCCATTCGATGGGATCCCCTTTTCAACCGTGTCATTGTTGTAGTACCTCCGATCGCCGATTCCAGGTGAAGCTATCGCCTTTAGCGAGATGCGTCTTGCGAGTTTCTGTTCCGTAACGAACCTTTAGCGGGTTTCCATTCAGTGAACGAATCGCTGCGTGGGTCAACTGGCCATCCTTCCAGTGGATGTCTACCTCAA
>CAZIJC010000334.1:0-2302 GCA_964539385.1 uncultured Anaerolineales bacterium | reverse complement strand
GGTGCGGATGGCGATGTCGCTCAGGTGGCTGATGATGTCCGACTGGACGGCGTCGTCGATGTTGCTGACGGCGTCCGAGCGGGTCTTGATGCCGTCCAGGAAACTCTGCCCGTGGTTCAAACTGGTGACCAGGTGCACGTCGTTCGGGCCGATCTTCGAGTCCTTCAGCGACTCCGGCTCCGTCCGAAGGTACCCGCGCCCCACCCAGATGGTGCCTTCGGCGCCGACGAACTTCGTGAGGTCCTTCCCCGGGCCCTTGAACCGGAACGTGATGCCATTGGCGTACCGGCCGTGCATGTCCCAGTCCTTGACCGTGTTGAACAGGCCTTCGGTGGGTATCGTGCCGGTGCCCTCGATCTCGACGGGAACCTGGTTCCCCTTGTCCCATCCCCAGACGGCGATGTCGAGCGGGTGCGCGCCCCAACCGCCGAGAAAGCCGATCGAGTTGTCGTACACGAACCACGAGCCGGCGCTCGTGCACCGGTCCTTCGTGTACGGGCTCCACGGCGCGGGGCCCAGCCACAGGTCGTAGTCGAACCCGTCCGGGACGGGGATCGGAACCGTCGAACCGCCCGCCCGCCCGCCGGGCGCCACCACCTCGATCTCGGTCACCTCGCCGATGCGGCCGCTGTGCACCAGTTCGCACGCGTGCCGCAGGTGCGCCGACGACCGCTGCTGCGTCCCGTACTGGAACGTGCGGCCGTAGCGGCGGATGGTCTCGCGCAGGGCGATGTCCCATTGGACGGCCAGGCCGAGAGGTTTCTCGACATACATGTCCTTGCCGGCACGGGCGGCAGCGAGCGCCGCCGGAACGTGCCAGTGGTCCGGCGTGGCGATGACGACGCCGTCGATGTCGTCGCGCGCCAGCAGATCGCGGAAGTCGTTGTACGCCGCGCAGTCCGTTGACTTGTACCGCTTGTTGATCCGCTCGGCCGTCCGTTCGCGCCGCGACTTGAACGGGTCGGCGACGGCCAGGCAACGGCAGTCGGGCAGGCTCAGGAACCCGCCGAGCAGTCCGTTGCCCCGTCCGCCGACGCCGATGGAGCCGATGCCGATGCGCTCGCTCGCGGGCGGCGTCGCCCCCGCCCCGAGCGCGGTGGACGTGATGACGTACGGTGCGGCCGCAACGCCGGCCGCCGCCGACGCGGCACGGCTCAAGAAACGGCGTCTCGTGATCGGTTGGCTTCTCATGGTTCGTTCCTTCCGTTCAATCGTTTCGCGGTGCATGTGACGCGGCCGGAGTGCGGGCGCCGCGTGCAGTATGGCCGCCGGCGCCGGCTTTTTCAAGCGCCGGGCCGCCTCCGGGTTACTCTTCTGGCAGCCAACAAGCGCCGGCGGCGGCGTTTGACAGGCAAACGGCGGCACCCGGCGGGTGCCGCCCGGGACGCGGATTCGTTTTGCACTTGGCCGGCCGCATGGTATGATTCGGCGGGCGCCGGTTTTCGGCGAGCGGCGCGAGTTGAGGCAGGGGGCATCCGATGATCCACTTCACCTGCGACATGTGCGGCAAGACGCTGCTGGCCGATGAGGACACGCGGTACGTCGTCAAGGTCGAGGTCTATGCCGCCTACGACCCCATGGAACTGACCGCCAAGGACCTCCAGGACGACCGCACCGACGAGATGCAGGACCTGCTCGACGAGATGGCCGACATCGACCCCGAGGTTCTGGAGGACCAGGTGCACAAGACGTTCCGGTTCGACCTGTGCCCCGAGTGTCATGCGGCGTACCTGAAGGACCCGCTCGGGCGTGCCACGCGAATGCGGGCGCGTTTCGGACAGAACTGACGCACGGTTCTCGGGGCGCATCTGGAATGGAGTACGGTTTCCGATGCCCATGACGATTACCGAGAAGATCATTGCCGCCCACGCCGGGCGCGAATCGGTCAGGCCGGGTGACTTCGTGTACGCCGACGTCGATATCGCCCTCGGCAACGACATCACCGCGCCGATCGCCATCCGCGAGTTGGAGGCGGCCGGCATCGAGACCGTCTGGGACCGCGAGCGCGTCGTCCTGGTGCCGGACCATTTTACGCCGAACAAAGACATCGCGAGCGCCGAGCAGGCGAAGGTGCTCCGCGACTTCGCCCGCGCCCGGAACGTGACGCACTACTGGGAAGTCGGCCGGGTCGGCATCGAGCACGCCCTGCTGCCCGAACAGGGCGTTGTCGGGCCGGGCGACCTCATTATCGGCGCCGACAGCCACACCTGCACGTACGGCGCCCTCGGCGCGTTTGCCACGGGCGTCGGTTCGACCGACCTGGCGGCCGTCATGGCCACCGGCAAGGTCTGGCTCCGCGTTC
>CAZIJC010000333.1:0-2304 GCA_964539385.1 uncultured Anaerolineales bacterium | reverse complement strand
CGACCGTGATGTTCAAGGCGGCCGACAGCGGGCTGACGTTGCCCGCCAGGTCCTCCGCCTCCACCGTGATGGCATACGGGCCGTCGACCAGCGGTTCGACCGTCACCTCCCACGAGC
This sequence comes from uncultured Anaerolineales bacterium, assembly GCA_964539385.1. GTDB lineage: Bacteria > Planctomycetota > Phycisphaerae > FEN-1346 > FEN-1346 > JAUVZF01. The sequence goes on along the minus strand of CAZIJC010000333.1, from coordinate 2,187 downwards.
CGTCGGCGTTGGCCACGCCCTGGCCCACCAGGACGCCGCCCGCGAAAACGCGAACGGCCGCGTTGGCCTCGACCGACCCGGCCGCACCAACAAACGCCGGCTCGTTGATGTTCGTGATGCCGTCGGCCGCCCCCGAATCGCTCGAAGGCGCCAGAAGCGGCGCCGGCGCCGGGGCCAGCGGGGCCGTCGTATCGATCTCCACCGCGAGCGGATCGCTCATGGTGATCGTACCGCCGTCATCCACGACGACTGTGATGACATACGTGCCGTCAGCCAGCGCTGCAGCGGCCGTTACCTGCCACGCGCCTAGGCCGTCTGCATTCCCCCCCCAGCTGGCGTCGTTTCCCACGCTTCCGGTGCCCACGAGTGTGGTCACGGTCCCGTCGTCGGCGTAGACCTCGAAGGTGGCGAGAACCGCTCCCGCCCCGAAGAACGTCGGCTGGTTCTCACTCGTCACGTTGTCGAGGGGGGCCCCGGTGTCATCCGAGGGATCCATCGCGAGCGTGGGTGGCCCCGATAGGAGCAACCTCGGCTCAAGAGTCTCGAACGCCGGATCGGCCGGCTGAGGGCCCGGGTCTCGCTCAGTCGGCACAGGCCCGGCACCCTTGGACAACTTCAACAGGTCGATAGTACGCTTCTTACCCATGGCTTAAACTCCCGTTCGGAGAGGCAGTCGGCCTCTCCAGACCAAGTGACAAGTCCCGCCTTCCCGGACAACGCATACAGCACGCGACATAGCGACAGTCCCTACCCCCGTGCAGCGGCCAATGCCGTGAAGAACCCCCGTTATCTGGGGACAGGGCGATGGTGGATTCGGCCTCTCCGGCAGATAAAAACCGCGCGACGCCACGGATGTCGCCTGCGTTGCGAAAAAAGCCGCTCCTAAATGATGTGACCCCTCATCCCTCCGCGCAACTTCCAATTCTCTTAGTATACACGGTTAGGGTCCGGCGTCAAGCGAAAAGATCCAGGAGTTTGGGAATCGCCCCAGACATCGTACCCCCCTGGTGCGGCTGGAATACGCGGGTAACGTGCCTTGGAAGACACTCAAAGCGACTGTCAAGAAACTTGCCCGTGTGCTCAGAAGGCGGGATCGGCCCATGCCGGGCAGGAAAGTGGACAGGCCCGTGGACCAGTGGAAGCCCTGGGCCCCGATCCCCTGGAGCCCAGTCGGCGTCAACCCCCCCTCCGGGGCCAAAAGGCCGCCGCGCCGTAGCCGGTGTCGTCCGCGCGGTTGCCCGGGTTGCCCACGGACACCGTCTCGGGCAACGCGGCCTGCGCCGCGCAGACGCCGGCGTAGCCCTTCAAGGAGATGGTGCGGGCCAGGTCTCATTTCCCCGGCTGACCGGCGGCCGTTATTGGCAGCCAGCCGGTCGTATCATAGTATACCTCGAATGAGCTGATACCGGGGTTTCCGCTTTCTGTCCTCATGACCCGCAGCCGCACCTTCCGCGTGCGCCGGCTGGTGATCGGTGCGATGAAGTCGGGACCGATGGCCCGGCCGTTGAAGCAACCCAGCCACCGGGAGGCCTTGGCGTCCCAGCACTCGATTGTATAGCGGATGACCGAAGAGGACGCGTCCTCTCTGATCCTGAATTCACTAATGGCTGTGGCCCTGGCGAAATCGAGTTGGAGCCACTGGTCAGTGGACGCCGTGGCCTTCCAGGAAGTAGTCGCACTCCGGTCGATGGCCTTGGCGGCTTCCCTGCCGGCCTCCTGCGAAGACGCAGACACGGTTGCCCTGGCGGCCAGATTCCGTGTGCTGCAGGCCTTGCTGAGGTTCTTGACCCCACAATCGACGAAGGTTGATTTCTTCTCCTTCTCGGGGTCCATCACCTTCATGAGGACTTCGCCCTTCGAAAGATAGAAACGGCAATTCTTCCACAGTACTTCATTCCAATCCGTCGTGTTGAGGATCTCGCATCGGGGCAATCCGATGGGCCGCTTGGCTTTCCCGTTCAGGACGCAATTCTCCATGCGAATACCCATGTTAGGGTGGCAGTCGGAGGCATAACAGCAAATCAGAAAACCGGGGCCATCGGTGTCATGGAAGAGACAGTTCCGCATGGTCATGTTGTCGCAGTTGCCCTCGAAGTCGAACGCCTCACCATCTCCGCTGCCCAGCCCTATGGAAATGAAGCCCCATTCGCTGTTTTCGAAGACCCAATTCTTGCAGCGGAAGAACAT
>CAZIJC010000332.1:0-2335 GCA_964539385.1 uncultured Anaerolineales bacterium | reverse complement strand
CACGCATCAGGCTGAAAAAACTCTATCCGTCAATTGAGTAGCGACACAGCACTAGTGCCTATCACCCCTATTGGGATTCATGGGTAGAATTGGCCAAGACCGACGATGGGGCCAAGATGCGGGTTAACGCGTTCCAACACCGGCCACAACATGAGTTATATGACTTGACCAAAGACCCGTTTGAAACGACGAATATTGCCCATCGCGCGGAAAACGCCGACGTGCTGAAATCGCTGCAGACGCAACTATCCGCCTGGCGAATGAAGCAAGGCGACAACGTGCCGGTTTACCTCAAGAAGAAGTATGTCGCCCCCGCACGCTAGCGGCTGGAACCCCACAGAAGACTCGACCGCCAGCCGTGGCCGGGCCTGGGTGACCCTGGAATATGCCTCTGCCCCCGGAATATGCCTGAGACGCGCTTGGATTGCCGTGCCAATCCCTCCGGGAAGGAGTCCTGGGCCATGACCGCGAAGTCTCGTACCGTCCATGTCCTGCTTCCCGCTGCGACGCTGCTGAGCCTCGATACCGTGATGGAGTCACTGGAAAGGCCCACGAGGGCCGTGGGCAGAAACCAAACTGGAAATCCCAGGTACAGGCAAGGAGTATGGTCATGTCCAGGAAAGCGGGAGCTGTCCTTTGCATCGCTCTGGTCCAGGCACTCGCAGTCTCGACCCCTCTGTTCGCTGCCGACGTTCTCGTTGAGGCGGAGGGCTTCGAGAAGCGCGGGGGTTGGGTGGTCGATCAGCAGTTCATGGACGAGATGGGCTCGCCGTTCCTGTTGGCCCACGGGTTGGGCAAGCCGGTTGCCGACGCGACCACCAAGGTGGTTTTCCCGAAGCCCGGGACATACCACGTATGGGTCCGCACCCGCGATTGGGTGGCCACGTGGAAGGCCCCCGGCGCGCCGGGGCGGTTCCAGGTACACATCGACGGCAAGCCGCTGAAGGCGACCTTCGGCATCGAAGGTGCCGACTGGCACTGGCAGGCGGGCGGTGCGGTGAGAATCGCCGGCAAGACCGCCACCGTTGCGCTGCGCGACCTGACGGGCTTCGAGGGCCGGTGCGAGGCCATCGCCTTCTGCGCCGACCCGAAGTTCCGCCCGCCCGACGACTTGGCGGCGCTGCGGGCGTGGCGGCGGAAACTCGCCGGCAAGGACGCGATCCCCGTCGACGGCGGGCAGTTCGACCTGGTCGTGGTCGGCGGCGGCATTGCCGGGACGGCCGCGGCGCTGTCGGCGGCTCGGCTGGATCTGAGCGTGGCGCTGGTGCAGGACCGCCCGGTCCTCGGCGGCAACAACAGCTCCGAGGTCCGCGTCTGGCTGGGCGGCAAGGCGAACTTCCCGCCGTACCCGAGGGTCGGCGATATCGTCGGCGAACTGGACCAGAAGCGCAAGGCCCACTACGGCCCGGCCAACACCGCGGACCTCTACGAAGACGACCGCAAAATCGCCCTGGTCCGCGCCGAAAAGAACATCACGCTGCTGCTGGGCCACCGCGGCAACGAGGTGGAAATGAAAGCCGGGCGGATCGCCGCCGTGATTGCCACGCATATCGTCACGGGCAAACGCGTCCGTTTGCGTTGCCGGCAAGTGGCCGACTGCACCGGACACGGCGTTATCGGCGAGCTGGCCGGCGCGGAATTCCAGATGACACGCAAGGGCCACATGGGCCGGTGCAACCTCTGGAACATCGTCGACACCGGCAAGCCGGCGCCCTTCCCGCAGTGCCCGTGGGCGCTGGACCTGTCGGCAAAGCCCTTCCCCGGGCGGAAGGACGCCAAGGGCCAGTACGCCCCGTCTGACACCCACTCGCTGGGCGTGTGGTTCTGGGAGAGTGGCTTCGACCACGACCCGATCGCCAAGGGCGAGTACATCCGCGACTGGAACTTCCGGGCGATGTACGGCGCGTGGGACGCCCTGAAGAACGTCGACAAGGTTTACCCCACCCACAAGCTCAACTGGGCCGCGTACATCTCCGGCCCGCGCGAGTCTCGACGGCTTGTCGGGGACGTGATGCTGACCAAGGACCACGTCCTGACCGGCAAGACCTGGCCCGACGCGTGCGTGCCGTGCACCTGGTCGATCGATCTGCACTACCCGGATAAGCGATACGAAAAGGGCTTCGAGGGCGACGCGTTCATCGCCGTCGCCAAGCACAACCGCTTCAAGACCCCTTACTGGCTGCCCTACCGCTGCCTGTACTCGCGGAACATCCCCAACCTGTTCATGGCCGGACGGGATACCTCCGTCACCCACGAGGCCCTCGGCACCGTCCGCGTGATGCGGACCTGCGGGATGATGGGCGAGGTCGTTGGGATGGCCGCGGCGATCTGCCGG
>CAZIJC010000331.1:0-2340 GCA_964539385.1 uncultured Anaerolineales bacterium | reverse complement strand
GAACGCCGCAAGGCCGAAGGCGGCAGCGTTGCGGTCTGCTACTCGGTGCTGGAGGCGCTGGACCTGGCGCGCCGGCGGCGCGGCGAAACGGTGGTGTTTGCGGCGGTCGGTTTCGAGACGACCGCGCCCGGCACGGCCGTGGCGGTCGAGACGGCCAAGGCCGAGGGCCTCACGAACTTTTGCATCCTCTCGGGCCACAAGTGGATCATCCCGGCGATGGACGCGCTGCTGGCGGGAGGCGAGGTCCGGATCGACGGGTTTCTGTGTCCCGGCCACGTCAGCGTCATCATCGGCAGCCGCGCGTACGAGCCGCTTGCGGCGGCGTACCGTCGGCCGTGCGTCGTGGCGGGGTTCACGGCCGAGCAGGTGCTCGCGGGGGTGGCGGCCATCCTGCGGCAACTGGCCGCCGGTGAGGGGCGCGTCGAGAACGTCTACCAAGAGGCCGTGCGGCCGGAGGGCAACCCCGAGGCGCTGGCGCGAATCGAGCGCGTTTTCGAGGCCGCCGACGTGACGTGGCGCGGCCTGGGGTCGATCCCCGCCAGCGGCATGGGCCTGCGGGAGGCGTACGCCGAGTTCGACGCGCCGGGGGCGCTCGCCATCCCCTGGCCGCCCGCTGAACCGGAGGCCGAGCAGCACGGCTGCCGGTGCGGCGACGTCATCCGCGGCCTCGTGGAACCGCACGGATGTCCGCTTTTCGGAAAGGCCTGCACGCCGGCCCATCCGGTCGGGCCGTGCATGGTCAGCCGCGAGGGTTCCTGCCAGGCGGAGTACAAGTATGGGCGCAAGTGACGAGTATGCGGGCGCCGCTAAACGCGGGTGGGTGCGCGGTGGGCTCGTGGCGGCGCTTGGGGCAGCCCTCGCCGTGGCCGGTTGCGGCGGCGAGCCGGTCGAGGTGGTTGAGGCCCGGGCCGCGATGGACACGGAGGTGATGGTCCGGGTGGTTGCGCCGAGCGAGGAACTCGGCCGCCGGTGTCTGGCGGCAGCCTGGGCCGAGATGGACGAGTGCGTCGCCCGCCTCGACTCCCACCGCGAGGACTCCCACGTGTCGCGCATCAACAGGGAGGCCGGCCTGTGGCAGGTCGAGGTGCATCCGCTGGTCACGAGTTGCCTGGCGGCCGCCAAGGAGGTTCACGACGTGACCGCCGGCGCCTTCGACCCGACGGTCGGCCCGCTGCTCGACCTGTGGCGCGAGGCGGCCGAGAAGAACACCCTGCCAACCGATGAAGAAATCAAGAAGGCCCGCGCACTGGTCGGCATGGACAAACTGGAGATGCTGGTGGCCGTGGTGCAGAGGCCGCTGAGCGAACTGGAACGTGCGCCGCCCCGCTCGCCGCCGCCTACACGCGAGGAACTTACCAAAACCGTCCACTCGGTCGGCATCCGGAAGGGGATGCGCCTGGATCTGGGCGGCATCGCGAAAGGCTACATCGCCGGACGCATGGGCCGGCGGCTCCAGCAGGCGGGCGCGACTGCGGGGCTGGTGGCGGCCGCCGGCGACGTCTTCGCCTTCGGCGTGCGCCCCAGGTCGCTGGTCCCCGCCGCCGGCGACCGCCGATGGGGCGTCGGCGTGCAGGACCCCCGGCATCCCGAAGACCGGTCGCGGCTCTATACGGCCGTGCGGCTCCGGGACCAGGCCGCCGATACGAGCGGCCACGCCTACCGCGGATTCACCGTGGCCGGCAAGCGGTTCAGCCACATCATCGACCCGCGCACCGGGCGGCCGGTGGACACGCGCCTGGCCAGCGTGACGGTCGTGGCGGACGATGCGGCGGTCTCGGACGGCCTGGCGACGGCCATCGCGGTGCTCGGCGTCAAGGAAGGGCTCGCGCTGGTCGAGGACCTCGAGGGCGTGGAGTGTCTGCTTCTGGAGACGGCGCCCGTGCCGGCCTCCGTCGAGGGGGAGGAGGAGACGAAAGGTCCGCCGCCGCTCATCGCTCACCGTTCAAGCGGCTTTGCGGCGATGGAGTACGACCCGTCGCAAGTGACGCCCGCTCCGGTCGGGGGACGCTGACACTACAGCCTGCCGCGCGCCCGGGCGCCCGTCATCCGCAGCGACTTGTGCTTGATGGAGAGGATCAGCGCCGTGGTAGCGGATGCGGACAGGCGCGGGTCGTTGCCATAGTCCTGGGGATTGTTGTCGCGGTTCGGCTGATAGTAGAACGTGCCGTCCGGGCAGTGGGCCAGGTTGAAGTGCCAGACGTGCGTGTCCATGAGTTTGCGGAAACTGGCCGGGTCGACCGCCGCGCCCAGCGCCGTCCATCCCATGCCGAGCAGCGGCGAGCCGTGCGTGTCGGGGAAGGTCTTGGTGTTGGTGCCGATGCACCGGGCGTTGCGCAGCGC
>CAZIJC010000330.1:0-2344 GCA_964539385.1 uncultured Anaerolineales bacterium | reverse complement strand
TGCAGGGCTTTATGGCCCGCTACCCCGACGGCTGGAACGCCCAGACGGGCGACGACTACACAGTCGCGGCCGCCGTCTTCAAACGAGAGGCCCTCGAGCGGGAACTCCAGGATGCCGCCGCCCGGATGAAACATCTCCGCGTGCTCGACGCGGACTTGGAGCGCGAGAAACCGCGCATCCTCGCGGAACTTGCCAACATGTACGCATCCATGCCGCACCTGGCCGCCATGAACCTCGCCCGCGAGAAGGTCTGCCCCGGCCCGTACGGCGGACGCAGAGGAGGCGTGGCCGACCACATCAACGCCATCCCGATTGCGGCGGTCCAGCAGCGCCTCAAACAGTACTACAAGCCGAAGAACGCGACGCTCGTCCTGGCCGGCGCGTTCGACGCGGCCGCCGCGCGGACGGCCATCGAGAAACATTTCGGGTCCATCCCGTCCGGCGACGCCATGCCGAAACCGCCGCAGCGGCCGAAAGCCAAACTCCCCGCCACCGAGACCGTCCACGCCAGGCCCATCCGCCCGGGACCGCCGGCCGTCGGCCTCGCCTACGTTGCACCGACGACCGACAGCGACCTGTACGCTCCGTTCCTGGTACTGGTTGCGCGGCTGTGGAACCGAGCCCAGACCCTCGGCGCCGCACCGGGCCAGATGCCGGTTCATTATGCGCCGCTCGACGATCCGGCGGCCGTTTGCATCTGCGCACCCGTCCGGGCCGGCGAGAAACCGGCGGAAGCGGTGGCGCGGCTGGAGGCGTTCGTCGCCGAAGCGGGCCAAGGGGAAATCACGACCTCAGACCGCATGGTTGCGTTGCAGAGTTTCAACTTCGCCTTCGGCCTGCTGAGCCTGCCGGATCGCATGCTTGTGCAGAACCTTTACGGAACGGCCTTCGCCATGGGACGGCGGGCCGGGATGGGCGTGGATTCGGCCGCCCTCAAACAGGCCATCGAAACGGTCACGACCGACGACCTTCGCCGCACGGCCGAGAAAGTGTTCGCCGAGAAGGTCCGGGCGGCCATCGTTGTGATTCCAGAGTAAAAAAGGTACCAGGTACCTTTTCCTGAAAAAGCCCATACAAGGCCAAAAACGCCGAAAACGCAAAAAAGGTGCCTGGTACCTTTTTTGCAATTTCGCGGTCGGCCACGGGAACGGAGGGTGGGCTCGAGGCCGAGGCAACTTTCAGCTTTGGACTTTGAACCTTGAACCTTGAACTTTGAACTGTGTGACCATGCCTCGCTTCGGCGCGCATCTCTCGATACAAGGCGGCGTGGACAAGGCGGTCGAGCGTGCGCTCGCTATCCGGGCCGAGTGCCTCCAGATCTTCCTGAAGTCGCCGGCGCAGTGGCGGTTCGGGCCGCTCTCCGATGAGACGGTCGGCCGGTTCCGCGCCGCGGCGCGCGAGGCGGACCTCGCGCCGCTCGTCGGCCACGCGTCGTACCTCGTGAACCTGGCCAGCCCCGACCGGACGCTGTATGAACGGTCGCGCCGGTGTATCCTCGCAGAATGGGGCCGGTCCGAGCGGCTGGGACTCGACGGCCTCGTCCTGCATCCCGGGGCCCACATGGGCAGCGGCGAGGCGGCCGGCCTCGCGCGCATCGCGCGGGCCCTCGACTGGCTCCATCGCCGGCGCCCGGACCACGCCTGCCGCATCCTGCTCGAGACCACCGCCGGCGCCGGAACGGTCCTGTGCGGACGGTTCGAGCACCTCCAGCATCTCATCGAGACCGGCGACTCAGGGTGTGCCACGGCCGGTCTTGCCCGGCCGTGCACCGGGCCGCGCCTGGGCGTGGCCATCGACACCTGCCACCTGTGGGCGGCCGGGTATGACGTGCGGACGCGCGGGGGACTGGACGAAACGCTCGGCCGGCTCGATGAGACGGTGGGCTTGGCGCGCGTGGCCGTCGTCCACGCCAACGACGCAAAGGGCGAACGCGGGTCGCACCTCGACCGTCACGAACACATCGGCCGCGGGCGGATCGGGAGGGAGGGATTCCGGCGACTGGTCAATCATCCGGCGCTTCGCGACCTGCCGTTCATCCTCGAAACGCCCAAACAAGGCCCCCGCGGCCGCCGGATGGACCCTGTCAACCTCCGCGCCCTCCGGCGATTGGTCGCAGAATAAGACGGCGTGATTCAACTGCAAAGGGCGCCGCCTACCACGTCCTGCCCTTCTCGGCGGTCGGAGACTGCTCATCCCATCCACAAGGTCTCAAGAGACTTGGCGTTCAGTTCGATCACTCGGTCGGCGGCCTGCTTGACGTGGTACGCCTTGTGAAAGCAGACTGCCTCGACGTGCTTCCCCAAGTCGCAGACAGCGCGGATTACCTTGGCGAAGTCTCCGTCAC
>CAZIJC010000329.1:0-2351 GCA_964539385.1 uncultured Anaerolineales bacterium | reverse complement strand
CCCTCGGTGTGGCCCATGGCCAGGAGGTCGAAGCCCCCGGCCTCGACCACGGCGCGCTGGATGGCGTACTGGACGGCCCGCTCGCGGTCCATGCCGGGCCCGGTCTGGAGCGTGCGGTCGATGGCGGCGTCGCGGATTTCGCCGACTGTCGTCTCCGGTTCGAGGCCGAGGGCGTCGCCGAGGCAGGTGTTGGGGTCGGCGTCAACGGCCAGGACGCTGCGGCCGGTTCGCTCGACGAGATGGCGGACGATCATGGCGGCCAGGGTGGTCTTGCCGCTCCCCCCTTTGCCCGAGATGGCGATTACGGCGCTCACTCGTTATGCTCCCGGTTTTCCGCCCCGGTTTTGGTCATGGCTTCCTGCACGTTCGGGAAGCGTGCCAGGTCCGTATGCGGCAGGAAGTTGGCCTGCATGAAGGCGTCCATGTACGTGGGGTGGTTCATCAGGTCGAAGTAGGTCATGCGACCGGCGACCTGTTCGGCCCTGGCAAGTGCGCGGCGGCTCATAATGGCCATCTTGGCGCCGGCGATGGACGTGTTGCCGACGAAGTGGATGCGGTCGTGCGGGATGTCCGGCAACATGCCGATGGCAATCGCCTTGCGCACGTCGAGGTAGTTGCCGAAGCCGCCGGCCACGAAGATGGACTTGAGCCCGTCGTAGGTCGTTCCGGTGGCTTCCATGAGGATCTGGATGGCGGCATAGACTCCGGCCTTGGACCGGACGAGGTTCGAGATGTCGGCCTGGGTGATGACGATGGGGTCTTGTCCGTCGCGTCCCGCGACGAGGGTGAGTTCCAGCCCGTCGGGGCCTTCGGCCAGGCGCTCGCTTTCGCTCTCGGCGAATCGTCCGGTCCGGTCGATAATGCCGAGTTCCAGGAGGCCGGCCAGCGTATCGAGCAGCCCGGTGCCGCACAGTCCGCGCGGCGCCTCGCCGCCGATCGTCCGGAACTTCAGTTCCCGGTCCTCGGTCACGGTGACCCGCTCGATGGCGCCCGGCGCAGCGCGCATGCCGTGCTTGACGCCGGAGCCTTCAAAGGCCGGCCCGGCGGAGGAAGAGGCACAAACCATCCATTCTTTCGATCCGAGGACGACCTCGCCGTTGGTGCCGATGTCGATGAACAGACTCAGTTTGGGGGCCTCGTAGAGGCGGGTGGCCAGGACGCCGGCCACGATGTCGCTGCCGACGTAGGCGCCGACGGCCGGCAGGACGTAGAGGAGCCCGCGTTTGTTGATGCGGATGCCGGCCTCGGCCGCCCGGATGGGGGGAATCCAGGCAGCGGCCGGAACGTAAGGCGTGCGGCGGATGCGGCGGGGGTCGAGATTCAGCAGGAAGTGCGTCATCGCCGTGTTGCCGGCGCAGATGACCGACGCAATGCACTGCAACCCGATGCCCTGGCGGACGGCCATCGTTTGCACCAGGTCGTTGACGTCGTGCACGATGCGGCGCTGCATCTCGTCGAAGGCGTTGTGCTCCTCGGCGTAGATGATGCGGCGGATGTAGTCGTCGCCGAAGTGCATCTGCGAGTTGTAGGTGGCCTCGGAATCGACGGTGGCGGCGGCTTCCAGGTCAACCAGTTGGGCGACGACAGTGGTCGTGCCGACGTCCACGACGACGGCGTAGTTGCAGTCGCTGGCGTCGCCCGGTTCGACGTCCACGACCTCCGCCACGCCGCCGCGCTCGGCCACGATGGCCGTCACCTTATACTCGGCCCCCTGAAGCAGGGCCGGCAACTGCTGGAGGATGCGGTAGCCGGTCTGCATGAGGGGCACGTCGAGCCGCTCGCGAATGGCCATGTACAGCCGCTCGTGGTCGGCCAGTTGGTCGTCCATGGTGGGGGGCGACATTTCCAGGTACAGTTTCTGGACCAGCGGTTCGAACGGGAAGGCGCCCTCGCCGACGTCCTCGCCGGGCAGTTCGCTGAACCGATGGGCATCGCTGTCGACGACGATGCGGCCGGTGTCGAGGGCATGGCTGCGGGGGACCGTGACGGTGAGGTCCGAGCGGATGCGGGCTTGGCAGGCCAGGACGGTGTTGTCGCGGAGTTCCTGTGGCGAGAGGAGGGTCGTGGGCGGCGATTCGACATCGCCGGCGTCGACGATGACCTTGCATTTGCCGCAGTACCCGTCGCCGCCGCAGATACTGGTCAGGTACACGCCGGCCCGCCGCGCCGCATCGAGGATGGTGGCGCCCTGCAGGACCTCGGTCTTGAGGCCCGAGGGCTCGAAGAGGATACGGCACGGTTTGGGTCGGCTCCGTGGCATCGGTTGATAGTCCCGTCGCCGCGCTCTTGCGCGCTGGGCTAAGCGGTCTTACGTAAGTCTTTTGCTGTGGCGAGAACGGCACCCGCTCGCT
>CAZIJC010000328.1:0-2370 GCA_964539385.1 uncultured Anaerolineales bacterium | reverse complement strand
ATCAACCCGCACGACATCTGCTACATGGCTATCGACGCCTACACGCGTGCCGTGAAGAAGGAGAAGATGTTTCCGAAGAGCAGCGTCGAGCGGCGGCGTCTGGCCGAGGCGCTGAAGATGCCGGAGGGCGTCTCGCGCGGGGCGTTTTTCAAGGAGCACTGTCCGCCGCTGCCGCCGAACTATGCTATTCCGCCGCTCGAACCCGAGTGCATCACGAAACTCTTGAAGATGCGGCCGTTCCGCGAACACGCCCGCCGCAACTGGCCGGACGACGAGTGGCGCCGGCACCGGTGGGCCTACTGCCGCCTGACCGAGATGGTCGATGCCCAGATCGGCCGCGTCCTGGCGGCCCTGCGCGAGGCGGGGCTCGAGGAGGACACCCTCGTCGTATTCGCCAGCGATCACGGCGACATGGACGGCGCCCACCGAATCGAGCACAAGACGGTCCTGTACGAGGAAGCCAGCCGCGTGCCGCTCATCGTCAGCCGGAAGGGTGTCACCAAGCCGGGCCTCGTGGATGAGACGCACTTGGTCTCGGTCGGCCTGGACCTCCTTCCGACGCTGTGCGACTACGCGGGCATCGACGTGCCGGCGGGCCTGCGTGGCCGCAGCGTTCGCGCGCTGGCGGAGGGACGTGCGCCCAAGGCCTGGCGCGACGACCTCGTGGTCGAGTGCCAGGTCGGTCGCATGGTTCGCACCGCACGCACCAAGTATAACGTGTACGAAGACGGTGCCCACCGCCAGCAGTTGATCGATCTGCAAAAGGACCCCGGCGAGATGGTCAACTTGGCCGGGGACCCGAAGTACGCCCAGGTCTTGAGCGACCACCGCAAACGCCTGCGCCACTGGGTGGACGAGACGGGCGACGAGATTGGCAAGGCGTACGTCTTGCCCGGCACGTAACCGAGTTTATGGAGTGAGGCGGCCCGAGGACACCGACACGAAGGGCGTCGGCTCGACCGGCATCGCGCTATGGCCGCTTCAGCGCGGGAGAGCCCGGTCTTCTGCGCGGTCCGGACCCGTACGGACCGATATGGGCCCGGGCGTGTGGCTTCCCATTTTTGTTTTCTCGTGCCTTGACTGGACATCTGGCATAAGACATAATGTGGGAACGAGGGGTTGACGCTGGGGGTGAGTGATGCGCGGCGACATTCCCGTTCTGACCTACCCGCCCATTTTCGAGACGCTTGAGCCCAGGATCCTATTGTCCGCCGACGCTCTGCCCCAAGCCGATTGGGCGGACGTGCAGCAGTTGGTGGCGGGGAACAACGCCTTTGCCTTCGATCTGTACGAGACGCTGCGCGGCGAGGAGGGGAGCCTTTTCTTCTCGCCGATGAGCATTTCCTCGGCCCTGGCCATGACCTATGCCGGCGCGGACGGCGGGACCGCAGAGCAGATGGCCGATGTCCTTCATTTCACGCTTCCGGAGGAGCGGCTGCATGCCGCCTTCGGGACGTTGATGCGCGACCTTGCGTCGAGTGGGGACGACAGTGCCGCCTGCCTGGGCGCCTCCGGCGACCCGTTTACGCTTAGTATCGCCAACTCTCTTTGGGGCCAGGTGAACTACGAGTTCCTCTCCGGTTTTCTTCAGACCCTGGCCGAAAACTACGACAGCCCCCTGAGGCGACTGCAGTTTTTCGGCGATCCGGAAGGCTCGCGCGAAACCATCAACGGCTGGGTGAGCGATGAGACGCGCGGCCGCATCGAAGACTTGCTCAAACCCGGCGACATTAACGATCTGACACGCCTCGTTCTGGTCAATGCGATTTACTTCAACGCCTCCTGGAGTTATCCGTTCAGCGAAGGGGCAACGCGCCCCGGCGCCTTCCATCTGCCCGGTGGAGATTTCCAGGTTGACATGATGCGCCAGACGCAGCGATTCGGTTACGCGGAAGGCGAGGACTACCAGGCGGTCGAACTCCCTTACACGGGCGGCGACGCATCGATGGTCATCTTGCTGCCGAAAGAGGGCCGATTCCAGGCCTTTGAGCAATCGCTCTCGGCAGAGACGATGGATGAAATCCTCGCCGACCTCAGCAGCACGAGGGTGCGGCTGACGTTGCCCAAATTCGGATGCGGCGCGGAGGTCGAACTCGCCAGGGTGCTCGAAAACATGGGCATGCCCGACGCCTTCGACGAGTGCATCGCGGACTTCTCGGGGATGAACGGCAAGCGCCCCCCTGATTATGAGGCGTTTCACATCGACAAGGTGCGTCACAAGGCGTGGATCGAGGTAGATGAAGCGGGAACCGAGGCCGCCGCCGCGACGGCGGTCGTGATGGATATGATGACAAGCGCCGTGGGGGGCTTCGTTCCGCCGGTCATCTTCACGGCCGACAGGCCGTTCATTTACACGATCCGCGATACGCG
>CAZIJC010000327.1:0-2374 GCA_964539385.1 uncultured Anaerolineales bacterium | reverse complement strand
CAGAGAACAGCGGGAAACTGGGTGAACGGCCACAGACGTAGGCCGGAGGGTCCAGGCCCACATCCTCCGGTCCGTAATCCCCAATCCGCAATCCGCAATCGCTACAGCCCCGGCCCGACCTCCAGGATCTCCCACCGCCGCTCGTTGGGTTCCTTGCCGTAGGTGACAACGTCGCCGGCCTTCTTGCCCATGAACGCCAGGGGGAGCGGGGCGCGGTAGAAGTAGATGTGTTTCTGGATGTCGGCGTCCCACGGTCCGAGGAAGGTAAAGGTCTGCTCGGCGCCGTCGGGCAGGTGGCGTACGCGGACGGCGGAACCGATGGTCACGGTGTCGCCGGCGGCCATGCTGGACATGAGGATCTTGGCCTTGCCGATGTCGGCCTGCATGCGAGCGGCCCGTTCGGCCAGGCGGTCGCGTTCTTCGAGGGCCGCCATGAACTCGGCGTTGTCGCTCACGTCGCCGAGTGCGGCGGCGTCGCCGATGGCCTTGGCGTTGGCCGGGACCTGGACGGTCACCAACTCACCATAGGCCTCCTCCTGCCGGCGCAGGGCCGCCGCCGTGGTGTAGATGACTTGGTCGTCGTCCCAGGGTTCGACGGTGGGGATGGCGAAGTGCGACGGGTGAATCTTTCGCACCAGGTCGAGGACGCGCGAGCGGATGGCGTCGGTCAGGGCCCGGTTCCGTTCGACGGCGGCGCGGATGTCCTTGGCCTGGGCATCGCCGGAGGCCTCGAGGACGGCCCGAAGCGGTCCGCCGCCACGCGTGCCGACGGCGCTGCGGATCTCGGCGACCAGCGGCCGCAGCCGCCGGTCTTCGCGTGCGTCCTGGCCGATCTTGTCGGCGGCCAGGAGGAACCGGATCGTCAGCGAGACGCGGTCCACCTCGGCGAAGGCCCGGTCGAAGCGGCCGGAGGTGGCGGCGGTCCACAGCCAGAAGATGGCGGCGCGGCACTCGTCGGGCCGGTGCATGATCTCACCTGCCGCCTGTGCCAGAAGGTCCTCGTGACCAGTCTCCGAGAGGGTCGTTGCCACGAGAGCACACACGTCGGGCCGGCAGGCGGGCAATGCCTCCGCAAAAACCTGCGGCCACGCATCGGGCCGCGTCTCGCGGACATGGGCCAGGACACACCCGGTCAGACCGGCGTCGGTGAAGGAAGCGATCACCACCGCAAGGTCGGCCTCGGGCGTGAGCGTGTGGAGATCCGCCTCCGGCTGCCCGACGGCTTCCGGATGGAGGCGGTGCATTTCGGCCAGGACCGCCAGCGTGCCGAGGGTCTCCGCCGGCCCGGCCTGCTTTCCGCCCTCCAGATGCCGCGCGAGCGCCTCGGCGAAGTAGGTCAGCACCTGGGCCTCGGCCTCCGACTCGTGGCCCGCCTCGCTCAGGTAGCCGAGGACGAAGGCAAGCCGGGCGGTGGGTGTCGGCGCCTCGTCGAACGTCTCGCGGGCACGGTCCTCGAACGACCGCGGGCGCGCCCGCAACGTAAACGTCGGCTGCGTGCCGCCCGAGGCCTCGATGTGCGGCGACCGGCGGACGGGCTCACGTGCCTTCGACCACCACCTGGACCAGGCCTTCGCGGGGATGACCGGTTCGAGTGCGGCCTTGAAGTCGCGGAACTTCATCTGTGGCCCGTGCTTGTTGAGGACCAAACGGGCCAGTTCCGCCGGATCGTTCTCGGCGAGTCCTGCGAGGCGTTCGGGCTCAAAGGCAAGAAGGGCCCGGTAGTCCTCGGGGTCGCCCGCTCGGACGTTCTCGATGGAGACGGCGTCGTAGCCGCGCTTGCTCTGGCCGAACGAGACCTTCAGAACCTTGCGCTCGGGGTCCACGCCGAGAACGCATCCGGGATGCCGGCGGCGTGGATCGACGATGAACGTGCCGGGCGGCAGGGCCAGCAGTATCTCCAGCTTCGCCACGGCCGCCGCCAGCGGAAAGTCGTCGCGGCCGAGCGTCATCTCAATGAGGGTGGCGATGCCCTCGGCGTCGCCGCAGGCCTGACGGTACAGACCGGAGGTCTCTTCGCGCAGGACGTCGCTTGAGGGGAGCAGATCGGCCGCACGCCGAATCACTTCGTGCGCCTCGGCGGCCCGGTCTCCTTCCATCCACGTAGAGATAAGCAGCCACGTAAGCGATTCGAGCGGTTTGGGCACTTCCAGTTCGGCCACGGCGGCAAGGACCGCCAGGGCGGCGTCGGCGCCGACGGCCTGGTCCTCGAGGGCGACCATCCAGGCCGCTTCAAGGTCGTCGAACCGGCCCTCGGCGACCAGGGCCAGAAGTTCCGTCACCCGCTGGTCATGCGGCTCTTGCGTCATGCCGGCAGCGTCTCCCGGGGCTACTTGGCGGCCTGGTGCTTGCGGATGGTTTCGAGCGGCAGCGCCCC
>CAZIJC010000326.1:0-2382 GCA_964539385.1 uncultured Anaerolineales bacterium | reverse complement strand
ACGCCGCGCGGCGGCTCTTCGGCGAACTGGAGCGGATGCGTCTCTGGAACCCCGTCTGGTGGGCCACGGAGGGGGCGCAATTCTATAAGCCGCTCCTGCGGTGGTACCTTGCGGCCCTCAAGGAGGTTCCGCCGGGGCCGGTGAAACAGGAACTCTACGCCCGCGCGGCGACGTGCTACTACCGCCTCGGCCTCTATGAGAAGTGGGAGGCCGGCCAGACCCTCCTCGGCAAGACCCCCGCCCGCCAGATCGAGAAGGCAATCCGATGGGACGGCGTTCATAATTTCGAGGGAAAAGGCTTTGAGGCGGTCAGCGCATATGTGGCGCGGCAGACCACGCCGCGGTCGGGAGACACCTGCGCCGAGTCCCCGCTGCAGCAGGAGCGGAGACGCTGAGCGGCGGATCTTAAGGGCAAGACGCTGCCGGAAAGCAGGTGGCCGGCGAATCAGAATCATACGCAGACAATTGGGTTGACCTTGGGTCGCCCAACCATTCAAATCGAGTAAGGAGGCAAGCCGTGAAAACAGCAAAAAAGGGTTGGCGTAAGTTCGCAGCGAGAGGGCTCTTGTGCCTGAGCCTGACGATTGTGTCGTTGTTGGCCGCAGACACTTCTACCACGATGGCGGACGACACCGCGGGGCAACCGCTGGCTTGCCAGGAGAATACGCCCCAGCCATACGTTTGGTTTCTCTGCAAGGAAAAAACTTCGGACCCTCCTGGCAAGAAGGGCCATGCCGCACTCCTCGTGTTCGACGGCACTAACTGCTATTATTATTCATATGGGCCGGGGAAGGAACTCAACCCCGATGAGGACTTAGGCTTTCCAAATGACAATATGTTTGCGAAAGCCTTTGGCTCTGTGGCGGAGGCCAAGGCATACATCACTGGAGCCCAGGAGGATAAAGATGAAGGCGACGTGCTCAGTGATTATCAGCTTTTTATCAGATGGAAGATCACCGCGGAGCAGGCTGCGACAATACTGGCGGTCCCCCCACTGAAGGACCCTCCTGTGTGGACGAGAACGCATTGGGACGCTTGGTTGCACAATTGCTGGCATATGGTTTATGACTCGATTCACCCCACGCTTGGCGACGACTGCATAAAAAGCAAGCCTTTACTCCCGATACCAGAAGATAACTATGACTATAACAAAGATAGGGAAAATGATAGACACGGGCCAATAGATGAAATGGACATGGACATGTAAGAAAGGGGATTTGCCATGAAAGCGATCTGCGTGCTGGGCGTGTGTGTCATCCTGGGCCTTTGGGTTTTGCGTGTGGCGCATTCGGCGTCGGCGGCGCCGGCCGCCGCTCCGCCCCCGGAAGTCGGGCCGACGGATCTTGTGGCCTCTTTCTACAAGGCCCTGCTGCAAAAGGAAGAACCGACCCTGGCTCAGGAGACCAGCCTGTTCGGCGAGAAGCCAAGTTTTCGATACAAGCTGCCCGCCGGTGATCGGGGAAAAGCCACTGACCCGGTCATCCTCCGTTTTTTTCGCAAGCACCGCGAATGGTTCCTTCCGTTGGGCAAATTGAGCACGGAACAATATCTGTCGTCGGGGGTGCGGATTTCCACGCCCTTTAGATTTGAGGGAAACGTGCAATCAGTGTTTGTAATGGCGTGGTTTGTGCACAATGCGACAGCCGAAGATGGGCGAGACCGCACCGTAGTGTTCTCATTCGAGCGCGGCAAGATATCGGTGCCCTGCATCCGCCCGGGTGGTTTTGATGGAGAATCCGTCACTGATAAGATCGAAATGATAACCGGCGTCTGGCGCAAGAAATGGCTGGAGCTTCTGAAGTCGGATGACACAGTCGGGCGAGTACATGCTGCTTGTGTCCTGGCATTGAATTGCAACGAGCCTAAGGCGCTGCCTGTGCTGGTTGATTCGATGGCATCTTTTGGCGTTCCCATGCTGTGGCCCGGGCATCCTGAGGCCGCCTCGGTTGGTTTTTGTGCTTTCACGGCGTTGCAAGCGATTGACGATGGCGCCTTGATGAAGGAGATGTCGGCAGGGCTCACTTCTGAAGAGAAGAACGCCTTGGAGGTGGTGGTCGGGAAGGGTTCAGGGGACAAGAAGTTGGAAGAGAGAATCTCGGACTACCTTCTCGCGCCAGATTCGCTACATGTACAAGAGAAGAATAAGGTTGCGTCTATTATGATGCGTTGGTTTAAGCGCAACCTCGCTCGTTTTCAGTGGGACCCTGATTCGTCCCGTCTTAATTTTATAAAACCCGTTCATCCCTGATGAGTATTCCGCTGGATTCAGGGGATTCGGGGACACTCATAACCGTGCCCGTTCCGCTTCGTCCTTCGGACTACGGACGGGCAGGCAACGGGAGTTCCGGTGACATAGGCCATTGGGTACGGTACCCATGTTTT
>CAZIJC010000325.1:0-2430 GCA_964539385.1 uncultured Anaerolineales bacterium | reverse complement strand
CGGAATCTGATCGATGGGCGACGCCCTCAAAAAAGTAACTACCGGTTCGCCGCTCACCATTCCCGCCGCCGCCTACAACGCCTTCATCGACGCCGCCCGCGCCGAGCAGGCCCACCAGGGTGACCAGGGCGTTCCGGGGCAGGCCGTCCCGCGCGAAAGCGGCATCGTGCTCGTCAAGAACACGACCGAATCGGATCTTGACCGCTTCGACATCCTCGGCATCGACTCACCCGTCTTCACGCCCGACGAGGCCGAACAGGAGTTCAAGAACCGCGTGGCCCTCAAAGGCGTCACGCCGGATATCGACGACCATCTGGGCCGGTTCGCCGTCCTCCTTGAACCGCTCGCCGCCGGGCGCATGGGGCTCGGCATGGTGCAGGGCGTGACGCCCGTGAAAGTGAATATCGACAACGTCTCATACCGATGGGCGGACCTCTGTGATGCGCAAACCGGCTATCTCGAGGCCGGAAACGAGGGGAGTGCGCGCATACTTTGGATCAAGTCGGGCACAGGGGTCAAGTGGGCGGTCGTTCGTCTTGGAAACTCCACAAGCCCGCTGCCGGACGGCACCGAGGACTGGCAACTGCTCGCCTGGAACAATACGACCGAAAAGTGGGAAATCGGCAGACCGAGGCTTTACTGATGCCTGGATGGACGGAGGTCGCGACCGGCTTCGAGGGCCAGAAATGGTCCAATGTGATCCAGTACGTGAGGGCGGTCAACGAACGTTTTAATATAGATTTACGCGGCTACGACTGGATTCCTGAGCCGTCCGTCGATGATGTCACCGGCCAGCACGAGACTTTCTATGATGAGGACGCAGGGTCGGGCGGGATAGGAACTCCGCCCGATGGTCTTCAGCAGGCCGTGGTGGGGCTGATCCCGCGCTACGTGAACCGGGAAGATTATCCCGGACCTACTTACGAGGGGGAACCCAATGCAGATTTCATGCCAGATGGGCCGGACCCTGCCCCCTGCATGTACACCATTGCCACCTTCAAGGAACACACGGGGCTAACGGGCGACGGTACGGGTGAACCCCCGGACTACGGCATCTGGCGTCGGATGCCTACTTGGACCGCTACCGCTCTTTCCTATGACGACGGAACGGATAAGACTACCGTCACTTCCGCCGGCGACACACCGTTCAAGGCGGCGCACGTCGGCAAGAACATCGAGTTCACGGACGCCGATCGTGGATGGTTTGAGATTACGGACTACGTCTCGACCAGCGTGGTCAAAGTCTCAGGAAACTGCGAGACCATCGGCACTGGCTCGATGCGGTTCTCCATCCTGCCGAGCGATTTCGACAATTATGACGATGCGGCTTGGTGGTACGGCCCGTGCAGGGAGGACGACGTACTCGGCAGGCACCTGTTCGTGGATCTGCAGATCGCCCTCAACCACCTGACCTGGGCGCGACTCGCCATCGGCTTTGAGACGGGGGATACAGAGCGGGTCGACGCTGACTGGGCGTGGCAGAGCAAGCCTTATGCTCTTTCCCTCGCTGCGGCGAAGGACAATGCCTGGGCCGCCAAGTATTCTGTCGCCCCCCCAGACCACATCATCCTGGGAGACGAGGCCGACTCCGAGCAAGAGCCCAAGCACGACTTTGGCACTCAAAGTTGTCCCAGTCATCCCTACGACACCCTCTGCCCCTACTGTCCCATCTGGCCCGGCTATCCCTTTTGCGTGTCCAAGAGCTGTCCTCTCTGGCCCGATTGTGTTACCTACCCCGACTGTCCTCTCTGCGATACCTACCCTCTCTGCCCGACGGCACACGGCTACGCCGGAGCGAGAAGCCGGGGAAAATATACCTTTACGGCTTGTGACCGGGAGAAGGACATCGACTGGTATGTTGGTTTCTCGACAACGGTGCTAATTCAAGGAGCCCCCTTTGACCCGCCCGATGAGTACTTCGCCGATGGCATGGACGATGGGGAGGGTGAGGGCAAATTGGCGCTGATTCAGCAGGATACTGACGTGACGAGCACCGGGCCAAAGATGGACTGGTACGGGACTCTTGACGAACCGGGGACGGACCCCGATGCCGATGTTACACGGGGGTGCGGAGCCGAGACGTCTTTCGTCATCGTCAAGATGGACCGGCCGGGAGGGTTCGAGTACTACTGAGCCCGGCGCCACGGGCTACGGCGCATAAGCCCTTGCCCCACTCGGCCCCGCCGCATATACGCGCCCGCGGGCGAGGCGAAGGAGGTCAAGATGCACTCGCGTAAAGCCACGCCCCGCAAGCCTGCCAAGGCCCCAAGCGCCAGCGCGGTCGCCTCGGCCATCGACACCGGCGGCGACTCGGTCTTCACGGTCCGCTCCACCCGCCCCGACACCGCCGACCGCCCCGCCTGGACGCCTCCGGGCCCGAACTACACCAGCACCTACCGCGAAGGCCTCAACGTCACCGGTCCTGTCCGC
>CAZIJC010000324.1:0-2436 GCA_964539385.1 uncultured Anaerolineales bacterium | reverse complement strand
AACACCTCCGTCTTCGGCCCGTACGTCGACGAACTCCTGCTCCCGCAACTCAAGGAACTGGCCGAGGAGTACGACGTGGACGGCGTGTGGGTGGACGGCGAGTGTTGGTCGCTCGAGCCGGACTACGGCAAGGGGGTGCTGGAGGCGTTCCGCCGCGAGACGCGCATTCGCACGGTTCCGCGCAAACCGACCGACAAGCGGTGGTTCGCGTTCGCCGAGTTCTGCCGCGAAGGCTTCCGCAACTACCTCCGCCATTACGTGGACGAGATGCACGCACACCGGCCGGACTTCCAGATAGCCAGCAACTGGGCGTTCTCGTCGTTCATGCCGGAGCCCGTTTCGGCGAACGTGGACTTCCTTAGCGGCGGTTGCTCGCCGACCGACAGCGTGAACTCCGCCCGTTTGGAGGCCCGCTGCATGGCCGGCCAGGGCCTGCCGTGGGACCTGATGGCGTGGAGTTTCAGGGCGAAGCCGGGCGAGACGTGCCCCAGCACGAAGTCCGTGGCGCAACTGCAGCAGGAGGCGGCCATCGTGCTGGCGCTGGGCGGCGGGTTCCAGGTCTACTTCGGGCAAAAGCGCGACGGCTCGATCCACGACTGGCAGATGGACGTCATGGCCGAGGTCGCCACGTTCTGCCGCGAGCGCCAGCCGTTCTGCCACCGCGCCGAGCCTGTGCCGCAGGTGGCCCTCCTGTACTGCGGTGCGGCCACCTACCGGATGGGGCCGGACCTGTTGAGACCGTGGAGCGGACAACTCGATCCCCTGAAAGGCATCCTGAACTGTCTCCTCGGGCTGTATTACTCGGTCGAGGTCGTGATGGAACACCACCTCGCCGGCCGCATGGACGACTACCCCATCATCATCGTGCCCGAGTGGGAGTATCTGCCGGCTGAGTTCAAGGAGGAACTGCTGGCCTACGTCGAGGGCGGCGGGAACCTGCTTCTAATCGGCCCCGGCGCGGCCGCCATGTTCGCCGAGCCGCTCGGCGCCGCGTTCAGAAGGCGGGCCGAGACGCCGGACCAGTGGCTCCAGTACGGCGGGAACCTGGCCGCCATGAAGACGCCGTCGCGCCGGGTATCGCTCACCGACGGCGTGCAGACCGTGGGCCGCCTGTTCGCCGAGAACGACACGGGCGGCCCGTCGCGTCCGGCGGCCTCCATCGCCGAATACGGCGACGGCAAGATTGCCGCAACCTACCTGAATCTCGGCGAGCGGTTCCATTACGCTTCCACGAGCGTGGCCCGCGACTTCCTGGCGGCACTCGTGCAGGAATTGTTCCCGACGCCCATCGTTCACCTGGAGGGGTCGGAAACGGTGGACGTGACGGTCACCCGCATCGGCGGGCACCTGGTGGTGAACCTCGTCAACACCGCCGGGCCGCACGCCGACCCGAACGTTGCCGTCTTCGACCGCGTTCCGCCCGCCGGGCCGCTCCAGGTCAGCATCCGGACGGGCAAGCGGCCGGAGCGGGTCATCCTTCAGCCCGGGACGAGGCACCTGCCGTTCAGGTTCGCCGATGACGCCGTCAAGGTGACCCTTCCCCGCCTCGACATCCACGAGATCGTCGTGATCGAACAGGCAAGTTAGAAGGCACTCTACTTGCCGAGCAGTTCGACCATGCCCTCGCCGAAGGCCTTGCCCATCTTGTAATAGATGCGGGCGCTGCCCAGATAGTGGTAGCCGCGCTCGGAGCCGACGTTGTAGAACTTCACCCAGTCCGGGCCTTTCCACACGTCCTTTTTGACCATCTCCTCGAGGTCGGGTTCCCAGAACTCGACGGTCTTGACGAACGTGACGTTGCCCTTGAACTCGGGCAGTTCGGCGACGGCGGCCTGTGCCGCCTGGAAGTCGCCTCGCTTGCCGCCGGCGCCCAGTTCGCCGATAACGACCGGCAGGTTCGGCGCCTTCAGGTCCTTGCGTACGTCTTTGATGAGTTGGGCCAGCCGCGGGGTGAATTTGGCGTATTTTTCGCCGCGCTGCTCGCCGTCGACCATGTCGTTCCAGCCCTGGAAGAAGACGAAGCCGGCCAACTCGTAGCCGCGCTTCTCGTCGTAGGTGGGGAAGAGTTGCTTGAGGTTGCCCAGCACCTCCTTGGCGTGGGCGATCGTGTCTCGGTACGCCTTGCCGTACCGCGCCTTCACGTCATCGATCGTGGTTTCCGGCTTCTTCTTTTTGGCGCGCTCGAGTTCCTTCTGGAGGACGTCATCGGGCGGCAAGTCGGCGCCCGGGGGCAGGAAGTCGCGCTTGACGCTCCTGCCGCCCCAGCAGGTCTTGATCAGCAGCACCTGCTCGGCCATGTGCTCGCCCATGACCCACCCGAAGCCCAACTCCGGGCCGAGTTCCCGCTCACTGCCGCCGAAGCCCGGCTTGAGGTTGCCGTAGCGCTCGCCGTCGGTCGTCCACACCCACACGTCGCGGCGCTCGACCCAATCGCCG
>CAZIJC010000323.1:0-2538 GCA_964539385.1 uncultured Anaerolineales bacterium | reverse complement strand
GGCAAGATTGCCCACCGCGCGAGGATCCGCTACATTCAATCGTGGGCTGCTCTAACATTGCAGTGCGGCCATTTTCTTCGCATAGTACTCGATGATCGCCGGCCGGTGGCTGAGGTCGCGAGGCGGCACGTTCGGCCTCTTGATCGTCGGCGCGCTCTCGTCGCGGTACCCCTTGAAGGTGGTGCCCGGCGGCCGCCACTTGAGCAAGGCCGCCTCCAGGGTCTTGATCTCGTCCCTATAGTCGGGCGAACCGTACAGGTTGTTCATCTCGAGGGGGTCTTTTTCGAGGTCGAAGAAGAGGTCCGCCCGGTTCTTCGCCGTCTGGATGAGTTTGCGCGTCCGCGAACGGGCCATCATCTGCCACCGGCCCGCCTCGGCAAAGATAAGTTCGTGCCCCGGGCCGTCGGCGCGCAGGTCCTGCCCGCGCATCGACGGGGCAGGGGCAAGCCCGCACGCGCGGCAGATGGTGGGCGCGAGGTCGATGTTATTGACCAGCCGCTTCGAGAGCGTCCCGGCGGGGGCACGTCCCGGCCACTTGACCACGAGCGGCACCTTCGCCAGCGGGTCGTACACGTGGTTGCCTTTGAGCAGCATGTGGTGAAATCCCATGAACTCCCCGTGATCGGCCGTGTAGAGGATGAGCGTCTTGTCGTACAGGCCCTTCTGTTTCAGCAGGGCGACCATGCGGCCGACGTGGTAGTCGATCTGCGAGATGGTGGCATAGTAGTATGCCATGGCCAGGCGGAGGTTCTCTTCGCTCAACTGATCGTGCGGGAAGTACCCGCGGCTCAACTTCAGGTCGTGGTCGAAACACGTGGGCGTCCAGCCCGGCAGGAGCGCCAGCGCCGCCGGGTCGTACGTCTTGTGCCACGGGGCGGGCGGGTCGAACGGATGGTGCGGCTTGATGAAGCCGACCATGAGCAGGTGGGCGGCGTCGGGCGTCCACGACCGGAGCGTCTCCACGGCCCGGTCGGCGACCCACGTGGTGGCGTGGTGCGCCTCGGGCAGGTTCGAGACGAGCGCCCCGCAGGTGTCCCAATAGACCTTCGGCGCGCGCTGGCGATACTCGCGGCGCTGGTCCTCCAGGTCGTTCCGGTCCACCAGGCCGCGGCCCATGAGGTATCGGTGGTAGTCGTCGTCCCAGCGGCCGGGGCCGTCCTGTTCGGCGAGGACCATTTCATCGAAGCCGACGTCGAGGTACGTGGGCGTAAAGTGCATCTTGCCCACGGCCCTGGTCCGGTATCCGGCGGTCTGGAGGACCTTCGGGAACGTCGCGATGCCGGGGGCGAGCGTGGTGCGGTTCGACCAGCCGCGATGCTCGTGCACGTACTGCCCCGACAACAACGAGTACCGCGACGGCGTGCACACGGGGTACGGGCAGAAACTGTTCTCATACCTGACGCCGTCGGCGGCCAGCCGATCGATGTGCGGCGTTCTGACGTGGCGGTTGCCATAGCAGCCGAGCGTGTCGATGCGGTGCTGATCGGCGTGGATGAGGAGCACGTTCGGTCGCTCGATCGCTCGTTCCTCTCCTTGCAGGTTGCTCTCCATGGCTGCGGCAGCGGCGCCGAGGCCTGCGGCTTGGAGGAAACGGCGGCGGTTCATGAGTGGCTCCTTTCTTACGAACGGATCGCGGCGGGCAAGCCCGCCGGCTAAGGGGTCGCGCCGGCCCGGGCAAGGTTCCGGCGGCTCTGCGCTTCGATGGCCTCGGACTGGCGGCGTTTGACCATCCAGCGGTCGTACTCGTCGCAGGGGACGGCGCCCGGCATGTCTTCGCGGGGACGGTTGGTCAGTTCGTCGGCCCAGGTGCGGATGACCTCGAGGGCGGCCCGGTAGACGGGGTCATCGGTTGTCGCGAGCGGGCTGGGATCGTGCAGGCCCAGGCCGCCCGCCTTCTTCGCGAGCGGGGCGCGGAGCAACCGGCTCTCGCCGGGATGCGTCAGGTTCACGAGCACGGCGTTGCTGGTGTCGTACTGACCCTTGCCGCTCCAGACGAAGTTTCGCCCCTTGTGCTTTCCGAACCGGGCGAACCCTCCCTCGGGCACGCCCGGCGGGCGCGAGGCCGCCTTGTGGCACGTGAAGCACTTTTCGCCCAGGGCCGTCCAGAGCGGCTTCGGATCCGTCACGACGCAGCGGCCGAAGTTCGCCTTGTACCGCGTAATGGCGTAACTGGCGTAGTAGGGGGCGTTCAGATCGATCCAGGTGACCAGGCGGTCCATCTCCTCGTGCGTCAACTTCACGTCGTGGTGCCCCTTCTCGAGCATCAAGATGAGCGGGCTCGCGACGGCGCCCTGGCTCCTGGCGGGGATCATCGGCGGATCCTGCCGCGTGCCCGGCACCTTCACGTACCGCCGCAGGTGCTCGTAGGCCAGGCTGAAGGCGTCGGTCTTGTCGCCGCGAAGGTCGATGCCTTTCGGATGGTTGTGGTCGTGGCACCGGATGCACGCCCGGTCGAGAACGCCCTGGACGTCGGCGTGGAAGGCGAACGGCCTCCCGTCGGTCAGCCACGGCCGCGGGCGGACGGGGCCGGTGCGCGGG
>CAZIJC010000322.1:0-2550 GCA_964539385.1 uncultured Anaerolineales bacterium | reverse complement strand
GCGTCGATGTCGCGTGCGGCGGCCTGGCCGGCGCCCATGGCGCTGATGACGGTGGCGGCGCCCGTCACGATGTCGCCTCCCGACCAGACACGCTCTTTGGTGGTGCGGCCGGTGGCCTGGTCGGCCACAATCGTGCCCCACTTGGTGGTCCGGAGGTCGGGTGTGGTCTGCGGCACAATGGGGTTGGGGCGGTTGCCGATGGCGATGATGGCGGTATCGACGTCGAGGGCGAACTCGGTCCCCTCAATCGGGACCGGTCTGCGTCGTCCGGACTCATCCGGCTCGCCGAGTTCCATTCGCAGGCACTCGATGCCGGCGACCCAGCCGGTGTCGTTGCCCAGGATGCGCGTGGGGTTCGTCAGGAAGTTGAAGCGTATGCCTTCCTGTTCGGCGTGATGTATCTCGGCGTTGCGTGCGGGCATCTCCGCGCGGCTGCGGCGATAGAGGAGGTAGACGACATCGGCGCCCAAGCGCAGCGCCGTGCGGGCGGAATCCATCGCCACGTTGCCGCCGCCCACCACGGCGACGCGGCTCGATTGCAGGATCGGCGTGTCGGCGCGGGCGCGGTCGTAAGCCCTCATCAGGTTTGCCCGCGTCAGGTACTCGTTGGCACTGTAGACGCCGACGAGGTCCTCGCCCGGGATGTTCAGAAACATCGGCGCCCCGGCCCCGACGCCGATGAAGACGGCGTCGTACTGGCCGAGCAACTCATCTACGGTCTCGAGTTTGCCGATGACGGTGTCGGTGACCACACGCACGCCGCGCGCCGCCAGACGGTCTACCTCGTCCTGCACGATTGCCTTCGGCAGACGGAACTCCGGGATGCCGTAAACCAGTACGCCACCCGTTTTGTGAAGGGCCTCGAAGAGGGTGACGGCATGACCTTGGCCGACCAGTTCGCCGGCGCATGTCAGCCCGGCGGGCCCCGATCCGACGATCGCGATGCGTCCGCCGGTGGGCTGCGGCACGGGCGGCAGGGCGCACCCGCCGTGCTCGCGTTTCCAATCGGCGGCAAATCGTTCAAGGTTCCCGATGGCGAGCGGCTCGCCCTTCTTGCCGAGCACGCACTTGATTTCGCACTGCGTCTCCTGCGGACACACGCGTCCGCAGACGGCCGGAAGGGCGTTGACGAGCAGGATACGGTCGGCGGCCTCTTCGAACCGGCCCTCGGCGATCAACTTCACGAAACCCGGGATGTCGATCCCCACGGGGCAGCCGGCGATGCACTGGGGTTTCTTGCACAGGAGGCAGCGAGAGGCCTCCGCCCGGGCCTGATCCGGCGTATAGCCGACAGGCACCTCGGCGAAGTCGCGGACCCGCTCGGCCGCTGGCCGCTCCGACATCGGCTCGCGCGGGCTGCGAATCTTTTTCTTGCTGTTCGGCGCGGTCATGCAGAGCCGGTCCTTCTGCCGGGCAGACGGCCAGGCAGGCGCAAAGAGCCAAGTGGCGCCCGCTCGCTTACGCTCGCGGCTAGTTACACTCGCGCCCGACCAGCCACGTAAGAAAACTAGCCGCGCACGTAAGTAAGCGGCGCAAGCCCCTGGGCTACGAGCCCAATCCGCATAGTACTAATCCTTCGTTTCGGGGCGATTGAGTGCGATGCGGCAGGCCTCGTAATCCCGCTGCTCCCTGTTGCGATAGGCGGCCAGGCGGCGAGCCAGCGAATCGAAATCCACCTGATGGCCGTCGAACTCCGGCCCGTCCACGCAGGCGAACTTGACCTCGCCCCCGACGATCACGCGGCACCCGCCGCACATCCCCGTCCCGTCCACCATGATCGGGTTGAGGCTGACGGTGGTCGGCAGGCCCGCAGCGCGCGTCAGGTCGCAGACGGCCCGCATCATCGGTACGGGGCCGATGGCCCAGCACTTGGCCAGCGTGCGGCCCTCCGCCAACAGGTCGGCGATAACGTCGGTCACGAAGCCGTGGCGGCCGCAGGTGCCGTCGTCGGTTGCCACGCGGACCTCATCGGCGATCGCGCGGAACGCCGGCTCGAGAATCACAAGTTTCTTCGACCGCGCCCCGATGACGGCGACGACCTGGTTGCCCGCTTCCTTCAGGGCCTTGGCAATCGGATACAGCGGCGCGGCGCCGATGCCGCCTCCCGCGCAGAGGACGCGGCCGTACCGCTGGATCTCGGTAGCCCGGCCGAGCGGTCCGACCACGTCGAGGATCGTGTCGCCCTCGTCCAGTTCGGCCAACAGGGCCGTGGACTTTCCCACGACCTGGAAGATGAGCGTGATGGTTCCTTGCGTCGTGTCGCTGTCGGCGATCGTCAGGGGGAACCGCTCGCCGTCTTCGGTGACCCGGAGGATGACGAAGTGGCCTGGCTGCGCCTTGCAGGCCAGTTTGCGGTGCGCAACGACCATGCGCAGCACGTCGGGCGCGATGACCTCCTTTTTGAGAATCTCGTTCATGCCGACCCCGCCCCCCTGGCATCAAGGACCGTACAGTCTACGCCGGGCTACGTGCCTCGTCAACCCCGCAAAGCCTCTTGTGTCGTAACCCAGTAGTAATGTCCGGTCCGGACCCATTAGAACTGTCCGCTTC
>CAZIJC010000321.1:0-2554 GCA_964539385.1 uncultured Anaerolineales bacterium | reverse complement strand
GACCGCATCGCCTTCTTCGGCGGCATGGACGTCCGCGCCCTCGAGACGAACGACCGCGCGGCCGTCGAAGCGGAACTCGCCGCCAAACTCCCAGCCGCCATGGAAGGCGGCGGCTACATTCTCCACACCGACCACAGCGTCTCCACCCGCGTCGCGTACGACACGTACAAGTTCTTCCTCGACCGCGGCCGCCAGATGGGGACGTACTGAGCAAGCGAAAGGGGGCGACCATGACTCAGACGGATAAGCTGCTGCCGCCGGTTCCGAGCCCGGGCCTGCCGCCGGTGTACCCGGCGGCGCCGCAGACGAACGGGATGGCCATCGCCAGCCTCGTTCTGGGGATCGTGTCGCTGGCGTGCAGCCAGTGCATCACGGCCATACCCGGCGTGATCTTCGGGCACATCGCCCTGAAGCAGATCCGCGAGTCGGGCGGCGCGCAGACCGGCCGAGGGCTGGCCATCGCCGGACTCGTGACCGGGTACGTCAGCCTCGGAATCGTCGTCGCGGTGGTGATCGTGTACGCCGTCATCGTGCTGCTGGCGCTTCTCGGCGTGGCGGTGGGTGCGACCGCCTGACCTCTATCGACGCCGACATGACAGGTGCCACTGGCGGCTTGTCCGCCAGTGGATTTCTCGTAATCGGCACACACTGGCGGGCAAGCCGTTCATGTCGCCGCGACTGTACAAGGAGATCGTCTGGCCGGCCCTGGCGCTGCTGCTCATCGCCCGGCCCTGCGCCGAAGCCCTCGGCGCCGACTGGCCGCAATGGCTCGGCCCCGACCACACGGGCGTGACGCCGGAGGCAAGCGGGTACCCGTCGGGTTGGCCGCCCGCACGCCTCTGGGGCAAGAACGTCGGCAAAGGGTGCACCTCGCCCATCATGGCCGCCGGACGCCTCTACGTGATGGGCTGGCACGGCAAAGGCCGCGGAAACCCCGTCGGCACCGACTCGATCTTATGCCTCGATGCCCGAACCGGAGCCGAGTTCTGGCGACGGACCTACCCCTGCCGCTACCAGAGCCGCATCCGAACCGGCGACACCGACGGCTACGGCGGTCCGTCGTCCACACCCACCTTCGACCCAGAGACCGGCTACCTCTACACCCTGAGCATCGACGGGCACCTGTGCTGCTGGGACACGAGGCGGCGAGGCACGCCGGTCTGGGGAATGAACTTCCACGATGCGTACAAGATACCGCAGCGGCCGGACGTGGGGCAGGGCGCGCGCGATTACGGCCATCCAGGGTCGCCGCTCCTGGTCGGCGGGCGGGTCATCGTCGAGGTGGGCGACGACGGCGGCACCGTCATGGCGTTCGACAAGAAGACGGGCCGGCGCGTATGGACGTCGCAAGCGACGGAACCCGGCGGCCATTCGGGCGGCCCGACGCCATTTGTCGTGGAAGGTGTGCCCTGCCTGGCAAACCTGGCGCTGCGGAAAGTCATCGTCATGCGGATCGACAAGGGGCACGAGGGCCGCACGGTGGCCGAGTTCCCGTGGACAACCGATTTCGCAAACAACATCCCCACGCCGGCCGCCTGCAAGAACCAACTGGTCATCACCTCCGACTACAACGTCAGCCGCATGGCCCTTCTGGAGGTCTCGCTCAACGGGGGCATACGCCAGAGATGGCGCCTGCGCGACCATTCGAAGGTGTGCAGCCCCGTCATCCACAACGGCCGCATCTTTACGGTGGACGGCACGCTGAAGTGCCTGGACCTGGCGACCGGCCGGCGGATATGGAGCGGCGGCCAGTTCGGACACGGGTCGGTCCTCGTGACCGCCGGCGACGACCGGGCCATCGCCTTCGGCAGGGGCCGGTTCGCGCTCTTCGACGCGATGGCCCCCAACTGCCGCGAACTGGGCCGCGTCGAGAACCTCTTCCGGGCCACGTGTTACCCGCACGTCGCCATTGCGGGCGGCATCATCGCCGTCAAGGACATGGACGGCAACCTGATGTGCTTCGACACGAGGAAGCGCCCGGCGGGCCCGGCCGCACGCAATTGAGCGTTGCCGGTTCCGCAGGTCGATGTATAATGGTGCGGGCCGGACTCGGAGAAGCCGCTATGGCGAAACGGACCTTTACAGCAGCGATTCACCGTGAAGGGGATGCGTACGTTGCCCTGTGTCCGGAACTCGACGTCGCCAGCCAGGGGGCGTCGGTCGAAGAGGCCCGGGCGAACCTGCGCGAGGCGATCGAACTGTTCCTCGAAACGGCCAGTCCGCAGGAAGTGGCCGAGCGGCTCCATGATGAAGTCTACCTGACGCCGCTGGAGGTCGAGATTGCCTAGGCTGCGCGTCTTATCCGGCGCACAAGTCTGTCGGATCCTGGCGAGGCAAGGTTTCGTCGAAGTCCGCCGCCGGGGTAGCCACGTCGTGATGCAGAAGCGGTTGCCCGACACAACCATCACGGTCATCGTCCCCGATCACAACGAGTTGAAGACCGGCACGTTGTCCTCCATCCTCCGCCAAAGCCACCTGCCGCGCCGCCTCTTCGAAGCGTAAAGCCGCGCGGACCTGATTGGACAGTGGGTGGAACGACGGCGGGCAGCAGGCT
>CAZIJC010000320.1:0-2555 GCA_964539385.1 uncultured Anaerolineales bacterium | reverse complement strand
CGCGGCTAGTTACACTCGCGCCCGACCAGCCCCGTGAGAAAACTAGCCGCGCACGCGGCTAGTTACACTCGCGCCCGACCAGCCCCGTGAGAAAACTAGCCGCGCACGTAAGTAAGCGGCGCAACCACTTGGGTATCCCCGCAGCGGCATGGGCTTGAATCGGATTGCCGGGGATGATACAAGCGAGATGATACAAAACGCGAAACCCGAACCGGAGGACAGAATGATGACAAGCGTAAGGATTGCAGCCGCCAGTCTGGTTTCTCTGTTGATGGCCGGGACGTGCCTTGCGGCCGAGGAGCAGGGGAAGCAGGAGAAATGGATACAACTGTTCAACGGGAAGGATCTGACGGGCTGGAAGGTGAAGCTCTGCGGCCATGAATTGGGCGACAATTTCGGTAACACCTTCCGGGTTGAAGACGGGCTTCTGAAGGTCTCTTATGACGCCTACAAGAACTTCGACGGCAAGTTCGGGCACATCTTCTATGACAAGCCGTTAGCCAACTACAGGCTCCGCGTCGAGTACCGCTTTGTGGGCAAACAGGTTCCCGGAGGGGCGGGCTGGGCACGGCGCAACAGCGGCATCATGATTCATGGCCAGTCGCCCGAAAGCATGGGGAAGGGCCAGAAGTTCCCGGCGTCCATCGAAGTGCAACTGCTGGGCGGTCTTGGTTCCGGAAAACGCTCAACCGCCAACCTCTGCACACCCGGCACGAACGTCGTCATGGATGGAAAACTCGTCACCCGGCACGTCATCAATTCCACCTCCAAGACCTACGACGGCGAGCAATGGGTTACGGTTGAAGTGGAAGCGCGCGGCAACAGCATCAAGCACATCGTCGAAGGCGAGACCGTGCTGGCCTATACCGATCCGCAACTGGACGAAAAGGATGGCGGCGCTCGAAAGTTGATGGAAGCCGGCCAAAAGAAGATGCTGACCGGCGGCTCCATATCGCTTCAGTCCGAAAGCCATCCGGTGGAGTTCCGAAAAGTAGAGATGCTGAAGTTGCCCGATTGATTACACAGCCGCGTACCACACATCTATCAGACGCCGCAGCCGCGCCACCTCGTCGGGGTGCCGGGCGGCCAGGTTGCGGCTCTCGTGGGGATCGGCCTTGAGGTCGTAGAGTTCAGGCGTGGCGTCCGGCGCGACCGCGCGGTTCGGCAGACAGAGTTTCCATCGGCCGCTCACACACCAGCGCCATTGGAGATTCCTGGCCGGTTTGTGGATGTCCACCGCATCGTGCGTGTACACGGCGCCGAAGATGGCCTCTCGGCCGCTCAAGGCTTTCCCGTCCAGCAGGTTCACCCCCTGCATCTCGGCCGTCGGTTCCAGGCCGCACGCTGCCAGGATGGTCGGGGCAAGGTCGATGCTGCTTGCGACGGCCTCGTCGTCGCGGCGTGGTTTGACGCGGCCGGGCCAGCGGACCATGATGGGCGTTCGCACACCGCCGTCGAAGCGCGACCGCTTCGACCGGGGAGCGTAGCGCGACGAGTTCGGCTGCTGGATCCATCCGTTGTCGCACACGTAGAGCACGAGGGTGTTGGCCGTCAGTTTCTTGGTGTCCAGGCAGTCGAGCAGTTGGCCGACCGTCTCGTCGAACCACTCGCACATGGCCCAGTAGCGGGCAATGTGCATCGAGGTCGTCTTGTCCTGATACTTCTCGAGCAGCCGCTTGGGCGGGTTGTGCGGCGAGTGCGGCAGGAAAGGGGCGTACCACACGAAGAACGGTTTCTCGCCGGCGGCGTCGATAAAATCGGTGATGGGCTGCATGGTCTCGCGGCCGATCTTCAGCCCGGCATCGCCATGCCGGCCGCCGCGCTTCGGGTCGCCGTGGGTCATGCCGTGGGTGAAGCCGCCGCGGCTGTGGTTGCCCATCCACCACTTGCCCGTCTGGAGGCTCACGTAGCCCTTCTGCTTGAGCACTCTCGGCAGCGTGGGCACACGGTCGATGTTGGAGATGACCTCCTCGCGCAGTTTCAGCCGCTCGGGCGACCAGCCTCGCTTGCCGCCGACCGGCGGCGGATCGTTCGACGTGATACCGTTCTGGTGCGGGTGCAGGCCCGTGATGATGGACCCCAACGACGGGCAGCACAGCGGCGCCGTCACGTAACTGCGAGGCAGCAGCAGGCTCTCGGCGGCCAGTCGGTCGATCCGCGGCGTGCGGATCGTCGGGTGGCCCATGAAGCCGTAGTCGCCCCACGCCTGGTCGTCGGAGATGATGAGGACGACGTTCGGCGGCCGCCCGCCGCCGTCGGGTGCCGCTGCCGAGGCAACGCGCCGGGCGGCGAGCGCCCCCGAGAGGGCGGCGCCGCACCCGAGAAACGTCCGCCGGTTCAGCCGGCATGACCGGGCCTCGCCCCGAATCGGTTCTGATGGCATCGTCTCTCCTCCATTAGTTGTATTCGCCTCGCCCGCGCCCGCACACATTGTGCGCGCTCCGGCCACAAGAGTCAAACGGCCAGCACGGTCGGCGTGCATTAACGTCGTGGCGGCCACAGGGCGTTGTAGGATTAAGGGCGCCGGGTTCCGTATAGGCTCACGCCTGCGGCGG
>CAZIJC010000319.1:0-2565 GCA_964539385.1 uncultured Anaerolineales bacterium | reverse complement strand
CCGTAGACGTGCGGCCCGTACCAGTAGTTCCACTCGTCCAGGGCGATGCGGATGTCCTTGCCTTTGAGCGAGGCGAACTCGCGCCGGTAGCGGCGATGGGCCTCCGCCTTGCCGCGCACCTGGTCGGGCGCCTGCCGCACGTGCGACGCCAGACCCGGCTTGGCGTGGACGTAGAAGTGCTCGCTGACCAGGTCCATGTGGTCGGCGCAGTGCTTCATCATTTCCTCGCTCCATTTGCCGGTAGCGCCGACGGCCACGAGTTTGATGGAGGAGTCCTCGGCCCGCATGGCCTCGGCGAACTGGTTGTGCTTCTTGACGTACTTTTCGAGCGGCATGTGGCCGAGTTGCCAGCCGCCGTACATTTCGTTCCCGATGCCCCACCACTTGACCTTGTAAGGCTGGGGATGGCCGTTCTTCGCCCGCAGTTTGCCCATGGGCGTGCCGGGGCCGCCGTTGGCGTACTGAAGTTCCTCGACGGCGCTGGTGGCGTCGCCCAGGCCGCTGTTGACGGCGATGTAAGGCTCGGTGCCGAGAGTGCGGCAGAAGGTGATAAACTCATCGAGGCCGAAATCGTTGTGCTCGACGCCCCTCCAGGCGGGGTTCTTTCGCGGCGGTCGGCGGTCGCGGTCGCCGATGCCGTCCTTCCAGTTGTAGCCGCTCACGAAGTTCCCGCCGGGCCACCGGTAGACGGGTGAATCGAGTTCCTTGAGCAGCCGCAGCGTATCGGCCCGCATCCCGTTGACGTTGTCGGCCGGCATCAGCGAGACGGTGCCGATAAAGCAGGCGGCGCCGCTTGTGACCCTGATATCCAGCACGCCTTCGGTTGTGTCGGCTCCGGCCGTGAAGTTGAAGGGGCACTGCTGGTAACGGTTCGTGGCGTTGCCGCACGCGATATGGTGACTGACGTTCATCGGGCCGTCACCCCAGCGAAGCCTCACGTCGACCGTCGTCATATCGCCATCGGGCTTGGTCCAGATGTAGCCTGTGTACTTCTTTCCCTTGACCAGTCCCAAATCCCGCTGGCAGATTCCGCTCCCGACAGATACGCGTGGCGTGTGCGCGCCCACGAACGAGTTCTCCTTGACCATCGCGACGGAGTCGGGGCTACCCAGGATCTGCCACGGCGAGGCCTTCACGACCGGCAGCGGCACCTCCGCGGTCGGTCGGCGGCCGCCGCCGTAGGGATCGTACTTCGCGGTGACGGGGTAATAGAACTTGCGGTCCTCGATCATTTCGGCCCAGATGCCGCCGTAGATGCACCGGCCGAGGTGCTCGATGAACTGGCCGTAGATGTACTTCGAGACGGGTTCGCCGGTCTTGGCGGCGTCGATGGCAATGCTCGGTTTCCAGTCTTTCATGGAGAGTTTCTCCAGTCGGATATCGTCGTACCACGCCTTGCCGGTGGCCAGCCCCCAGCCGCCGAACAGGCAGTTGACCTGGACGGCGTCCTCGCCGCCCGTCTCGAAGACCACCTCGACCTTCGTCCAGTCGCGGGTGCCGCGCACGGCCTTCGTGGCGGTCGGCTGGATATTGTGAAGGTTCAAGAGTGCCCCCCGCGCGCGCTCGCCGGTCTTGACGTTCTCGGTCTTGATCCACCCCGACAGGCGGTACGTCGAGTCCAAGTCGACCGGGACGTTGGCAAACCACGAGACGTCGGCCCCCTCGTCGGAGGAGATCATGACGCTGCGGACGCCCGTGCGGCCGACGTCGGCGTAAGAGAAGGCGCCTTTGCCGCTCCAGGTGTGCGTCTGCCATCCGGCCGGCTTGCTGCCGGCTGCCTGCTCAAGCGACGCATTCGGCAGCAGGTTCGGCGGCTCCTGCTTCGCCTTGGCAGGCGGCGGCGTGGAGGCCGGAGGCGACTCGGCCACGCCGGTGCGGTTCAGGCAGCCCAACGCCACAGTGCAGGCAATCAGCATCAGTGCTACCGAGCAGCGGTTCATCGGATACTCCTTTCCGAGACAAAGACTCTCAACCATCCGCATCGGCTATTCGACGCGCCATTCGGTGATTCCGGCGGCAACCTTCGGCTACGTTCCCGGTCACTCCTTCCCCAGGCAAACGATCTGGCCGTCTCGAAGGGCGATGAAGAGGCGTCCGCCGGCGGCGGCCATGCCGTCGAAAACCGGCATGTAGGGCAAAGCCTGTTGGGATATCGTTTTGCCGTCAGAGGCGCCGACCACGCGCAGCCAGACGCCCTTGCTCCCCTCGAAGCCCGCGAGGGCCTCGGCTTCGTTCTGGAAGGCCAGCACGTTCGCTTCCTTCTTGCCCAGATCGACCGGCCCCGCGACGGCCAGGCGGTCTGCGCCCAGGACCATGGCCCGCACGATCAGGGATTCGGCGTCCGACCAGCGGGGTGTGGCCTTGGTCGGCCCCTTCCTGCCCTTCGACCGCTTCTTTCCGGGCTGCGGTTTGGGCTGCGGTTCGGGCTGCGGCGCGGCGGCCGTGCGGCCCACACTGAACAGGTGGTAGGCGTCCGTCTTATGACCCGTCGGCCCGCCGGCCACCTTCTTCCGGCCGTAGCCGTACACGGCGTCCTCGTCGAAGCACAGGATGCGGCCTGCGGGG
>CAZIJC010000318.1:0-2600 GCA_964539385.1 uncultured Anaerolineales bacterium | reverse complement strand
TCGGGCGAGTATACTCGACCCGACGGGAGACCGCCTTTGTTCATGCCATCTTCGGAATGACCATGCCACCCGCCATGCCACCCGCCACGATACCGCCCTCTTGGCCACCGGCTGCTTGACGGATTTCAGAATGGCCGCCGTCGCTGCCCCTTCTCGTTGTGCGACGGACTGCTACTCGGCCAAGGATCGATAATCTGTCAACGAGTACCCGTCGCCCTTCTTCTCGAAAAAGAGCCGGAGCCGTTCCTCGGGGATGCTTAAAACCTTCTTCTCGGCCGAAGCCGGCGAGACGAGTTTCGGTTGCGCCTGTCGGCTTCGCTCGGAAAGGGAGACAAATCTTCCGTCGGCGGTCTCGAGGCCACGGAGGCGCCAGCAGTTCTCGTGAAGCCACTGGCCGGGCGGTTGGCGAATCTGCGGACCGCCGACAAAAGGATCGTCTTCGTGCCGGATTCTTCCGGCGTCGCTCTTGCCGAAGACCAGCAGAAAGCGATCGGGCGCCGGGGTGGGGCCCTCGAACCAGAGGGAGAAGCCCGCCTCGGCCATCTCCTGCTTGACGGTTTCGGGGCGTATCCTCCTTCGGTGGCTCGCCTCCCGCCGGGGCAGCGGCTTGGGCGCTTCGCGGTCAAGCACGCAGACGCAGCCGGCCGGCGCAAGCCTCTCGTAGATCTTGCCCAGCAGGGTCTTGCCGTGGAAAAGCAGGTGATAACTGTCCAGGAAGAACACCACGTCAATCGGCTCGGGCCCGAGGCGGGGATCGCCCTTCTCGGTAAGGACCGACGGGAAGGAAACGTTGCCGGGCAGGGGCGGCCTTTCGTCCTTCTGCGTGGCCCATTCTTCCAGAACGATCTCGAGCCCCTGGCCGGAGGCGTTCCGGAGGATCGGCTCCATCAGTTGCCGCGCCTCTCCCAGGGCGATGAAGACCGGCCGCTCGTACTTCCCCCTGAGCGGAAGGAAGAGGCGGGAAGCCCGCTCGATCGGAAGGGGGAGAAACGCATCCGGGTCGCGGCCGGGGGCCTTGAGTGCCTTCGGGCGCTGGAAGATAGCGACAAAGGGCTCCTTCTCGTGCCAGCAGTCGTCGGGGCAGTCGACGAAGGCGAAACCTTCCTCCCTCGCTTCCCGGACGATCGTGGTCTCGGCGATGAAGAAGTGCTTCTTCTCGCGGCGAGACCGTTCGACCCAGTCGCGCAACGTACCGCGATGGCGGTCTACCACGACGAAGTGGCCCCCCGGTTTCAGACAGCGCCATATGCCCCGCAGCATCGGCCGCGGCTTGGCCATGTGGTGGTAGACGTAGTGCATGTAGACCACGTCGACGGAATCGGCGGGCAGGCACGGATCGTCGCTGCGGCCCAGCACCGGCCGGACTTGGGAAAGCCCCTTTTGCTCGGCCCCCTTTTTTATCGCCTTGACGTTGTTCTCAAAGATCTCCTCGGAGAAGACGGTCCCCGTTTTGCCCACCATCTTCGCAAAAACCCATGTATCCACCCCCCGGCCGGCGCCGACATCGGCGACCACCGAGCCCTCGCCCAGGCCGAGACGGGAAAGTATGGCGCCAAGTGACTGCGCCCGGTTCTTCGGCTTGGCCGCGGCGACCGTAGCGGATTCGCGCCGGGTCTTCTCTGCCTCTCCGGCCTGAGCCGCCGCCGCAGTGCCTGCTGGCTGTCGCTTGTCGTCGGCAGAGGCCAGCGATATCGTGACGAGCGTCACGAAGAATAGAGACAGGAGCAAACGGCCCCATCGCGGAGCCTTCCACCGGCCGGGTTGACCTCTTCGCCCGCGCGACTTGCGTTCGAGCAACATTGCAATCCTCCTTGCAGAAACCGCGGAACACTCTCCAGGAGAAACCCGGTATCATCATAGCACTTCTATGCGGAAGGTCAACGCTGGTCTCGAAGCGCTTCGGGCGTAGCCGTCGCCGATGGGCCAGAACCGGTAGGCCCGGCGGCCGGGCTGAAGGTCCAGCGCCGCGGCGCGCCGCGGCCTACTTGCTCAGGCGACAGACGGCAATGACAGGCGCCGCGGCGCGCCGCGGCCTACTTGCCCTTAAAGAAGGGGCAGTCCTCTTTCTTCACCTCAGCGGCCCACAGGCGGATGGCGGTGACGACGCCCTGGTCGTCGAAGGTGCCGAAGCCGACCCAGCCCCAGTCGAAGTTGGTGTCGGCGGCTTCCATGAGGGGGGTGGTCATGTCATCGAAAAAGACGCGGATGGCGCCGTCGCCGGCGCTGCGGACCAGCCGCACCTTGTGCCAGGTGCTTCCCCACTTGACGCCCTTGGTGGTCTTGGTGGCGATGGCGGTTCGCGGCTTGTCTTTGACCAGAAAGATGTTGTGGGCGTGCGGGTCGGCCTTGGTGGCGATGTGCGTGTAGTAGAAGTTCGACGGGTTCGTGAAGCCGTAGAACAGGCACCCGTCGCGATGGCCGTACTCCTTGCCGGTCTGGCAGATGTCGACGTCCAGGACGAAGTCCTTGACCTTCAGGGCCTTGATGAGGCCGATGATTCGCGGCGAGCGGACCTTGGGGCTGTACTTGGCGGAGTTGTCGTAGGCGAGTCCCTTGCGGCCGCCGGCCTCGCCGAGTTTCCACGCCTTCGGATCGGTGAA
>CAZIJC010000317.1:0-2712 GCA_964539385.1 uncultured Anaerolineales bacterium | reverse complement strand
CAGGAGGTGCCGCATGCGCAGCCTCGCACGTTGGGTGAGTGTCTTCCTGGCATCTGTTCTGATGGTGGCCGCCGCCAGCGCCCCGGCAACCGCTGAGGAGGGTGTGGCGCGGGTGTCGGTCGGGTACGGACGCAATCAGCCGATGCCTCGCCTGGTTGCGCCGGGCGAGTGGCTGCCGCACAGTTGTTACCTTGCCGTGCCCTACCGAGGCGGGTCCACGCTTCGGTTTGAGCGCCGGGAGACGCACTATACGCTCAGCATCGACGGCGGTCCGGAGCAACCCGCCTGGATCAGCGTGCGCACGACCGACCACCTGGCGGTGCTGAAGCGTGAACTGGACCTCGGGTCGCGCGGTTTCGCCGTCATCTGCCACATCAGCCAGTTGACGTCGCTGCCGCCGCTGCCGCGCGGAGGCGACATCGCCCTGGCCGTAACGGGCGACCTTCCGGACTTCGCTTGCCTGTCGAAGCAGCGCGGCGTGGCCGCCCTGGCGCTGTACTTCAAGAAACTGGCGGACCTGGGCCCGCTCGGCGAGTTCAGCGCCGTCACGTCGCTGCGTCTGACGCGCCGGGGGGGCACGTCGGACCTTCGGCCCTTGGCGCGTCTTACGAAACTCACGTACGTCCGGCTGAGCGGGTTCGACGAACTGACCGACCTTGCGCCGCTGGCCCAGGCGCCCGCCCTGCGGGGGCTCAAGGTGTGGGGGTGCGGCAAGTTGTCGGACCTCGGCTCGCTGGCCGGGGCGCGCCGGCTTGCGATGCTGAAGATCCACGGCTCCAAGGACGTCAGCGATCTCGCGCCGCTTACGAAACTGGCGAAACTCAACGTGCTGGGTCTGCCGCGAACCGGCGTCTCGGACCTCGCGCCGCTTGCCTCGCTGACGGAACTCGTGGAACTCGACCTCTCGCAATGCAAGCAGGTCACCGACCTCGGGCCGCTCGCGAACCTGAAGCGGCTCGAAAGAATCCACCTGGGCGGCTGCGACGGCGTCAAGGACCTCACCCCCCTGCGAGAGATGATCCGACGCGGCGGCAAGGTGGGCGTGTCCAAGGAACTCACGTCGCAAGTCCAGAGACTGCGCGGATAACGCCCCGGCCGTGGCGAAGAGCCTGGCCCGCCACTCAGGCCCCACGCTGACGATGGACCACCCTGGCTGGGCGCCCCTGGCCCGGTACGGGTCCGTATGGACTGGGCGCCGTGGCGACCGCTCTCGCGCACACGTTCATCGAGGACGAGCGGTCGGCACTGGCGCGGCTGCCGGAGTTGGGCGCGAAGGCGACCGCGAAGGAATGCGAGCGTGCCACGGGGACCGATGACATCTACCCGCTGCGGCAGGCCGTCCCCCGCCACTGACTCCCTAAGCGAGGAGAGGCAACCTACTGCTCCGTTACGCGTGATACGATGGATATCATGGGGTTTCTTTGCCGATGGGAATAGAGGACCCAAAGGCAAGGAGACCGGAGATGAAGAAGAAGTACATTGTGGAGTTGGTCGCCGAAGAGCGAGAGAGGTTGCAGGCGTTGATCGCCTCGGGCAAGGGGTCGGCGCGGAAGCTGACCCACGCAAGAATCCTGTTGAAGGCCGACAGTAGTAAGGCCGGACCGGGCTGGGCCGATGCCGAGATCGCCGAGGCCCTGGAGGTGGGGAGGGCGACGGTCGAGCGGGTCCGCAAACGCCTCGTCCAGGAGAGCCTGGAGGCAGCCTTGGGGCGACGCAAGCCCCGTCGCGTCTATCCACGGAAACTCGACGGGGACGGGGAAGCCCATCTGATCGCGTTGGCGTGCAGCGAAGCCCCGCAAGGCCGTGCCCGCTGGACGTTGCGGCTGTTGGCCGACCAGA
This sequence comes from uncultured Anaerolineales bacterium, assembly GCA_964539385.1. Classification (GTDB taxonomy): domain Bacteria; phylum Planctomycetota; class Phycisphaerae; order FEN-1346; family FEN-1346; genus JAUVZF01. The sequence continues at coordinate 873 of CAZIJC010000317.1, read as the reverse complement.
TGGTGGCGTTGGACTACGTCGAGAGCCTCTCGTATCAGACGGTTCGCCGGACGCTAAAAAAAACGAACTTAAGCCTTGGCTGAGGAAGGGGTGGTGCATTCCCCCGAAGGCCAACGCCGAGTTCGTCTGGAAGATGGAGGACGTGCTGGACGTGTACAAACGGCCGTATGACGCCCGGCGGCCGGTGGTGTGCCTGGACGAGACGAGCAAGCAATTGATCGGCGAGACGCGAACGCCGACGCTGACGTCACCGGGCCGGCCGGCCCGCCTGCGATTATGAATATCGCCGCAATGGGGTGGCCAACCTGTTCATGCTGTTCGAGCCGCTGGCGGGCCGGCGGCGTGTGAAGGTGACCGCGCGTCGGACCAAGATCGACTGGGCCGGCTGTGTGCGTGAGGTGGTGGACCGGATCTATCCAGAGGCCGAGCGGGTGATTCTGGTGATGGACAACCTGAACACGCATACGCCGGCCTCGCTGTACGCGGCGTTCGAGCCGGTCGAGGCGAAACGGATCGCAGACCGCTTGGAGATTCATTACACGCCGAAGCACGGCAGTTGGCTGGACATGGCCGAGATCGAACTGGGCATCCTGGGCCGCCAGTGCTTGGACCAGCGCATCGAGGACACGCAACGACTGAAACGCGAAGTCGCTGCGTGGGAAACCGATCGCAACCAAGCAGGCACCACCGCAGACTGGCAATTCACCACCGACGATGCCCGAATCAAACTGAAAAGACTCTATCCGTCATTTGAGGAGTAACGGAGCACTAGCAGCGAGGGCTGTCAGGCTGGCTGCCGCCGCCTAAGGTGACCAAGCACCCTAACCCGGATATTTCACGTGCTGGACCAAGATAAGGATGGCGCGATGGCCT
>CAZIJC010000316.1:0-2713 GCA_964539385.1 uncultured Anaerolineales bacterium | reverse complement strand
CCCGTGTACCCGTTGGCCCAGGCCGCCTCCAGCAGGAGTTCCTGGAGTCCGATGCCGCCGCGGAACCGCTTGCTTGCAGCGTCGAGCGTCGGTTCCTCGAACAGGTTCTCCACGTCCGAGAGGCCGGCCGTGAGCATGCACGCCGCCTCCAGGACCGTGCTGTTGACACCGCCCTCCGGTACGTGTGCTGCCGGGGCCTTGGGACGCGAGGCCCGAAGGACCTCCAGTTCGGTCTTCGTCTCGTCCCATCCTTCCTCGATGGCCTTCGCCTCGATCTCCGGATGCCTGCCGGCGCAGGTCTTGCGGATCGCGCCCACGCGCTTCGTCTCGGCGGCCAGTTCCGCCCGCAGGTTCTCGACGGCGGCTTTCGCCTCCACCGCGCTTGGCGCGGCTTGCGTGACCTGCGGGTCGTCGGCCCCGTCCGGGTCGGCCGGAGGCGGCTCCCCGCTGCCCTCGCCGCCATCGTCACCTTCGCCGCCGGCCTGACTCGCCTCGATGGCCTCGTACGTGGCCTTCAGGTTCTCGGCCTGTTTCTCCGACAGGTCCGCCAGCGTGAAGCCCTGTGCTTCCACCCACTGTTCGAAGTTCATCGCAAACACCTCCGTGTTCTGTCGGGCCGCCTGGGCGGCCACCCTTGCACTCGTGTCCTCGTCCGCTCCCAATGCCACGAAACTCATCTCGCCGAGCGTCGCACGCCGGGCGATGTAGACCGGGCCGGTGAACTCGCGGCCGTTCGCCCGTGCCGTCTTACCCTCCGGCACGAACACGACCTTCTCGGCCCGGGCACCGACCGACGCCTGCCAGGGAAAACCGTTCTCGCTCGACTGGACCACCTCCTGGGCCACGCGCCCGGCGCCGCTGATCACGCCCGTGACCTCGAGCGTGGTGTCGGTCTTGGTGATCTTGTCCGTGTGACCCACGATCAGGCTGCGGTTGTGGTCCTTGAGGATCGGCCGCGACTGTTTCGGGATCTTCAGACCCTTCAGGTCCACGACCACCGGGTACGGCCACCCCGCCAGGACCATTTCGCCGCCGGTGTAGGCTGTCATCGTGAACCGCCGCAGTTGCTGACCTTCCTCGGCGGCGGCCTCGATGGCCAGTGCACCCGCCTCGCCGCAGATCTCGAAAGTCGTCGGTACCGACTCAGGCAGCTTCACGGTTCGTTTCCGGCTCATCCTCGTCGTCCTTTTCTGCCACGGGTTCGGCCTCGGGTTCCGTCAGGCCGAGTTCCCGCATCAGTTCCTTCTCCTTGGCCCGTTGCCGGAGCTGCTCTTCCCAGTCCAGGCCCGCCTTCGCGTACTCAATCGCCAGCGTGGTCGTGTGGTTCGCCAGGCGGGTCGTCTGGGCTTTCGCCTCCTTCGCGGGGTCCACGTGCTCGTAGCCGTCCCAGAACCATTGGTGCGGCCAATGGGTCACGAGGCGGAGCGGAAGAAGACCAAACGCGCGGACCGCCTCCCCCATCCAGGCATCCAGAATCCGGTCGAGGGCGACCGCGCCGAGATGGGCCTGTTCCACGCGGATGGACTTGAAATACGTCTGGTGGTCGAGGCGGCCCGAGGCGTAGTTGTAACCCGACGAGTTCCCGGCCGCGACGTTGAACGGCATGTTCAGGCAGCGGGCGATCTCGTTCAGGATCTGGTTCTTGAACTCCGCGTAGGTCGTCGCCGGCTGTTCGGCGTGGACCTGGGCCATCTTCCACCCGCCCGGCATCGTCATGAGCATCCGCTGTTCGAGTTCGATGGCGTCCATCGGCTCGATGGGGTCGGCCTCGCCGTTCGGCGGCGCGTCGGTGTAGAGGACGCCGGCGAACTCGGCGGCGGTCTCGGCGGACGCGATGACGGCCAGGGTGAACCGGCGCAGTTGGGCAAAGAGGGGCAGGGCGGGCATGATATCCGGGATACCGCGCGACTGGCCCGGCCGGTCTGCCCGGAACCAGTGAATCATCGATTCGGCAGGGACCCGGTCGTACTTCATCCCGAGTCCGGCCTGTTTGCTCCCCGGATGTGCCTTGAGGACGTGGTACTCACGCGGATTGCCGAACCGGTCGAACACGATGCCGTCCACGGCGCCCTTCGCGTCGGGCTTCAGGTCCGGCGTGGTGACCTGGTCGGCCTCGATGAGGCGCAGGTCGAGTTTCACGGAGGACCCGAGTGCGTCGTTCGAGACGAGCATGGCGAACGTCTCGCCGTCCTCGGCCCGGGCCATCCGCATCGTACGGAGTTTTTCGGCGAGGCCCACGGCCCTCGACCACTCGGCGAACTCGCGTTCGATCTGCCGGTTGGCTTCCGGGTCGTCGGTCAACATCTGGAGGCGCGGGCCGGTCCCGACCAGGTCGTTCGCGAGCGTCAGGACGATGCCCCGGGCGTAGGAGTTGTTGGCGACCTCGTAGCGGGAGCGGTTCCGTAGCGTCCGTCGAATCTGCGGGCTGTTGGCGACGTCGGCCGAGAGGCCGTCGGCATTCGCCCAGTGCCGGCGGTTCTCGTCGGTCGTGGTGGCTGCATCGTACCGGCCGCGCAGGAAACGAAAGAGGAGGCCCTGCCGGTCGCTCACGCGAGCGGGTGTCGATGAAGAACGGATTCTCTTGAGCCAGTTGAACAAGCCTATGCTCCCGGCGGCACGAACTTCGTCAGGCGAAAGCCCCGGCCCTTTCGCACCGCATCCTTGGAGGCGAGGTACCGGTCGGCCTCGACCTGGTCCTTCAGGTCGTGCTGCC
>CAZIJC010000315.1:0-2762 GCA_964539385.1 uncultured Anaerolineales bacterium | reverse complement strand
GCGCTCGCCGTCGGTCGTCCACACCCACACGTCGCGGCGCTCGACCCAATCGCCGTAGCGATCCTTCCACTGCTGGTACTCTGCGGCCGTCTCCTCGTTGTAGATCAGGTACTCCAGCGTGCGCAGCGCGGCATGGCCCTGCATGTTCGACTGGCCGGCCAGGATGAACACCTTCACCGGCCCTTCCTTCGCTGCAGGCCACGGGTCCTTGTTGAAGGCGGATTCAGGGACGTTGGCTGAGCCGACACCGGCGAAGACGCCCAAGGCCGCCAAGCCCAGAATCCATCGGAGACGCATCATAAGATCGCTCCTTTCCGGAAGAAGGGAAACCATGAACCGAGACGACGTTTCGACCCCATGCTGCCTGCCGGGGCAGCGCTTGTCAAGCGGTTGCAGGTGCTCCGCGACGGTGACGGGGCTACGCGGGAAACGACGCCCGATGCGAATCTTCCGTTCACCCGGGTTAGCTGGGAGGAGGGATTGTCTTCGCCTCATCTACCTTATATTGTTCCCTCCCGCTGTCTTCATCGGCGCCTTGCCTGCACGTTTTTTCACCGCGGCTTCATAGACCGGATCTTTGTTGGCCGCATTGCCCTCCTTGAACAGCCGGTCGTACCTCTTGAGGGTCTCCTGCACCTTCGGGTCCGTCGCATGATTGGCGGTCTTGGCCAGCATCGGTTTCATCAACTCGGCCGACCAATACCCGACGTCCAGATAGGCCCGAGCGTTATGCCGCCAATGGGTTCCGTCTCCGGAGGCATTGTAAGTGGAATAGGCCTCATCGCCTTTGAGATCGATCCTGGACTTGGCGCAAATGGCAGCGGCCTGCGTGTTGCCGGCCTGTTGGTTGACGCGATCCGCTGCATTCTTGAATGCACTGCCCGGGGCCCTGCTGGAGAGACTCTCAACGGCGATGAAGGGAAGGTCGGGAAGGCCGAACAGCGCCCGGAGATCCGTGATGAAATCCGTCAGGTTGTCTTCGTACTCCGTTGCGTGCCTGCCGCCGTCGGCATTGCCGTGGACCCACACGACGCCCATGATCTGGTAACCCTGTTTAGAGTCATAGCCTTCTATCAACGTCGCGAGGTTATCGAGCGCGTTCTTCGTCTTATAGAAAGCCGCCTGGAAACCGGCCCTGCGCCCTTTGAGAGGGCCTTGCCGCTTCGTGCGCGTGGCGGCAGTTGGGGATGTCCAATGCGTGGCTAACGGCGTTCCGCCGCCGAAGATCTTGATCAGCAGGACCTTTTCGTCGAAATGGTCTCCCATGGCGTGGCCGAATGCCAACTCCGGCCCAAAGTAGGCGAACTGTGCGAAGCCGGGCTCCAGGCGGACGTTGCTCATCTGGTTGGATATCCCGTTGCCGTTGGCCCCCGTAATCCAGACATCGTCGCGCATTTCCACGAGCGAAGGCGGGTACGTATCGGGAAGATCTTTGGTCAGTTTGTTCTTCAAGACATCGATATTCCCCCGGCCGTTCATATTGGACTGGCCCATCAGCAGAAAGACCTTGACCGGCCCCTTTGCCTTCTCAGCACCGAGCGCACAAACGGAGCTGCTCAGAAGCAGTAAACCAACGACAATGGTTGCCTTCTCATTCATTCTCATTTCGGGGGTCTCCTCTGCTTGTCGGTCCACTTCTCGAGTTCCGAGAAGCGAACAAATCTGTTCTTGCCGCCGCCGCCTCGGGCCGCTCGTTGAGCGAGATCGCCCGTACTGCAACGAGGCGGCCTAGGCCGGATACGCGGTCCGGGGCCCGCTGCACCATGCGCCTTCGTCGTTCGACAATCACCATTTCTGCGCCAAGCGTGGCCAACACGAGGAAGAGCACGCCGCCACCCACCCATAGTCCCCTGTGGCGCATGGCGCCCCCCTTCTCGGTTCTTGCACCAAGTTCTATGGGAGAACCAATCGTTGATTCGCATCCTAATCCCACCCCTCCCCCCAGGCAAGGCCGAAGGGAAGAGGGAGAGCACACAGTGTGAGCGAGGCCCGGGCGGACGCGGGGAGGAGGGGGGGCGAGCGAGGCCCTTGCTGTGTTCGTGTTGCCCCGCAGTTCGCAAGCCTCATCCCGTCCAGGGACATCACCGATGCTGGAGAAGATGTTGTATGTGCCGGGCGTCGCGGTACGATATCTGGGGTGTTTCCCAGGTTCTGGCGGCAAGTCGTTTGCTTTTTGGCGATTCTTGGGGTATACTGTGGGGTCGCTGTGCCCGGGGAACGGCCTCTTTCAGAGGCCGTGGAGGGTTCTGACTCACTTCGGCGCTGCGTGGGCGCAGTGTGTGGGGAGTGTGGCGTCGGGCTGAGTCGATGAGCACGAAGGAAGGGGTTGTCTCATGCGAAACGCGATTGGCCGATTCGGACTGGTGTGGGTGGCCGCGCTGGGCCTGCTTGCGAGCGGGGCGGTCTGGACGCCGGAGGCCGGGGCGGGTTTGGCTGTTCCCGACCCGGGGCTGCCCCCGGTCGCGGGGGTATGGGCCTCCGACCCGAACACGCAACTTCTGAATTACGGCGGCGTGGTTCAGGGATTCGACGTGCACCTGTTCGGCTTCCAGAACATTGTGCGGGAGGACCAGGGGGCCGACGAACTCATCACGTGCGACGCCTCGCTGACCGCGCTCGTCACCTCCTATCCCGGCGAGCCCACGGTCCTGTTCCAGGGCCCGATGCAGATTCTGGTCTTCGACAAGGCCGGGCAGACGGTCGGCACGTATCAGGCCGAGGTGCTCTCGCTCCTCGCCAATGCGGTGGGCTTTCCCACGGTG
>CAZIJC010000314.1:0-2763 GCA_964539385.1 uncultured Anaerolineales bacterium | reverse complement strand
CGTGGAGAACGCCGCCGACCTGCTCGATGAGCCCGGGGAGTGGTACCTCGACAGGCGGACCGGCACGCTGTCCTATTGGCCGCACGCCGGCGAGGACATGACCAGGGCCGAAGTCGTGGCCCCGCACCTGACGGAACTCGTGCGGTTCCAGGGCGATCCTGACAAAGGGCGCCTCGTCGATCACGTTCGCGTGGTGGGGCTCTCGTTCCAGCACGCGGACTGGACGCTCGGCGAGAAGGGTTACGGCGACCCGCAGGCGGCGGTCACCATCGGCGCGGTTGTCTCGGCCGAGGGGGCCCGTCACTGCGTCGTGGAAGAGTGCGAGATTGCCCACGTCGGCACGTACGGCGTGTGGCTCGGTCGAGGCTCGAAAGACTGCCGCATCGTGGGCAACCACATCCACGACCTGGGCGCCGGGGGCGTTCGCATCGGGTCGGCCACGATGGCCAAGACCGACGCCGCCGAGGCCTGCCGCAACCTCGTCCACAACAACTACATCCACGACGGCGGGCACGTCTACCCCGCGGGCGTGGGGCTCTGGCTGGCACAGAGCAGCCACAACGTGGTGTCGCACAACGAGATCCACAGTTTCAACTACTCCGGCATGAGCGTGGGCTGGAACTGGAACGAAGCGCCCAACCGGACGCACCACAACCGTATCGAGCACAACCACGTGCATCACGTGGTGCGCGGCGTGCTGAGCGACGCCGGCGGCATCTACACGCTCGGCACGCAGACGGGCACCGTCATCCGCAACAACGTCTTCCACGACATCTGGCCCTACATGGGCAAGCCGGCGATGGCGTGGGGCATCTACTTCGACCAGGGCTCGAACGGGATGCTCGTCGAGAACAACGTGGTCTACCACACGCTGACGGGCGGCATCATGAACACGGGCCACCCGGCCAACGTCGTGCGGAACAACATCTTTGCCCTCAGCGCGCGGACCGCCGCGTGGCGGTACACGTGGATTCGCGAGCCGCCCACGCGCTTCGAGCGGAACATCATCTACCTGACCCAGGGCGACCTGTTCCACAACGACGGCGGCCGCAACGACACCAAGAGCAAGTGGGATCACAACTGTTTCTGGCGGGCCGACGGCAAGGAACTGCTGTTCTACGGTGAGACGTTCGAGGACTGGCAGGCGAAGGGGATGGACCGCCACAGCATCGTGGCCGACCCGAAGTTCGTGGATGCGGGGCGTTTCAACTTCGGGCTGCGGCCGGACTCGCCGGCGCTCGGCCTCGGCATCAAGCCGATCGACACAAGCACGGTCGGCCTGGTGGGCCTGCCGGAATGGGTGAACCTGCCGAAGCGCTGCACGTTCCCGCCGACCGTTCTGCCCCCGCCTCCGCCGCCGCCGAGGCCCGTGCCGGTGGACGACGGTTTCGAGAGAACGCCGGTTGGCGCGCGGCCCGCCCTGGCGCAAGTTTTCGAGGAAGGCAAGGGCGACGCCATCCGGGTTACCGACGAGACGGCGGCCGCCGGCAAGCGCAGCCTCAAGGTGACCGACGCCGCCGGCCTGAAGCACGTGTGGAACCCGCACCTGTTTTACCAGCCGCACATGAGCCGGGGGAAGGTGACGCTCGGCTTTGACATCCGCCTTGAACCCGGCGCCGACGTCGCACACGAATGGCGCGACGCCGCACAGCCGTATCGCGTGGGGCCGACCCTACGCATCGGCCCGGACGGCCAACTCGCTGCGGGCGGGAAACCGCTGGCCACCGTGCCGACGGGCAAATGGTTCCGCATCGAGATCGGCTGCGGCCTGGGCAAGGGGTCAAGCGCAACGTACGATCTCACGTTGACACTGCCCGGCGAAGGCCCTCGGGCGTTCAAACGGCTTCCGTTTCGGTCGCCGAAGTTCACCCGCCTCGAGTGGCTTGGCTTCATCAGCCTTGCCGATGCCGAGACCGCGTTCGCCATCGACAACGTCAAACTGACGCCGGCCGGGTAATGCCGCCGTCGGACGGGCCGCCGCCTACGAAAGAGAGAAGCCATCATGCAGGACCTTGGACAAACGTGGCGAGAGGACGAGCGGTGGATGCGTGAGGCCTTGCGCGCCGCCGAAGCCGCGCTCGCCCGCGACGAGGTGCCCGTCGGCTGCGTCATCGTCCACGGGGGGCGCATCATCGGCCGCGCACACAACCAGCGCGAGATGCTCCACGACCCCACGGCCCACGCCGAGATGATCGCCATCACGCAGGCGGCCGAGGCACTCACCTCGTGGCGACTCGGCGGGGCCACGCTCTACGTCACACTCGAACCGTGCGCCATGTGTGCCGGGGCGATGGTCCTGGCGCGGATCGACCGCCTGGTCTACGGCGCCGCCGACCCGAAGGCGGGGGCGGTCGAGTCGATCTTCCGCCTGCTCGATGACGAGCGCCTCAACCACCGCGTCGAGGTGACCGCCGGCGTGCTGGCCGAGCCTTGCGGGGCGGTGCTGTCGGAGTTCTTCGGCTCGAAGCGCGGCAGGGCCGCGCCGGGCGACCAGGCCGAGGATGCCTCGAACCTGTGACACTGCTCTAGTTCCGGAAGCCGCGGTCCTTGATCCCCTTGCGGATCTCGACCCACTGGCCCATGTCGTCGTAGACGCGGATTGATGGAATGCCCGTCGCGGCGGCGGCCCGGCGCAGCGTCTCGCTCGAGACCTTGCGATGGTCGGGTATGCCGAGGAACTTGCCGCCCACCAGGGCCGCGCCGCCCGTGCGCAGGACGCGGTAGACCTCGCGCATCGCCTTCGCCTTGTCCTTCTCGAAGATG
>CAZIJC010000313.1:0-2769 GCA_964539385.1 uncultured Anaerolineales bacterium | reverse complement strand
GTTGCCCTCATCGTCGAACTCGACCTTATCGGCCGTCACGTCGCCGGCCGCGAACGTCACCTCCTCGTTGAAGGTGACCCTGACGGTCTCGATGCCCAGGGCGCTGGGGTCGATCGTGCTCACGCCGCGGATGGTGCGGCCCTCGTCGGGGTTCAGGACGACGGCCGTGACACGCGGCGGGGCGGTGGAGTTGTCCTCACCGGGCGACCCGCCGTCGGCCGGGCTGGCCGTCCAGTTGGCCACGTCGTTGCCGTAATCGCCGAGCGCCACCCGTTCCAGCGACGGCCCGTTGCCGTCGGGTTCGTTCGGCCACGTGTCACCGGGCTCGTCTCCGTCGCTGTACCTCACCGAGTCGACGTGGATGAACCGCAGGACCTCCTGCCAGACGCCCGGCTCCACCTCGACCATTTCGGTGCCGCCCGGCATTGACACCTCGATCGTCTCGCCGTCGTTCGCCAGTGCCGTACCGTCCTCGAACGGCCCGTAGATCCGGACGGAGGGGTCGATACCGAACTCGGCGCGGAACGCGGCCGGGTCCATCCTGGTGACCAGCAGGTAGTCGCCGGCTGCAAGCGTCACGCCCGTCGGGAACGCGAACGTGACGCCAGCCGTGAACTTCCACGTGTTATCCGGGTTGGCCGGGTCGTAGAGCGGGACGTCGGCGGCGCTGGTGTTGTAGAGTTCGATGAACTCGTCCTGGCCGTCCTCGGGGTGATACATCACCTCGCTGATGACGACGGGGCCGACCTTCGGATCGGCGTTGCCGGCCGCCATGGTCCGCTTGGTCATGGCGACGAAGTGTTCCTCACCGATACTGGTGATGTGCCGGCCGAGGCTGACGCCGTTGTCGCTCGCGCCGAATCCGACGGTCTCGCGGTACGTGCCCAGGACGCCGCCGGACCCGGATGAGAGCCACACCTGGTCACCGTGTTCGCTGAGGGCGAACCAGGTGTGCTTGCCCGGGTCGGTGGCAAACTCGCCGAAATGCTGCGCTTCGGTGAAGACCATGTACTGGCCGGGCTCCAGGATCGTGTCGCCGACGGCCGCCGCGGTGATCTCGTACTTCGTGAGGTCGGCCCCGTCGTCGCTGAGGAACCAGCCGGCCAGGTCGACGGGCTCGTCGTAGTGGTTGGTGATCTCGATCCAGTCGCCGGGCGGGTCGGTGTCCTGGTGCGCGAGGACCTCGTTGATAACGATCGAGTGCGGGTCGACGGTGCCCGACGTTCGCCACGACCGGCGGTCGTCCCACGTGCGGCGGGGGCGGGACGCGTCGATAATCACCAGGCTCAGGCCGTCACCGTCGGTCTTGGCGCCAAACCATGAATCGCTGTACTCGAACCGCAGCACCGCCGCGTCGTACGGTTCGGGCAGCCGCAGGATGAGTTCCTCGCCGCCGTTCGACAGGCTGCCGGCGTACCGGCCGGCGACGTTGATGCCGGAGCCGTACCACGCCTCGAAGGCGTCCGGATCGTCCACGACGACGATGGACTCGCCTGCGGCGAGCGTCCCGCCGGTGAAGGTGTACTCGATGCCGCCGTCGATGCGGACGCCCGCCAGGTCGATGGTCTGGTCGCCGGCGTTTGTGAGTTCGAGGAAATCGAACTGCTTGCCCGCGGGGTGATGGTACATGATCTCGCTCACGCGCAGGCCGCCCAGGAGGTCGAGAAGGTTCGGGTCGAAGGCACTGCTGGCGGCCTCGAGTTCGGCCGAGATAAGGAAGTCGGGGTCCCCGGGCGCGAGGTTCAGCCCGTGGATGGCCAGGACGTTGTCGCCGACGAGGAGGTCGCCCAGGTGGTCGGAAACATCGATCCGCTCGAAGACGACCGCGTCGGGGTCCGGGTGCTCGCCCGTGGCGGTCGAGTTCCAGGCCGGCGACGCCGGGGCGTTGCGCTCGGCAATCTTGACGCCGTTCAGATACGCCACGAACCCGTCGTCGTACTGCACGCGAAGGGTCAGGATATTGTGGGCCGAGAGGTCGGACGCCTGGAACTCGATACGCGTCCAGAGCGAGGCGTTCGTGCCGAGCATCGCGCCGGCCACGTCCGTTTGGACGTGGTCATCGAAGTGGCCGCCGCTGAACCCCAAGCCCGTCACCACCGGGGTGGTCGCTCCGAACGGCACCGTCATGCCGGCGTTCTGGGTGCCCGGGGTCGGCGTGGCGGTGGCAGCGAAGTCCGCAGCCGTATTGGCGTCGGCGTTGCCGCCGCGCTCCAGCGCGCTGCCGAGCCCGCCGTCGGGCTGGCCGAACAGACGCAGGCCGAATCCCAGGTCCGAACTCGTGGTGCTGCACTGGTGCACCGACACCGCCATCGTATGGGTCCCGGCGCTCAAGGCCCCGATGGTCAGCGTTCGCGTGACGTTTTCGGTGTTGTCCCCGTTCGGGTACGTGTAGCCGTTGGCGAATTCGAAGTACGTGTCGTCGCCGGTGAAGTTGTTCCGGGTCGCTTCGACGCCGTCGATGTAGATGACTGCGCCGTCGTCGCTGAGAATTTCAAGGCCTGCGTTGACCATGTTGGCGGCCAGGGTGAACTCGCGACGGAAGTAGGCCGTGTAGCGGTCACCGCTGTCAGGCCGGCCGATGTCCGTGGCCACCCCCGGGCTGTAATTGATGTCGCCGTATCCGAGAATCCCCGGCCCGGAACTATCGAACGCCGGGCCGTCGTAGCCGGTGGGCTGCATCCAGGTCGTGTGGAAATCGTCGTCCGAGACGGCCGGATCGGCGGCATCCAGCGGGTGCAGGTAGTCCCACGCCGCCCCGAAGTCGAACAC
>CAZIJC010000312.1:0-2836 GCA_964539385.1 uncultured Anaerolineales bacterium | reverse complement strand
GGCTTCGACTTCTTGCTGAAGTCCGTGGGCTCCGCCCAGTCTGTCACGCAGACGATGAACTGCCTGTTGCCGGGCTCATCGTCGGTACTCAAGAAGAGGTCCCCGGCGTCGTCGGCCGTGATACTGAACACGTAGTCGCCTGACTGGGGCGGGTAAACATAACCCCGCACACGGGCGAAATACATATCGCCCTCCGAGATCGGCGACTGGAACTTTCTCAGGGTTGACCGCTTGTCGGGCTTTCTTCTTTCGAACGGGGTGCCCTTGATATTGCCGTAAACCGCCGACATCGCGGTCCTCAGAGCATAGACGGCTGTTGCACGCGGGTTCGCATACTGTCTGTTGTCCGGCGGCAGGTAGCCCCCGTCCGGTTTCTCAAGCGTGCCCGCCAGCCAGCGCAGATGTTCGGTCCGCGCGAAGATGGGCGTCTTTCGCTCCTTGGTCATCGCGACAAACTCGGGTCCCGACATCTTGTGCCGGTCCTGGATCTTGGATACGTGAAAGCCGCGGCCCTGAGCCATCTGCCAGTCGCCGTTCCTATCACGGAACGTAATCGCCGCATGGCCCGGTTGGCCGACCCCGATGGAAGGAATGCCGAACGCCTGATTGATAAACACGCCAAACGAGGAGCGTGGCCCGCATTTGCCGCCACCCGCCGCCACGCAACTGAAGTCATGGTAAGGGACCTGCGAACCCCGGCGCCAGACCTGGCCCACCATCGCGACAACATTCTCGTTCCGCCTGAAACCAGGATTCCAGGTATTGAGCGCCTCTCGGCCCCAGGCCAGGTCCGCATTGGACGCGGGGGACGACACCACGTGTGTCAGTTCCCACGTCGCGAGATCATCGAAACTGGGAAACAGTTCTTTTGCGGCATGCGCCTTGCGATAATGCATGTAGCGGTCAAGACAACTGCTCTGCTCCTTCGCCTCGCCGGCGCCGCGGTTGCCCGTTCCGGGAGGACGAAGAGCGCATGCGACGGCCATCCGCAAATACAGACCCTTCCTCGACGCCGCATCTGCATAGTAAATCTCCTGCCATGCCTTTACGGCGGCGATGTGAATGCTCCAACTATCATCAACCCGGGCCCATCCCACAGAGGGGGTCCGAGTCAGCAGCGCCATATCCATGATCTCGGGGTTGCTCATCACCCAACTCGCGAATGTCGCGTTCTTGGGGTCCGCCTTTGCCCAGTCGCCTAGATTCGGCGGCCCCCACACTCTCGTGATGAAACGTCGCTCGATGAGAGCGCTCATGAATGCAGGATCCTTGAACAGCGCATCGATGCTCTTCTTCGTTATGGACGTGGGCACTTTCTGACTCACCCATTTGCCAAGAGTGGCCACATAGGCATCAAGATGGCCGCTCGTGATCGCCGCATCCCGATCCCCGGCATTGGGCGCCCATGCATGGATGCTCATCGGAAGCGCCAGCAACAGAACCGTCGCCATCAGCCCTTGCGCCGTCTGTCGTGTGTACGTCTGCATGCCATCTTGTCCTTCTATGGATGCTGCTACGTGTCCACCCGGCGCCTTGCCGCTACGCCGTTGGCGTCGTTAAAAACCTGTCCGACGCCCTCGTTCCCGGCCTCCTCCGACGACGCCTTCGCCGTGGCGCTCTGTTTGCCACCCGCCTGGAGTTTCTCGGCCAGCAGCAGGCATGCCTTGGTCATCTGGATGCGTTCCCATCCTTTGGCGGCGCCGGCGGCCTGCAAGAGGAGATCGACCGCCCCCTGGTCGCCGATGTTCGCCAGCGCCCATCCTGCGGCCAGGCGGATGCCGGCGTCCGGGTCGCCGACGGCCTCTCGCAGCGCCGCGACGGAGGCCGCGTCGCGGACCACGCCGAGGTTCTGGATGATTGTCAGCCGGCACGTGCCTGCGGCCCTCGCGAGCGCGCCGCGCAGTTGTTCGGCGGCGCCGTCGCCGATGGCGACCAGGGCCTGGGCGGCAGGTTCGCACAGGACGTCGTCGGCCAGGAGTGTGCCGAGCGCCGCCGCGACCTCCTTGCCGCCGGCCGTCTGGAGTTCCTGAACCAGGTACGCCTGGACCGCCTTGGGCCGGTCGCCGCCCAGTTGCGACGCCAGTGTCAGCGCAAACTCGCTGCGGGGCCCGTCGTCGGCGAGGTTGCACACGGCCAGCGCCAGGCAGTGCAGCGCGTACTTGGCCTTGACGGGCCGGACGTCGTCGCCCTGGAGCGGCTCCACAAGCATGTCGATGAGGCCGACGACGGCCTCGCGGCCGCCTTTGTGCATCTCGGCGACGGCCGTCTCGATCTTCGCCTTGTCGATGTCCGTGCAGTACAGGCCGCGCCCGTCGGGGTCGGGCATCTGGTCCACGAGCGCCTTGAGTTGCTCGGAAGGTGCCATGGTTGTGTCCTTTCGTAAACGGGTTCGGACTACAGGTGCCACGGTGCCCGCATCGGCGGGTTGACCAGCCGGTTGGCCTCATCGTCGCCGACGACCTGTTCGGCGACCGGGTCGTAGCGTATCTTGTGTCCGACGCGGATGGCGATGTTGGCCAGGTGCAGGATCGTTGCCGCCCGGTTCGACGACTCGGCGTGCCCGCCGGGCCGCCGGCGCGTGCGGATGGCCGTCGGAAAGTCCACCAGCGGTTCGGGGTCGGGCATGGCCTCGACCGTCGTGCGGTCTGCTTCCGAGAGGTCGCTCAGGCCGACGCCTCGCGGCTGTTTGCGGTCGTACGGCTTGCCCCACTCGGTGCTCTCCATGACGAACGTCAGGCCGTCGGCGTATTTCAGTTCGACCCAGCCCCACATGGCGCAGCACTCCGGATGGGCCGGCGGGGCGTGGGCCTCGATCTCGACCGGGCTGGTGTCGTCC
>CAZIJC010000311.1:0-2838 GCA_964539385.1 uncultured Anaerolineales bacterium | reverse complement strand
CTTGCCGGTCAGGCTCACCGGCCCCCAGCAGATGAACAGGCCGAAGCGCATGTCCTGCCACGTCCGGACGACCTGCGGCTTGGCGGTGAGTATGTCCCACGGTTTCTGGCCGTCTGCGCCGGCGCTCGCGCCCCAAAAGGCCGGCACCGCCAGCAACATGCTGCACCATGCCCGGATGTCAGTCATGCGCTTGTCCCTCGCCTTACCGGGACGTGAACAACTGAAACTCCGAGATCGTCGGGCCATCGGTGGCCTCCAGGAGGTTCAGTCGCACGTGCCGAGCGCGGACCGGGGGGAACGCCTTCGTGTAGCGGCGGCCGATGCCGGCACCCCCCAGAACGGTCTTCCACGCATCGCCGTCCCTGTACTGCAATTCGAACCTGCGGACACGCCGGCCCCACTCGACGCACTCGTCGATCATCGTGCGGCCGATGGTGACGGTCTCTCCCAGGTCCACCTCCAGCCAGGCTTGACGGCTGCCGGCGTCGGTGGCCCAACGGGTGTCGGGGTCGTCGTCCAGGGCCTTGTCCGGGCCGTATTCGGCCATCTTGCGGTATACGTTCGACGCCCCGGCCTTCTTGCTTGCAGCGACGGAGCCGGAGCGGAGGGCGCCGACCTTGATACCGGCCGCCGGACCGTCGAGGCGGAGAACCACGAGGGTGTCGAGTTCCTGCCGGTGGGCCTCCGGGACGGAGATCTCGATGGCCTCGGCCGTCTGCTTGACGTCGGCCACGCCGCCCGTCATGACGGAGTGGCTGACGATCTTCTTCGGAATGGGCGGGAGCGTGACCGAGTCGCCCTGCCAGCCGAGAACGTGCAGGTAAATCGTGTCGCCCTTGTACGTGCTCGCCCCCCACGCGCCCGGGCGGAACGGGCCGCCCCGCGTGCCGTAGATGCTCTGGCCGTACTTGCCGAGCCAGGCGCCCATCTCCTTGAGTCGGGCGACCTGGCGCGGTTCGATCTCGCCGGTGGGCATGGGGCCGACGTTGAAGAGCAGGTTGCCGTCGCCGCCGGCGCAGCGGATGAGCGCATCGAGACACTGCTTGAGCGATTTCATCGTATCGTTGGGCTTCCAGGCCCACTGGCGGCAGATGGTCATGCAGGTTTCCCAGGGGCGGTCGATCTGGAACTTGCCGATGCGCTGCTCCGGCGTGTCGAAGTCGCCGGGCAGCCCCGCCCGGTTGTTGATGAGGACGTGGGGCTGAAGGCGCCGGATCGTCTTGAACAGGTTCTGTGAATCCCAGTCCGCCGCCTTCCCGCCGAGACCGTCGAACCAGATGACGTCCACCTTGCCGTAGTTTGTGCACAGTTCGCGCAGTTGGCCGTGCAGGAACTCGACGTAACGGGCGTGGTCCGCCGTCCGGTAGTGCGGATGATGCCAGTCGGGAGGCGAGTAGTAGAACCCCAGCCGCAGGCCGCCTTCGTGGCAGGCTTTCGCCAGTTCCGCCACCACGTCGCGCCGGAAAGGCGAGTTCGTGATCTTGTAGTCCGTCAGTTCGGTGCCGAACATCGAGAACCCGTCGTGGTGCTTGGTCGTAAACACGAGGTACTTCATGCCGGCGGCCTTGGCGATGCCGACCCACTGGGCGGCATTGAACTTCGTCGGGTTGAACTGCCGGTAGAGGTTATCGTACACCTCGACGGGAATCGGGCCGCGACCCTTTCGGCGCCCGCGCTGCCCGCCACGGGACCAGCCGATCTCGGTTCCCTTCAAACTGACGGGCCCCCAGTGGATGAACAGGCCGAACCGCGCCTCTTGCCACCACCGCAGGTCCTGGGGACTCGCCTTCAGAAAATCCTCCGTCTCCTGAGCGGCTGCCCCCCGGGATTCGGACACGAGGGGCAAAACAAGGCCTGCGGCCACAAGAAGACCGAGCGCCGCTGTTCGTGCTGCGTCCATCGCATTTCTCCTTCCGCTAGTCCATGTGGAAGACCTCTTCGATGGTGTGCCACCACTCGCCTTCCTTGCGCGTGGGAACGGGCGCCTGGAGCGGGTCGGTGTGCTTCCACCAGCGTTTGGTGTCGGGGTCGGCTGCCATCCGGGCCATGTCGGCCTTGAAGTCGTCGCCCGCGTATTCGAAGTAACTGAAGAGGTAGAACTCGCCCGGTTTCACCTCGGCCAGGTAGATCGAGTAGTTCCGGACGTTCACCTCCTGGAGTTTCGTCAGCACCTCCGGCCAGACGGCGGCGTGCAGACGCTTGTACTCCGCGATGTTCTCGGGCTTGATACCGATGACCGACCCGTATCGCCGGCCCATCGCCTTGCCGGGCGCGCAGCCTGCCGCAGCCACACACAGCAACAGGACCGCGAGCCAGGCGATGAATCTCTTGCGTGCGTTCATGGGGTGGCCCTCCCGTTTGCCTGTTATGCCGCACCGCTTCGTGCCCGGCTAGCATAGACTCGGATGCAGAGTCTGTAAACCGCCATTTCCCCCAAGTCGCGGCAAAGCGGTGACGCTCCGTCTGTGCAAGACAGAATGGCCCCCTCCGGGGCGAGGTCGTCTTGGCGGCACTTGCCGGCCGTCTGTCGCCGGAGAGCGAGCGCAGCCGAGATCTTGCCCTCAGCGGAGCCGAATGGGGGTCTTGCCGTTGGCTTACATAGCGCCGACTCCATAACACTTACGTCAATTTTCACCTTGCCGAAACCCCCAAATGCGCGTTTTTTTTGGCCCTGAACCCCGTTTCTGGCTCGTGAGGGAGGTTTTTGAGCTCGAATGTTAAGATAGGTAAGGCAAAACGCGCTGGTTTTTGATCGGTTTTTGCGGTTTTGGTGTCCGTTTTGTTCCGTTTTTGTTCGGTTTTGTTCCGTTTTTGAGGGGTTTTTGAGAGGGCAAAATT
>CAZIJC010000310.1:0-2849 GCA_964539385.1 uncultured Anaerolineales bacterium | reverse complement strand
TCGGCTTCATGGGCAGCCGATACTACGAAACGCCGAACATCGACCGCCTGGCCGCCCAGGGCATGGTCTTCACAAACGCCTACGCCAACGCGCCGAACTGCGCGCCGACCCGCGCGTGCCTCATGAGCGGCCAGTACGGGCCGCGCCACGGCGTCTACACGGTGAGCACTTCTGAGCGCGGCCCGGCGGCAGGACGCAAACTCATCCCGATTCCGAACCGCACGACGCTGTCGGCCGAGACCGTCACGCTGGCCGAATCGCTCAAACGCGCCGGCTACACGAGCGCCAGCATGGGCAAGTGGCACCTGGGCGCCGATCCGGAACTCGGCCCCGTCGGCCAGGGGTTCGACGTGAACGTGGCCGGCAACACGGCGGGCAGCCCGCGAGGTTACTTCAGCCCGTACCGCAACAAGAACCTGCCCGACGGTCCCAAGGGCGAGTACCTGACGGACCGCCTGACCGAAGAGGCGCTGAAGTTCATCGAGGCCAACCGCGCCCGGCCGTTCTTCCTCTACCTGCCACACTACGCCGTCCACACGCCGATCCAGGCCAAGAAGGCACTCACCGAAAAATACGAGAAGAAGGAACCCAGCGACGGCCAGGGCAACCCCAAGTACGCCGCCATGATCGAGAGCGTCGACCAGGGCGTCGGACGCCTCCTGGCGAAACTCGACGAGTTGAACCTCGCCAAGGACACGGTCGTCATCTTCTTCTCCGACAACGGTGGCGTCGGCGGCTACCGCGAACTTGGAATCAGCGGCGGCGAGATCACCTCGAACAAACCGCTGAAGGGCGGCAAAGGGATGCTCTACGAGGGCGGCATCCGCGAACCGATGACCGTCCGATGGCCCGGCAACGTGAAGCCCGGCAGCCGCTGCGACGAGCCGGTCATCGGCCTGGACTTCTATCCGACGCTTCTGGAGATCGCCGGCATCGAGAAACAGGCCGGCCAGGTCCTCGACGGCGAGAGCCTCGTCCCGCTCCTCACGCAGACCGCCGCGCTGAAACGCGACGCGATTTTCTGGCACTTCCCCGCGTACCTCCAGGGCAGCAGGGGAACGTGGCGGACCACGCCGGCGGGGGCCATCCGTCAGGGCGACTTCAAACTCATCGAGTTCTTCGAGGACTCGCGGCTCGAACTTTACAACCTCAAAGACGACATCGGCGAAGCAAAGAACCTGGCCAAGACGATGCCCGACAAGACCCGCGCCCTGCACCAGCGCCTCCTCGCCTGGCGCAAGTCGGTCAAGGCGCCCGTGCCGACCAAACCCAATCCGAAGTTCGACGCCAGCACAAGGAGCAAGCGGTGAGCCGAGCCCGCCGCCGCCCGAGCCCGCTGCCGTTCGAGCCCGCCGCCGTTCGAGCCCGCTGCGGGAGCAGCGGGAGGTGTTCCCGACCGTGGCAAGTTGAACCCGCAGGAAGGAGCCTTCGATGAATCGCAGACAGTTCCTCTCGCGCCTCGGAAGTGCAGCGGCAGGCGCCGCCGCAGCGTCCGGTCTGCCGCACCTCGCCTTCGGGCAAGAGAAAAGGAAACGCCCCAACATCCTCTTCATCCTGTGCGACGACCTCGGTTGGGGCGACCTGGGCTGCTACGGGCACCCGCGGATCAAGACGCCGAACCTCGACCGCCTCGCCCGCCAGGGCACGCTCTTCACGCAGTTCTACGTCAACTCCGCCGTCTGCTCGCCCAGCCGCACCGCCTTCATGACGGGCCACTACCCGGCCCGCCACCGTATCCACGGGCACCTTGCGCGGCACGACCAGAACGCGCAGCGCGGCATGCCCGACTGGCTCGACGCGAACGTCCCGACCGTCACGCGCCTCCTCCGGAAGGCCGGCTACGCCACGGCCCATTTCGGCAAGTGGCACCTCGGCAGCGGCGACGGGGCGCCCGACCCCGGCGCCTACGGCATCGACGACCACCGCACCTGCAACTCCAACGGCCTCGGCTACGAAGGGCTTCAGAGCGACCCGTACTTCCGGGCCAAATCCACCGGCCTGTTCGTGGACGAGACGCTCCGGTTCATCGAGGCGAACAAGGACAAGCCGTTCTTCGTGAACCTCTGGACGCTCGTGCCGCACGCCACGCTCCATCCGACCGACGAGGACATGAAGCCGTACCGGAACCTCGCGCCCGGCGGCAAACTGCCGTACAAGGGCGCGCTCCAGATCTATTACGGCACCGTCACCGCGCTGGACCGCGACGTCGGGCGGCTGCTCGCGCGGCTCGACGAACTCGGCCTGGCCGACAACACGGTCGTTCTGTTCTCGAGCGACAACGGCCCCGAGGACATCCACATCCGCAACGCCGTCCACAGCGGCGTGGGCTCGCCGGGACCGTTTCGCGGCCGCAAACGCAGCCTGTACGAGGGCGGCGTGCGGATGCCTTTCATCGTCCGCTGGCCGAAGCACGTGCCCGCCGGACGCATCGAGGCCGAGTCGGTCCTGACGGCGGTGGACTTCCTGCCGACGGTGTGCCGCCTTGCCGGCGTGGCGGCGCCCGAGGGCCACGGCCTCGACGGCGAGGACGCCGCGGACATCCTCCTCGGCAAGTCCCGCCCGCGCGCCAGGCCGATCTTCTGGCAGTGGCGGTTCCCGGTCGCCGGCTACACGATCCACAAGTGTCCGATGCTCGCGGTGCGCGAGGGCAAGTGGAAACTGCTGATGAACCCCGACCGGAGCCGCGTGGAACTGTACGACATCCCGCGCGACCCGTCGGAAGTGGACAACCTGGCCGCCGCCCATCCCGACGTGGTCGAGCGCCTTGCGGAGAAACTCCTGGCCTGGCAGAAGACGCTGCCGGAAGGCCCCGTCTCGCCCGGCGCCGGCTCGAACGCCTACCGCTGGCC
>CAZIJC010000309.1:0-2863 GCA_964539385.1 uncultured Anaerolineales bacterium | reverse complement strand
CCGCCGCCGTAGGACGGGTTGACCCAGTTCTGGCGGAAGACGTTCCAGACGGCCCGCTTCCACGGCGGGTCTTCGATGTCGGGGCCGGGGATGCAGTCGTTCGTGCCGAAGTCGTGGTCGTCGTAGATGGAGTAGTTGGCGGTGGCGGCGACGAAGCGTCGGAACTCCGGCCGCGACTGCCGCCGGTAGTAGCAGTACCGCTGCATCTCGGGCATCTTGGGGGCGTCGCTGTACATGTTGTCGCCGAGCCAGAGCATGGCCACCGGTTTGCGGGAGGCCAGAGTATTCCACATGTGTTCGTACTTGGGCGTGAAGCCCGCCCCGCCGCCGAAGATAACATCGAACTTCGCCGCCGCCCCCGCCTTCGGAAACGTGCGGAAAACGGGCATTCCAATCGGCACCTCCTGACCATCGACGGACACGGTGTACCGATACGGCGTTGCGGGCGCCAGGTGCGCGACCTCGACGACGGCGGTGTAGTCGGCGTCGGCCGAGGTCCGGCCTTTGGCGACCACGGGCAACACCACTTCCCGCGTATAAACCGGCTGGACGGCCACCTCCACCTCGGCCTCCTCGGCCGTGCGGACCCAGAAGCGGGCGGAGGAGTCTGTCACGCCGCCGACGATGGCTCCCTGCAGGAGCGGCGTCGGATGCTTCTTCGCGAATGCCTTGAAGGCGTTGCTCCGGACGAGCGGCGCGAGCAGGCCGCGCGGTCCGGCCAGGAACCGCGCGAAGGGCAAGCCGGCCGCCACGGCCTTCTCGACGTGCGCCATCGCCTTGGCGATATCCTTCTGCTGCGCGTAAGCCATCGCCAAAATGAAATGCGACTCCAGGTCGTCCGGCTTCTTCTCCAGGAACCCCTCGCAGAACGTGACGGCCGCATCGGCCTTGCCGGCAACCAGGTTCTTGATCTGGTTCTGATGATTCCTCTTGTACTGCCCCGCCTCCCTGGCCGCTGCGGCGCCGACCGGCAGCATAAGGGCAAGACCCCCAAGGCACGCCGCTGCGATGATTCGCCGCCTCATGGACAACTCCTTCGTTCCAGGACCACGTCGTTCGTCCACCATCATGCCAGCAATCGGCGGGCGCAGCAAGGTTCCTTTACGCGGTCGGCGCCGGTTCGACCCGGATGGCTCTAAGCGGCGACGTCGGGCACGCCGCCTCGCACGCGCCGCAGCCGGTACACTTGGCCGCGTCCACCCGGGGCTCCGCGAAGAAGCCGTCGTCAGACGTGGCTCGCGTAACGGCATCGTACGGGCAGGCCGTGATGCAGGCGGCGCACTCCTGGCCGCCCGCCAGCAGACAGGCCGCCAGGTCCACCCGCGCCAGGCCCATGATCCGCCGCCGCTTCTCCTCCAGCGACAGCCGCGCAATCGCCCCGCTCGGGCACACCGAACTGCACGCGCGGCAGTCCTCGCGGCAGTAGTCGCGGTCGAACGTGACGACGGGCGTGAGGAGGCCGGCGGCGCCCGAGACGCCCAGGTCGGGCCGGATGATTCCGGCCGGGCACGCGCGGGCGCACGCGCCGCATCGCACGCAGAGGCCGACAAACCGGTCCTCATCCCGCGCACCGGGCGGACGCAGCGGCCGCACCGATCCACCGCGCGCTGCCTGCGCGGCGGTCGCCCACACGCCGCCGACACCGATGCCGAGAAAGACCCGCCGCGCCAGCGCCCGACCGTC
The DNA here is from genome assembly GCA_964539385.1 of uncultured Anaerolineales bacterium. Lineage (GTDB taxonomy): Bacteria > Planctomycetota > Phycisphaerae > FEN-1346 > FEN-1346 > JAUVZF01. The sequence goes on along the minus strand of CAZIJC010000309.1, from coordinate 1,180 downwards.
CGCAGGCGCTTCGGACACGTCCGAAGACGACGCAGCCGCATCCGGCCGGCGCCCGGCGCGCCATAGCCGCACCGGCGCCGCGAGCAGGTCCTGCATGCCCCCGAGCGGACAGAGGCGCAGGCACCACGCCTTCGGCACGAGGATGCTGATCAGCAGCACAACAGGCAGCCCTGTGGCGGCCAGCGCCGTGGCAACGCTGAGCGGGCGGCGCCACACGCCCGGAAACGCGCTGAACATCGCCAACGGATCCAGCCACAGCAACACCGGATAGCCGAGACACGCGCCGCCCAACGTCACGAGCACGATCGACTGGCCGACGGGCGGCCACCTTCCCAAGCGAGGCCGCGCTCGCGGACGCAGACGCCCCAGCGTATCCGACACGAGACCCACCGGGCACGCCCATCGGCAGAACCATCGCCGACGAAAGAGCGAGACGGCCAGCACGGGCGCCGCGAAGAGCACGGTCACGCCCACGGCCCGGGCGGCAATCACCGACGAGACCGCCACGAACGGACTGGCGGCCGGCACAACGACCGGCGAGGCGGGCCACGGCAGAATCGCCGACACCAGCACGACCGCCACGACCACGGCGGCGCATCGGACGGCAAGACGAAGCCGCCGACGCAACCGACCTGACGGCGTTTGTATCTCCATGCCGCGCTCCGCGCTCACAGGCCCAGGTACGCGCCCTGGTCGGTCAGCAACGTCTGGAGTTTTGCGATGTCGACGTCGCGCGGTCGGCATCGGCTCCGGACGGCGAGTGCGGCCGCGGCGCCGGCGGCGTGCCCGGTCGTCAGGCACGCCGCTATCAGCCGCATGTCTTCTATCAGTTTCGAGTCCACGCACACACAGCGTCCGGCGGCAAGCAGGCCGTCGACCTTCTTGGGCACGAGTACGCCGTACGGAATCGGCCACTCGCCGTGCCTCGCGCCCTGTGCCCCGCCAACGGCCACCACGTCGGGGAACCGCTTGCCGTCGCGCGTCTCCTTGTAGGTAAGTTGATGCGTCCCGGCCAGCAGGCGTGTGGTCCGTACGCCCAGTTGCGGGGCCACGTCGAGCAGAAAGACGTCCTCGGCGCCGGGCGTGCGGCGGAGCGCCTGGACGCGTTTCCAGATGCTGCGGCGGTGCTGGAGTTCGAGGCGGCTGAGTTGCTGGATGTCGAGGCCGTCCGTGCTCGGCC
>CAZIJC010000308.1:0-3007 GCA_964539385.1 uncultured Anaerolineales bacterium | reverse complement strand
AAGAAGGCCGGCTACGCCACCGCCGCCGCAGGCAAGTGGCAGATCAACGACTTCCGCCTCACGCCCGACGCCATGGCCAAACACGGATTCGACGAGTGGTGCATGTGGACCGGCTACGAGACCGGCAACCCGCCCAGCGGCAAGCGATACTGGGACCCCTACATCCACACCCGCGCCGGCAGCAAGACCTACAAGGGCAAGTTCGGACCCGACGTCTACACCGACTTCCTCATCGATTTTCTCAAGCGCCACCGCGACGAGCCCATGCTGCTGTACTTCCCCAAGGCCCTGACCCACGGACCGCTCGTCCACACGCCCGATGAACCCGACGTAAAAAGCGGCGGCGACAAGCACAAGGCCATGGTCCGCTACGTCGACAAACTCGTCGGCCGCCTCGTCCGCGCCATCGACGAACTCGGCATCCGCGGCGACACCATCATCATCTTCACGACCGACAACGGGTCGGGCGGCGGCCAGAGCGGCACGCGAAACGGCCGAAAGGTCCGGGGCGGCAAGGGAAAAACCTCCGAGGCCGGCGTCTGCACGCCGTTCATCGTCAACGGACCCGGCCGCGTCCCCGCCGGCGCGGTCTCCGACGCCCTGACCGACTTTACCGACCTCCTTCCGACGTTCGCCGACCTCGCCGGCGCGACCGTCCCCGAGGACCTCGTAATCGACGGCGTCTCCATCGCGCCGGTTCTCCTGGGCAAGGCCAAAGACTCGCCGCGCCAGTGGATCATGGCGCTCGGCCACGGCGCGGGCACGTGCGACGAGAAGGGGGTGCGCGGCAAGAACTCCTTCGCCGACCGCGTCATCCGCGACAAGCGGCACAAAGTCTGGATCGACCCCAGCCGCAAGATTACACGGCTCCACGACCTGGTGGCCGACCCGCAGGAGGAGACGAACCTCCTCGCGAGCACCGACGCCGCCCACGTGGCCGCCCTCAAAAAGTTCCAGGCCGTCCTCGACGGGCTGCCCGCCGCCGACGCTCGCCCTCAATACGAACCCCGCGCCGCCAATCCCTGGGACCGCAAGCCCGGCGCCGCGAAGGACAAGACGCGCAAGAAGCGCGGGAAACCCCCAAAGGGGGGTGGCATGGCCACGCTTGCGTGGCCATGAGCCTCGGCGTTAGCCGGCGGCCTTGGCCGCCGCGCTCTGTTCGTAACGCGGGAAAGAGGTAGTACATGAACCGCTGCCACTTCCTGAAAACACTCGTCCTGCTGCTTGCCGTCTGCGCAGCGTCGCGGGGCGCCCAAGCCGGGGCGCCCGCTCCCGCCCCGGTGAAGGCGAACCTCGAAGCGCTCCGCGCCGCCGTCCGTCACCTGGCCGACGTCTACGGGGCGAGGTACGCGCGCGCCGGCGAGTTCCTCTCGCGCCTGGAATCGCTCCGGAAGGCCGACCGCGCGAAGGTTGCGGACGCGTTCACGGCCCTCCAACGCGAGGCACTCGTCGAAGCCAACCCCCTGATGGCGTTCGGCCGGCTCCTGTTCACCCGACGCCGGCCGCTCGGCGGACAGCACTACGCCTACACCGAAGCGCTCAGTTGGAACCGCGACCGGCCGCGTTTCTGGCGGCCCGGGGCCTCGCTCTGCACCATCGATCCGCACAAGCCCGACGGCGCCCTGACCGTCCTGCTCGATTCGGCCACCGGCGTCATCCGCGACCCCGACGTCCACTGGGACGGCACGCGCGTCCTCTTCTCGCACAAGAGGAACCTCGACGGCGACGATTTCCACCTCTACGAACTCGACGCCGAGACACGACGCATCAGGCAACTGACCGCCGACGACGGCTTCGCCGACTACGAAGGCTGTTACCTGCCCGACGGCCGCATCGTCTTCAACTCCACACGATGCGTCCAGACGGTGGACTGTTTCCCCGTGCCCGCCTCGAACCTCTACGTGATGGACCCGCGCGGCGGCAACATTCACCGACTCACGGTCAACCACGTGCACGACAACTTCCCCACCGTCCTCGGCGACGGCCGCGTCGTCTTCACCCGATGGGAGTACAACGACCGCTGGGTCCTCCACGTCCAGGGCCTGGCCGTCATGAACCCCGACGGCACGGCCACGACCGCGCTGTACGGCAACAACTCGTTCTGGCCGGTCTCGATGCTCCACGCCCGGGCGATCCCCGGCACCACCCGCGTCGTCTGCACGCTCTCCGGGCACCACGACGTGGACCAGTGCGGCGAGATGGGCATCTTCGACTACGCCCGCGGCGGTGAAGAAACCGAAGGATGTCTCCATCTGTGGCCGAAACGCCCCATCACGTCTACCCGCAACGAGTTCTTCTGGCGGCGTCTCGACGCGCTCTACCAGTACCCGTACCCGCTCTCGGAACGCTTCTTCCTGGTCTCGTGCCGGCCCCGGGGCAGGCGCCGATTCGGCATCTACCTGGTCGATACGTTCGGCAACCGGGTGCTGGTTTACGAAGACGCGGCCACCTCGTGCAGTTCGCCGATGCCGCTCGCCCCTCGCCGGCGGCCGCCCGTCATCCCCCCGCAGGTCGATTACCGTAAGTCGGAGGCGACCGTCTACATGGCCGACGTCTATTACGGCCCCGGTCTGGCAGGCGTCCAACGGGGCGAGGTCAAGGCGCTGCGGATCATCGAGATGCTCAACCGCCCCACCGGCACGCATCACTGGGCCGGGATGGACGGCACCCCGCCCATGGGCCTGTGCAGCAGTTGGGACGCCAAACGCGTCATCGGCACCGTCCCGATCGCCGGGGACGGCTCGGCCGTCTTCACCATCCCCGCCGGCAAGGCCGTCTACTTCCAGCCGCTCGACGCCAGCGGCCGCGCCCTTCAGTGGATGCGAAGTTGGGTCACCGCCCAGCCGGGCGAGACGCTCTCGTGCGTCGGATGCCACGAGTCCAAACGCGAGGCCCCGCCGCAGTACCCACCCCGCCCGCGCACCGGCCCCGTCGGTCAGCCACGGCCGCGGGCGGACGGGGCCGTGGCTGACCGACGGGAGGCCGTTCGCCTTCCACGCCGACGTCC
>CAZIJC010000307.1:0-3047 GCA_964539385.1 uncultured Anaerolineales bacterium | reverse complement strand
GCCGGAGTCGCAGGTCGCGCGGCGGCAGCGCGATAAAGATCGGCCGCTCGCCCTGTTCGACGGGCGGTTTCTTGGCCGTGATGACGATGTCCGGTACACGGTGTTCGGCGGCCTGGTCCTCGGTGTTCTCGGCGGGGGCGGCTTGGGGCTGCTCAGCGGCCGGGCGCGCCTCGGCGTCGCGGGCGGCAGCCGCGTCGTCCGCCGCTTTTTCGGCGTGCGCCACGCCGACGAGCAGGATAATCGTGAACGCCAGGGCCGGCAGGATGACGCGGCACCAATATCGCGTGTCCATCTCGTCTTGGGCCTCCACTTGCGTGCTCAGACGGTATCGGCGGGCGCGCGGCAACCCCGCGCGTTCATAGGCACTACGTGCGCCGGTGCCGCCAAGGGACATGAAAACCGACAGGCGGAGTCCGACGACGTACAGCCTGAAGCCGTCGTGCCTACGGCGTGCGAAGGGCGAACGCGTGAACCACGCCGTCCGCGGTCTTGATCAGCCCCAGGTCGCCCGCCTGAACAAAGGCGTCGCAGGACCGGATGCCCGGGATCTCCCACGCCTGGCGTCCGGTGTGCCGGTCGAGCGCAACGAGGCGCCCCGCGTCGGTTGAGTCCACCAGGTGCAGCAGTCCGTCGTCGGCCGTCATGGGGCTGCACCCCGACGCCAGGCAGGTCCAACGCGGTGCGCCCGAAGCGGCATCGAGGGCCAACACCTCCGGACCACGGACGTAGAGAACGTCTTCGGTGGCGAGCAGGTGCAGCGGTCGTGGGACGGATCGGCTCCAGAGCACGCGGCGGTCCGCCAGGTTCAGGCAAACGAGTCGGCTCATCCGGCTGGGCGTCGGGCATGCCACGTAGGCCCGGCTGCCGCAAACCGCCAGGAGCGGGCGAGACGGCAGGGCGCCTGCGTCCTCGAGCGGATGCCGGCACGTGTCGGCTCCCGCCTCTTCGCTGAGGCAGTGCAACGCTCGGGAACTCGCGACGTAATACTCCCCACCCCACGCCCATGCCGGCGAGAGCGGACCCTCGTCCGGAAAGGACCGTGCCCAGATCGCGCGGCCCGACGCCGCATCGAGCATGTGGACCGTGTCACGCGCGGTCCAGCAGACGCGGCCCTGTGGCAGGGGCACCGGCCGGCACGGAACGCGCAGGCCGAGTGACGCTTGGCCGCCGAAACGCCACAGGGGACGTCCACTTGCCGCGTCCAGAGCGACCAGTTCGAGGCTGCGGCGGCTTGCGGGCCTCAGGCAGTAGACGCGCTGTTCGTCGGCGGCCAGATACCCGCGGCTCTCGATGCCGGACTCCCAAATCAGTTCGCCGGTTGTCACGCTCACGGCCGCGATGTGCTGTCCCCCGTCGCCGCGGCGCACGAAGTACATGCGGGGGGACCGAACGATCACGCCGCCGGCCGCAGACGTCGGCACGGCTATCGCACCCTCAAGCCGCCACTGCTCGGCGGCGGCCGCGTACGTCGTGGGACTATCGGCGGCGCCTTCGGGCCTGCTTCCGGCCACATGCCAGACGGCGACTGCGAGCAGCAGCATCGCCGCCGCCGATGCCACGGCCGCGACCGTGCGATGCAGCCGGCGTCGGCGTCTCGCCAAACGGATCTCCGCGCGGACCGCCGACCGCGTTGCGCTCAGGAAGGCCGGGCGGGGATGGACCAGGCAGGCCGACGACCGGATGCTCGCGACCACCATGCGGCAGTCTTGCCATGCCTGGCGGCATTCGGGACAGGTTTCCAGGTGGGCGGCCACCTCGGCGCGGACGGACTCCGGCAGGTCGCCCAGCGCGAGCAAATCGAGTTGGCGGCGTACCTGGTTACAGTTCATGGCTTCCATCCACCTCTACGGTGGTCGGCGGCGGTTGGGGACAGATTCTTCAGTTGCCTGGCGCCGGCACGGGCGTGGCCTCGGCCGGATAAGGCGTCACGGAAGTGAGGTTTCGCTCGCGCAATCGCCGCAAGCCCCGCTGTGCCCGTTTTTTTGCCGCCTCCTTCGATATGCCCAACGCGATGCCGATTTCTTCGAATCGCATGCCGCTCAGGATGCGCAGTGTCAGGACCTCGCGCTCGCCTTTCGGCAGGTGGCCGAGCAGGTCGGTGACGTCGGGCAGATCGTCGGTCGGCGATTCGCACTCGGGCTTGGCCTGGGCTGCGACCTGCTGGACGATTTCTGCGTGCCTGGCTTGCCGGCGCAGCAGGTCTCGGCAGATGTTGCGCAGGATGGCGTAAAACCAGTGAGCGAACGGCCTGCCCGGATCGTACTGCCGGTGCTTTCGGACAATGCGGAGAAAGGTCTCCTGGGCGGCGTCTTCGGCGAGTTCCGGGTCGGAAAGGATCTGCTGGGCGACTCTGAGGGCGGGCGCCATGAAGCGCGAGATGAGTTGCTCCATCGCCTCGGCGTCGAGGCGCTGTTGAAAGCGGGCCATCAGCCGTTCGCTGGATGTGTGGTGCATGTTTCGCATCGTATTCGCCGCAAGGGCTGGCGTAAGACCGTGCAGTATACACGGTTCGGCATGGTGTTGCCAAGCACCTGTTCGTGGAGCGGGAGGCGCCGCTGGGGCGATATTCAGGAGCCGCGCGGCGTTCCAGCGGGGGCTGTGAGGGCCACACATGCGGTCTGCTCTATAAGACTTACGTCAATTTTGACGTTGCTGAAACGGGCAAATGCGCGTTTTTTTTGCCTCCAATCGTTGATTCTGACCCGTCAGGGGCGATTTGGGTGTCGAATGTTAAGATAGGTAAGGCAAAACGCGCTGGTTTTGGATCGGTTTTTGCGATTTTGGTGTCCGTTTTGGTCGGTTTTTGTTCGGTTTTGTTCCGTTTTTGAGGGGTTTTTGAAGGGGCAAAATTGACGTAAGTCACACTGCCAAAATGGCAGCCGGCGCGCGCGGCCGCGCAGGGGCCGAAAAGTTGTTAGAGTTCTAACAAAATCCGGGGAGGGCGAAAAAGTAGTTAGAATTCTAACAAAACGGCTGGATGACAACGGCCTGGAACGCAGAGAAACTATGCAAGCCGGGTCTCCGGTTCCGCTAAGATTCGGGCTCAA
>CAZIJC010000306.1:0-3069 GCA_964539385.1 uncultured Anaerolineales bacterium | reverse complement strand
CGACCTCGAGGCCCGTGTCGGCGGCATCGGTAAAGGCCTGTACTCCTTCGGCAACAACCGCAGCGGCCTCCTCGATGAGGACTCGAAACTCCACTCCATGGCCTACGTCCTCCGCACGGCCGACTACGCATGGACCCGCGCTCGCCGCGGCCCGTGGGACACCGAGTACCTGACGGCCGCTCGCCACATGCTGGCCACCGGGCCGAACCCGCACGGCGGCGAAAAAATCGAGCCGCTCGAAATCGCCGCCCGCCTCACACACTCCTTCGGAGCGATGCTCAAGAACGTCAAGCCCGCGGTGTACGGCGATGCCGACAGGCCGGTTACGCTCCCCGCCGGCGGCGTCGAGATTGGCCTCGTTCCGATGCGCCTCGCCGCCGGCGCCGCCAAGAACTGTGTTGTCCTGCGCAAAGGCGACGGACCCGTCGAACTGCCCGTCGCCGGACGGTGGGCATCGCTCATCTTCCTGCACACCGGTTTCGTCAACAACCCGGACGACCCGGCCGTCGCGGGCGCCCGCAAACGCAAGTGGCTCTACGGATGGCCCTGCGGCGAGTACGTGGTCCACTACGCCGACGGACAGAAGGCCGTCCTGCCCGTCCGCCTCACGATGAACGTGAAACGCTTCGATACAACCGCCCTGAACCGCGCCACGAACGAGAACCGCTTCGTCCACACGCTGAACGACTGCCGAGACGGCGACGTGCACCTGTACCAGTGGGAATGGGTGAACCCGCGGCCCGATAAGAAGATCGTCCGCCTGGTTGCCCGGCATGACAACGCACTCGACGTGTCGCTCGTCCTGTTTGCCGTTTCCGGCCGGCACCTCCGGCAGCCGTAGATGCCGGTCTCCAAAGCACGACCCGCGTGCGTTTAGAGCAGTTCACGTTGTACGCCGTGAGAAGGCGGCGATCTTCAGTGGCCGAACCGCTCAGCCGGTGGTGTCGTGGACGGCCAGTTGGCGGATCTGCGGCGTGGCGACGCATTCGGTCGTCTTCAGCCGCACCGTGGACACCTCCACGGCGTCGAACTGCTGGATCCGCTTGTGCCCGACCGACTGGCCCTCGCAGAGCGTCTGCCACCGGTTGCCGGCCACCAGGCCCTCGACCTCGTAGCGGCGGATTCGCTCGCCGCGGGCGATCTGCTCCATGATGACGACGTGGTCGATGCGCGTGGGCTTGGGCAGTTTCAGTTCCACGCTGTCGCCGGTCCCGGCCGTCTGGGCGACCGGTTTGCCGAAGCGCCTGCGGATCTCCTTGCCGAACTCGGCCAGGCGCTCGATGTCGCAAGCCGGCACGAGCCCGTCGGACGTAATCACCTCGCCAAGCAGGAGATTGCAGTTCTGGCCGACCGACCCGTAATAAATGGCCGTAAGTCCCTTCAGTGGTTTCACACTCTTGTCCTGCCCGGGCTTCCAGAACCAGTTGTGGTTGCGCAGCGGCGTATCGGCCATGCCCGGCGACCAGTACGGCCCCTCCGGGTCGCCCTTGCCCAGAAACCGCTTCCACGTCGGATGATTGTGCGAGACGGAGCCGGCCCGGCCGGGCATCGTCGCCCAACACGGATAGCCCGACCGCCCGGCCTCGTTGCCGATCCAGCGGTGGTCGCTGCGCTGCCCGCTGTGGTAGAACACCGAGTTGGGCTGGTGCTTCTCGAAGATCGGCAGCACGTCCGGCCCGCCCTGCTGCGGCGTCTTGACGCCGGCGTCGTACCAGATCTGCACCAGCGGCCCATATCGCGAGCACAACTCGTCGGTCATCTTCTCGGCAACGCGGTTGAACTTCGCCTGCCTGTCCGTGCCCTTGCCCTTGCCCCAATCGACGTAATGGCCCCACACCTCCCAGTACACGTTGCGATGCGTGCTGAAGTAGATCCCCGGCCGGATGTCGGCCTTGCGGCAACTCTCGACGAAATCGGCCACCACGTCGCCCTTGCCCCCGCGCCACGCCGCCTGCTTGCAGCCATAGGGATACAGGTCGCTCTGCCACTGCATGAAGCCGTTGAAATGCGTCGCCGTGAACACCGCGTACCCGGCCCCTGCGGCCTTCGCCGCCTCGACCCACTGGTCGGTGTCGAGTTGGGTCGGATTGTACCGTTTCGGATCCATCCGCTCGCGCACCGTGTTGTTGCGGGGGAAGCGTCCGGCGGCAATCGCCAGGTCGAACGAGTACAGCAGCCCCACCTCGCAGTCCTGCCACGCCATCTGCGCCGCAGACGGCCTCGGCAATCGCGGCCCATCCCCTGCCGGCGTCTCAGCCATCGCGCCGACCGCCGCCGCCCCGACCGCCCCCGCCCCCGCCGCCATACCCAGCAACTGACGCCTCGTGCATTTCATCGACCTGCCCTTTCCTCTCCGCCCTTTCGCACGGTTTTGAGGGTACTGCGGTTAGTGCTGCTTTGTCAACTTCCCGCCCATGCAGCAAGTGACATCGCGGCAGTCAATCTTGGCCCCCGCGCGGTTAGAGCAGTTAACGCTTGCCTGTAGCACGTTGCGCGGCGGGCAATCCTGCCCGCCGCGCGACGGAGGTGCCGCGCTACGCGGTGGCCAATCCTGCCCACCGCGCCCCTGGCCTTTGCCCCGACGCTGCCGCACGTGATTTACCTTCACCACCGGCTTTACGTTGTGGATTGACCGCGGGCTGGGGTTGGTTACACTGTGGCCGAGTACGTCCGCAACTGGAGGAGGTTGTGGATTGACCGCGGGCTGGGGTTGGTTACACTTATGCGCTGTGCACTCTGCTGGCTCGTCTGTTGTGGATTGACCGCGGGCTGGGGTTGGTTACACTGCTGACCTATGCCCTGCCGGGTGGTCCGGTGTTGTGGATTGACCGCGGGCTGGGGTTGGTTACACTTGCGGGCAGCCAACCGACGCCGAGGACATGTGTTGTGGATTGACCGCGGGCTGGGGTTGGTTACACTCCATCGCCGCTGCCGCCGCTGCTCCTGCGCGTTGTGGATTGACCGCGGGCTGGGGTTGGTTACACTTTCATCATCTTGCGCACGCTAGGCACCTCTGTTGTGGATTGACCGCGGGCTGGGGTTGGTTACACTCTTCAGGCACGTCGCGTC
>CAZIJC010000305.1:0-3105 GCA_964539385.1 uncultured Anaerolineales bacterium | reverse complement strand
GGTGGTGCATCTTGCGCGAGAGGTCGGGGTACGAACTCTGGCCGGCGGCGATGGCCGTGCTGGACCGGGGTTCGACGCGGACGTTGTACGGCGGGTCGGTGTTGACGAGGTGGATGCCCACGCCGTCCAGGAGCCGGTCTACGTCCTCCGCGCTGCCGGCGTCGCCGCACAGCAACCTGTGGTCGCCCAAGACCCACAGGTCGCCCGGCTGCGTGGTCGCCTCGTCCGGCGGTTCGGGCACCTCGTCCGGGTCCGTCAGGCCTTCCTGGACGCCGGCGCCCTCGGTGAGGAGTCGGGCAAGTTCCTCCTCGTCGAAGGCCAGGAGGTCCATGTCGAACCCGCCCTCGCGGAGTTCGGTGAGTTCGATGGGCAGAATCTCGAAGTCCCACTCCGCCAGCGTCGCGGTCTGGTTGTCCGCGATACGGTAGGCCCGGATTTGGTCCGGCGAGAGGTCCCTGGCCACGTGGACCGGCACCTTCGCGAGGCCGAGTTGCTTGGCCGCCTTCCACCGCGTGTGGCCGCAGACGATGACGCCCTCGGCATCGACCACGATGGGCTGGCGGAAGCCAAACTCCTCCAGGCTCCTGGCCACGGCGTCCACCGCCTGGTCGTTGATGCGCGGGTTCCGCTCGTACGGGCGGATATCGTCGATTCCGCGGAGTTCCACATCGTAGGTCTTTGTCGCCATGATTCGCCTCCGTTGGCCTGTTCAGAAAAAGCGGACAACCGCAAGCAACTGTGTCTAAGGGCGCGACTGGTTCCGCCGCCGTCACCTGCCAGAATGACAGGAAGTACCTATTGATACTTGAATACAACGGCCGGGAGAAACTTGCGCCGGGCCTATGCGCGCGCGTTACTATAGAGTGAGAGGGGGGGTGTGTGTTTATTAGGTATTCTCTCTCTCCTCTCTCCAAGTCCTTGCCCTTGCTGGGCTTGCGTTTTCGAGAATAGCGCACCGGCCCGTCCGCTTTTCGGCGGGCATCTGCGGGTTTCTTCGGCCGAGGGGTCATGGTCCGGAGATTCCCGCTGCGTTTTTCTCCTGCGGCGCGGCTTTCTCCACGGTATTGGCCGCGCCCCTTACGAGCCTGAAGCCGTACTTGGGCTTCGTCTTGCCGGGCTGCTTGTCGTAGATGGCCAGCCGGCGCTGCTCCAGCTCGAACATCGTGTCCTTGAAGGCGGTCGGGTGCAGGCTCAGCCGACGCCTGAGCATCCACGGCGGCATCAGGGCATCGCGGCCCTCCTTGGCATGCCAGTCCCGCAGGACGCGCACGGCCCGCTTGCAGAGGCTGTCGAACTCGTCGCGAGCCACGAACTCCGAGGCCATGAACAGCATCCGCCGGACCTGGTGCTCGATGAAGGCCGTAGCCCAGTCGACACCGGCCCGGCTGACCTCCGGTGCGGTATGGTTCTCGCTGCAGGCGTACAGGAGCGCGAGCTTCCTGGCGTTCTCGTTGGCCCGCCCCCAGACGGTCATCGCCACCTCGTCGCTCCGGTCCTCGGCCTGACCATACTGCTCGTCGGCGAACCGGCGAAAGGCGTCGGCGGCCCCCTTGGCCTCGTCGCTGTACGGCACCGTGACCGGCCGCGGGAAGAAGCCGAGTAGGTTGCCGCGGTGTTCACCCGGCTGAAAGGCGCCCCACCACTCGGCCGCCTCGACCAGCCGCTTCGGCATGGTGTCGACGGGGGCGGTATCCTGCCCGGGCGCCCGTTTCCCCGTATCAACGATGATCATCCGGGCGAAGAAGCCGTTCGTGAGCATCCGTTCGGAGAGGGCCTCGTAATAGTGGCTTGGCGTGGCGGTCCCGAAGATGATGAGGTGCGGCTGCTGGATGATGCCGGCCTGTTTACCAGCCTTCGAGCGCATCGGGTACATCATGTTGGACGAGGAATACATCGTCAGCAGCGTCGTGATAATCGATTCGTGGCGTGCGTCCCGTGCCTTGCTGACCGACTGGAGGATGCCGTCGATCTCGTCCGTCTGGAACATCGTGCAGGGCTGGGCCTCGAGGCGGTCCTCGACGCCTTCACCGGAGGCGAATCTCGTGCGGACCGCCTCGGCCATGTTCGCAGCGATGGCCAGGTGGCTGTTGATCTGCCGCGGGTAGTTCTTGCCGGCCGAGGAACTCGCCAGGGCCAGCAGGTAAAGGTTGGTGCGGAGGTCTCCCGAGTCGCGCACTTTGCGGCCGCAGAGGTGCCCCTGCATGGCCAGGGCGCCGCAGAACGCCATCCCGAGGCTCGGATAGGGCGCGTTGGCCATGCAGAAATCGATCACCTCGCCGATGAAGCCGGGGACGTACAGCAGGTCGTCCGGAATCGGGCCGGGGTCGGGGATGTCCGCGCTGTCCTGCGGCGGGTCGTCGCTCTCGGCCGACATGGCCACGATGTGCGAGATGTCCACGCCGTGGTCGGTTGGGTCCGAGCCGTATCCGAGTTCTCGGAGCGCCCGAGCGGCCTGTTCGAAATCTCCGCCACTGTCGAGCAGTGTGTAGACCGCGAACGGCGAATAGGCCCGCTGGGGTTCGAACGGTGCGGCGTTGGAGGAGAAGACGTAGAACACGCCGCCCTTGAGCGTTGCGGACCAGCCGTGGGGCTTGCCCGGTCGGCGCCAGTGTTCGTTTTCTCCGCCACGGGCGAGTGCCCAGCCATGCTTCTGGAGCACAGCTCGCACATCTCCGCGGCTGTTGAAATCGTCGCCAGGGCGTTCGCCCATCTCTGGCGGACAGGTGGCACTGTGCGGATTCTCGGCCGATGATGGCCGACTGTCCGAGTGGTCTGCCGACAAGTGCGGACCATCGACCACCTGTGGCAGGTATTCGTTCAGTTCCCACGCACACCCCAAGAGAACGTCCCTCTCGTCCTCCGACAGGACGGGCGGGTCGCACAGGTCGCCCTGGAGAACGGCGTAGCCTGGCGTGGGAGCGCACAGGAACAGGCCCCCTTCGCCACGGGTTTCGATCAGCGTGACGGTCTGGCCGTCAACCTCGCGGCGCTGGGCGAGTTTCAGGTTCCCGGAGACGCCGGACAGACAGCGGTACGTCACGTGTCGACCGCCGGACTGCGTCTGTGAGACGACCATGCGACCTGTGAGACCGGGCGCGGCCTTCT
>CAZIJC010000304.1:1690-3142 GCA_964539385.1 uncultured Anaerolineales bacterium | reverse complement strand
GCCAGACCGTCCAGGACGGGCGGCGAGGCGAGGTCCAGCCTGGTCCGGATCGTGCCGTCCGCAACGGAGAGGGTCAGCAGTTTGCCGCCCCGTCGGCCTTCGTAAGCGGCCCAGGCGTCTGTGGGATCGATCACGTCCGGCGTGCCGGCGGCGATCAGGGTGTCGCCGGCGATGACCGTCGCGGTTACGCGGACGGGAATCCGGATGGACCAGCGGTCCTTCGGCCGGCGGAAACGCGGCGTCTGGCTCTTGCCCTTGCGGAGGCCGGGGTTCTGTTTCCCGGGCTTGGCGTTTGCGGCCGGCTTGGCGGCGGGCTTCGGGGCGGGGCGCGGTGGCGGCGGCGCCGCGTGGTCGGCCGCGAAGAGTTCGAATCCTTTCGCGCCGGGCGTGAAGTGTCCGCCGTAGCCGCCTATTTTTTGCCGCGCCCGCACGCCGCAGATGCTCTTCTCGTCGAACACAAGGTACTCCGCGAACGGCACGCCGCCGAGGAACCAACGCGTGCGGTGGAACCAACTGGTGTCGAGCAGGCCGCCCGTTGCACGAAGGTGCTTGACGCCGCCGGCCGTCTCGCCTTTGCCGAACAAGAGTCGCTGCCGCAGATAGATTTCGCCCTCGTGGGCGACCAGCAGGTCACTCAGGACGCCGGTGTCGATGGCCTGGTTGCGGCCCGAGCCGACTTGCATGTCGTAATCGCTGCGGAGTTGCTCGTGGGCGACGGTCTCGCCGCTTTCAATGTTCAGGGCCCAGGCATGGATGCCCCCGTCAAGGAACGACGACCGCCCGGCCGTGCAGTAGACCGTGCCGCCGGCTCCGCCTTGGCGAGGCGCTTCGGCGGACGTGGCGACCAGGACGCTGCCGTGAACCGGCCAGGCGGATTCCAGGCGTCCGAACGCGCCGATCGTGCGATCTCGCGGCGAGGCCCGGAACCGCCACGCGAGTTCGCCGTCGCCCGTGCGGAGGCAGTACACGCGGCCGTCGGCGCAGCCGAAGATCACCCGCCCGGTGTGGACGGTGGGCGGCGTGTCGATCCTGCCTCCGGCGGTGTATCGCCAGAGTTCGCGGCCGTCGGCGGCGTCGAGGGCCACCACGTCGCGGGTGTCCTTGGCGGCCACGACGACGCGACCGGCCGCCACAACCGGGCTGGTCAGCGCGCCGCCGAGGTCCACCTGCCAGATCTTCTCCAGCGGTGTCGGAACGGCGACGGCCGTTGCACCGCTGCGCCGGGCGTCGTGACGGTAGGTGGGCCAGTCGGCATCCGAAATCTGAGATCTCCGATCTCTGGAGATTTCAGATCTGAGATCTGAGATTTCAGGCCCGTACGCCGGCCCCTTCTCCAGCCGCGGTTCGTCGGCGACGGCGGCAGGTTCGCCCTCGCGGGCCGGCAACAGGCCCAGAAGGCCGTTGAGTTTCGACGTGATGTAGCAGTCGCACGGGTGCGGCGTGGCGTAGACC
>CAZIJC010000304.1:0-1590 GCA_964539385.1 uncultured Anaerolineales bacterium | reverse complement strand
GCCGTTGAGTTTCGACGTGATGTAGCAGTCGCACGGGTGCGGCGTGGCGTAGACCATGCCGTTGCACGGAAGCGCGCCGAGGCGGCACGTCCCGCGCGCCCAATGATGGAGGTCGGTGTGGCCCGAGGCCCAGTCGATGAACTCCAGCCCGCGGAAACTGGTCATCAGGTACCGCGTCGTGGCCTTGTTCCGGTAGCAGCGGTGGTGATGCGCGTTGTCGAAGGCCTTGTGATTCGAGACCTTCCGCTTGACCTCGCCCGTCTTGGGATCCAGGCCGAGGGTGAAGTCGTTCTTGAAGTCGGTCACCCAGACCAGGCCCTGCAGGGCGAACACGTCGGCCGGGTGGCCCCAGCCCCACGAGGAACACCGGCGGGTCCACATTGCCTTGCCGGTGTCGGCGGTGAAGGCGTGCAGGGTGCCGCGTATCTCCCGCCAGTCGATCCTGCGGTCGGGGTTGAGTTGGGCGAAGTAGACCGCCCCGTCGTGGTACAGGAGCGTGCACATGTCGGTGATGCGGATGTTGTACCGCATCTTGTGCTCGGGCACCTCGGGCCGGGGCACGCGCCAGGCCTCGCTGCCGTCGGTCAGGTTCAGGCTGATGATCTCGTTGCGGTCGACGAAGAACACGCGGCGGCCGCCTGCGGCCATGCTCAGATGGCTGATCGGCTCCATCGGGCCGGTCTTGGAGCGCAGGCCCACGTAGTCGCCGGTCTTCCACCGCATCTTTCCGGACGCGGCGTCGATGGCGGCGACCCACTTGCGCACGGGCGCCGGAGGATCGCCCGTTTTGTCGCCCGGTTTCTGCGGCCCCTTGTTGATGGCAACGACGAGCGTGCCGTCTACGTGGAGGATCTCGTCGGTCAGGGGCGCGGCCTCGAAGGTCCGCAGGACCTCGCCGGTGGCGGCGTCGAGTTCGGTCAGCGGCGCGTTGAAGCCGAGCGTGGCGTAGACGCGATCGCCGGCCGCCACGAGACGTCGCGGCACGTGCGTGGGGATGGTGAAGCGGCAGGTGAACTCGGGGCTCCACGTGCGCCAGCCCCATTCGGGCATCGGCACACGCCACAGCGCGAGGCCGTTGAAGGCGTCGCGGGCCACCAGCGCCCACTTGTCCGGCGCGGCGCCCGACATGCTCGCGGGGGCCTCGTCCACGACGTAGAACAGCCTGCCGCCCGCCGACACGATCGCCGTCACGCTGGGAACGCTGTCGTGCGACCGCGACCACAGGGGCCCGGCCATCCACTTGAGGCGTCGCGGCGGCCCGGCCACCGTGTCGCGCGCCACGGCGTTGCCGTCCGGCCCGTGCAGCCAGTGCGTCCACTCGTCGATGTCGGCCGGCTGGGGCTTGACGGTCTTCTTGCCGCCAACCAGCGCCACGCCGCGCGGGACGAGCACGCGCAGGACCTCGACCATGCCGACGCCGCCCGGGCGCTGTGATACCACCAGGTTGACCATGTTGTCGGCGTAAGGCAGCCGGTTGCCGGTCAGTCGGTCGATCCAGACGTGGGCCGACAGCCCCGCTTCTCGCGCGACCTGCCGCGCTTTCGCCACGTTCTCGGCCTCGGTGTCGAGGCCGTGGACGAGGTAGCGGTC
>CAZIJC010000303.1:0-3166 GCA_964539385.1 uncultured Anaerolineales bacterium | reverse complement strand
GGGCGACCGTGCCGCAGGCCAGGCGGCCTTCGACCGGGCCGACGAACCGCACGCCGCGCGACCGCAGCACCTCGCAGTTTGCCGCCACGGCGGGATGCTGCCACATGCGGACGTTCATGGCCGGGGCCATGATGAGCGGCGCGTCGGCAGCCAGCAAGAAGGTCGAGAGCAGGTCGTCGGCGATGCCGTGGGCGAGTTTCGCCAGGATGTTGGCCGTGGCCGGCGCCACGACGACGATCTCAGCCCGGTCCGCCAGGCGGATGTGCCCGGCCGGCCAGGCCTCGCTCCGGGCGAACAGGTCCGCGTGCACCGGCCGGCCGGAAAGCGTCTGGAACACGAGCGGCGCGACGAACCGCTTCGCCGCCTCGGTCATGACGACGGTGGCGCCCGCGCCGGCGCCGGCGAGGCGCGACACCAGATGCGCGGTCTTGTAGGCCGCGATGCCGCCCGTCACGCCGACGACGATCTCGCGGCCGCTCAAAGGTTCCAGGTCCGATTCGGGCGTCGTCATGGTCACACGCTCCGGCCGCTAACCGCCGGCCTCTTCGTCGGGCACTTCCGCTTCTGCGAGGGCGTCGGCGATGCGGGCGCGCGGCTCCAGGGTGATCTTGCCTTCGAGGACCTCCTGGACAACGGCCTCCATCAGCGTCATATCGCCGCGCTCGACCAGCAGGGGCGCGCCGAACGTCACGTCCACGAGCCGCTTCTGGATAAGTGCGGCGAGTTTGAACCGGCCGCCGACCTTATTGACCACTTCATCGCTCTTGAGGGCTTCAATCACGCTTGCTTCCTCCGTGTTTGAACGAGTTCAATCACCTGCCGGACGGCGTCGTCGAGCCGGTCGTTGACGACCTCGGTGTCGTAGCACCCGGTCCGCCTCGCCATCTCGATTTCCTGCTTAGCCTTGGCGAATCGCCGCCGGGCCTCATCCGACCCTTCGGTGCCGCGACCCGACAGGCGGCAGCGCAGGGCCTGCGGGTGCGGCGCCAGCAGCAGAATGGCCAAGGCGTCGGGGAACTTCTTCTTAATCTGGATTCCTCCCTGGACGTCGATCTCCAGCAGGAGCACCTTGCCGGCGTCTGAGGCGCGGGCGAGTTCCTCGACGGGCGTCCCGTAGAGTTGGCCGAACACCTCGGCCCACTCGACGAACCTGCCGTCGGCGATGCGGCTGCGGAACTCTTCCTCGGTGATGAAGGTGTAGTCCCGGCCGTGGACCTCGTCGGCCCGCTTCGGGCGCGTCGTCGCGCTGATGCTGATGAGGGCGCCGGTGCGCTCGGCGACCGCGTGGCAGACGGTGGTCTTTCCGGCCCCGCTCGGGCCGCTGACGACCACGAGGTTGCGGCCGGTCCGGACGGAGTGCGTCCCGCGGCCTTGGAGGGTTTCGTGTTCGGTCATTGGTTCGTGGCCGGTCATTCGATATTGCGCGTGTGCTCCCTCAGGCGGTCGACAGCGACTTTGATCTCGACGACCTCGCGTGAGACCTCGGGATCGTTCGCCTTCGAGCCGATGGTGTTGACCTCGCGGTACATCTCCTGGGTGAGGAACTCGAGTTTCCTGCCGGCGGGCCCGGAGTCGGCCAGGAGTTCGCGGAACTGGTCGGCGTGGCTCGCCAGCCGCGTAAGTTCCTCGTTGACGTCGGACCGTTCGGCAAAGAAGGCGACCTCGCGAATGAGGCTTTGATCGTCCACCGTGATCTCGGCGCCCTCGAGCATGGCCTGGACCCGCTGCTGGAGGCGGGCGCGGTAGTCGTCGACCACGGCCGGGGCACGCTTCCGGACGGCGGCGACCCGCTGCTCGATCTCCGCCAGCACCGCCGCCATGTCACGGGCGGTGGCCTCGCCTTCGGCGTCGCGCATGCGATTGAGGTTATCGAGTGCCTCGGCGACGGCGGCCTCGATCTGGTCCTGAAGGTTCTCGATGCCCGTGAGCAGGACCTCCTCGCTGCCGAGGACGCCGGGCAGGGCCAGCAGCGCGTCGTCCGACAGGCTGTCCGTCACCTGGGCGAGGTCGCGCTTGTATGCCGCCAGGACGTCGGTGTTGATCGGCACGCGAGCCGCCGGGCCGCGCGGCTCGACCGTGACGCCGACGTTTACCGTCCCTCGGCTGATGGTATCGCGCAGCAGCCGCTCAATCGCCACCTCCGCAGCGCCCAGACCGTCGGGCAGACGCTGGGTCACCTTGAAGAACTTGTTGTTGATGGTCCGGACCTCGACCGCGATACGGGCCTGGTCGCTCTCGCGTTCGGCTGCGCCGTAACCTGTCATGCTGCGAAGCATTCGATAACCTTTCGTGGCACGATTGAGAACGCGCGGGGCAAGCCCCGCGGCTAACCACTCATTATACGCGCGGGGCAAGCCCCGTGGCTAACCTTGCCCGGGTCGTTTGCGGCTGCCGGGTTTGACAAGCGGCAACCCATTACGGCACAGGGGGCAATCGTCGGGTTCGTACGTCGGCACGTCGACACGGACGAGCGAAACGAGCGGCATGCCGAAACCGGGGTCGCGCCCGCTCGTCCGATCGACCAGGGCTGCGAGGCCAACCACGTCGGCGCCGGCGGCCGTGACCATCTCCTGGACCTCGCGAAGGCTGCCGCCGGTCGTCACGACGTCTTCGACCAGGAGGACCCCCTCGCCCGCCTCGACGGTGAACCCGCGGCGGAGCGTCATGCTGCCGCTGCGGCGCTCGGCGAAAAGGGCCTTCGCCCCCAAGGCACGGGCCACCTCGTGGGCCACCACGATGCCGCCGATGGCCGGGCCGATGACGGTCCGGATGCCGGCGTCTGCAAACCGGCGGCCCAACCGGGCGCAAAGATGGGCCGCCCGGTCAGGGTCCTGGAGAACCAAGGCGCACTGGAGATACGTCGGACTATGGAGGCCGCTTGCGAGCAGGAAGTGGCCCTCCAGCAGGGCTCCCGCGTCGCGAAAGACATCGAGGATGGCGTCCTGGTCGGTCATGATGATTCCAGTGCCCGCGTTACTTGGCGGGCGTGGTTTCCTTGGGCGCAGGGCTCTTGGCGGCATCGGCGGCCGGTTTGTCCGTCGTGGCCTCGGCGCCGCCTGCTTCTTCGCCTGAAGGTGTCTGCGCAGCGCCGCCGGGTTCGGCGGGCGCCGGCGCCCCAGGCTTCTCGGGCGGGCGGGCGGGCGCTTCGGGCCGCATGATCCATGCC
>CAZIJC010000302.1:0-3173 GCA_964539385.1 uncultured Anaerolineales bacterium | reverse complement strand
AAGCGAGCGGGTGCCGTTCTCGCCACAGCAAAAGACTTACGTAAGACCGCTTAGATCACAAGTGCCCCTTCGGGGCGTGGAAAGCAACAACAGGAAGAGGAGCGTGGAATCATGGCAACGAAACCACTGAACGTCGGCATGATCGGGTACGGGTTCATGGGGCGTGCGCACTCCAACGCCTACCGCATGGTCAGCAACTTCTTCGACGTGCCGCGGAAGCCCGTCCTGAAGGTGATCTGCGGCCTGGTGGAGGAAGAGGCGAAGGCCTTCGCCAAGCAGTGGGGCTACGAGTCGCACTGCACCGACTGGCGCCAGGTCATCGAGCGTGACGACATCGACGTGGTGGACATCTGCGTGCCGAACAACGTGCACGCCGAGATCGCCATCGCCGCCGCCGAGGCCGGCAAGATGATCATCTGCGAGAAGCCCCTCGCGCTCGATGTCGCCCAGGCCCGCAAGATGGCGGAGGCCGTCGAAAAGGCCGGCGTGGCGAACATGGCTTCGTTCTGCTACCGCCGCGTGCCGGCCGTGACCCTGGCGAAGACCCTGATCGACGAGGGCCGCCTGGGCCAGATCTTCCACTATCGGTCGGTCTTCCTTCAGGACTGGACGATCTCGGCCGCGGTGCCCCAGGGCGGCATGGCGACGTGGCGGCTGGACGTCAAGGCCGCCGGCAGCGGCGTCACCGGCGACCTCCTGGCCCACTGCATCGACACGGCCATGTGGCAGAACGGCCGCATCACGCGCGTCAACGCCATGACCGAGACCTTCATCAAGGAGCGCAAGCACGCCGAGACCGGCAAGGTGGAGCCGGTGGGCATCGACGATGCCTGCACCTTCTTCTGCCGCTTCGAGAACGGTTCGATGGGCAACTTCGAATCGACCCGCTACGCCCGCGGCCACAAGGCGCTGTACACGTTCGAGATCAACGGCGAACACGCCTCGATCCGCTGGGACCTGCACGACCTGCACCGCCTGCAGTGGTTCGACCATCGCGATGAGGGCAAACTGCGCGGCTGGCGGTCCATCCACGTCACCGACCACGGCGGCGATCATCCCTACATGGACCACTGGTGGGTGCCGGGGCTGGCGATCGGCTACGCCGAGGCGTTTGTCCACCAAGTGGCCGACTTCCTGGCGGCCGTGGCCAAGGGCGAGCCGTGCTCGCCGACCTTCCGCGAGGCCCTGGCGACCCAGAAGGTCTGCGAGGCGGTGCTGGAGTCGGCGAAGACCGGGACGTGGGTCGAGGTTCCGGCCGACTGAGCAGCGCGGCAGTGTTGCATTGAAAAGGCGCGGCGGGTCGGGAGACCCGCCGCGCGTCGTTTGTGTCTTTCGAGCCTGAGCCTGCCGCGCGCCGGCCTTTCGCCTCGGTCCTTACTTTTGGTCTTGCCAGCCTCCGACAAGGAGTTTTCCGGTCGTCTTGTCCCACTGTGAGGTACGACGGGCCAGGCGGTGCTTGCCGTGGCAGTCGGTGCAGATCTTCTTCGGCGTCTTGGTGGTGGTGGGAGCGAAGACGTCCCAGTGGTGCTCCTTGTCGCAGAGTGTCTCGGCGGGGTGGCACTTCATGCAGGCGGGGGGGATGGTCGCCCTCGGGAACATGATGGTGGGCGGCGTGATGTTGTCCTCGTCGTTGCAGTGCGCGTCGCATGGGCCGTGGCACGTCTCGCAGCCGATGTTGTGCCTCGCATGGAGCACGGCCAGTTCCTCTTGCGAGTAGTTCATGTGGCAGACGAAGCAGCGGCTGTTGTCGGCCACCGGTCCCTTTGGCGGGGGGAGGTTGGCCAGTTTGGGGTTGCCTTGGTCCAGAAGGAAGAGCGGCTCGGAGCCGTCCAGGAGAAGCGGCTTCTCATTGCGCGCTGCATCGCACCCCAAGGTTACGATTACTGCTGCCATCACCGTTATCCAGAGCACCTGCTTCACGCCGCCTCCTTTCGCTGCGGAAGGTTCCGTGCGTCAACTTTTTCTTTATCTTACACGTACTCCCAGTTTTTGAGCCACTGGTAGCCGTGCGGCAGTTTGGCCCAGGCCTCGTCCATGGCCTTGTCGAGTTCCCTTCGTTCGGCCAGGTCGAGTTGTCGGCGTTCCTTGACGGCCACCGCCACGTTGTCCACCTGTGGGATGCTGATCAGACCCGGTATGGGCGCCGTGATGACGGGGTTGCACAGGATGTAGCGGATGGCGAGGCGTGCCAGGCGGTCGTCCGCTTCGGCGTGGGGATTTCCGGGCGATGAATCGCCCTTGAAGAGCGAATTATTGGCGAACGGCTTGATGCCGAAGAACCCGACGTCGCATTTTTTCAAGGCGTCGAAGACGCTGTCCTCGGGCATCTGTTTGGTCTTGGCCGTGTAGGGCATGCAGATGACCTCGACCTGCGGAAAGTATTCGATCATCATCTTGATCCACCGGCGATCGTGTGACGAGAACCCGATGAACCGCGCCTTGCCCTGCTTCTTGGCCTTCTCCAGCGCCGCCACGAGTTCGCACGAGGTGTTGAATGTGTGCCGACCGCCCGGCTCGAAGCACGTCACACGCCACAGGTCGGTGTACTCCTGATTGGATGCCTTGAGCAGGACGTCGAGACTCTCGAGCAGTTTCTTGGCCGTGCGATACTCCTTGTTGCGCGTCTCCTTGCCGCAGTACGACAGGGCCAGGTACATCTTGTCGCGTCGGCCCTTGAGGGCCTTGCTGTAGGCGCAGACCTCGGCGCGGCAGCAGGCGTCGAGGTAGTTGATGCCGATGTCGATGCACCGGCTGACGACGTCATGGCGGTTCTTGTCGAAGTCCTGCTTCATCACGTTGATGCGTTTCCAGTGGCCGCCCAGGCACACCGCCGAGATCATCAAGTTGGTCTTGCCGCAGCGGCGGTACTCCATGTTTTCGTTGTAGTTGAGGATCTTTTTCTTATCAACGTTGGCTGCCCCGGCCTTGACGGCGGCGGCTACACCTGCGGCCGCGACGGCGCTGGTCTGCACGAATCGGCGACGCGTCACCTTTTTCCCTGCCATCATTTGCGCTCCTTTCACCGCGCGGCGGGTCAGGAAACCCGCCGCGCAACGTCGGCAGAACTCTCACCTTTCGTTTGCAGGGCGAGGCATGCCTCGCCCTACGACG
Organism: uncultured Anaerolineales bacterium; assembly: GCA_964539385.1. GTDB lineage: Bacteria > Planctomycetota > Phycisphaerae > FEN-1346 > FEN-1346 > JAUVZF01. The sequence goes on along the minus strand of CAZIJC010000302.1, from coordinate 62 downwards.
ACCGTCCTACACGTACTCCCAGTCCTTGAGCCACTGGTAGTCGGGCGGCAGTTTGGCCCAGG
>CAZIJC010000301.1:0-3234 GCA_964539385.1 uncultured Anaerolineales bacterium | reverse complement strand
ACCTGCAGCACAACATGCGGGAGTGGCTGGATCGGCGGAGCCTGCAGATCGAAGACAAGCCGGTTCCGAAAGTCGTGTGCAGCGAAGCGCTGATATGAGGTCCTGGAAGGTTTGAAGGTACTCTCGGCGGGCATGACAAGGGGTGGAGACCATGATCGAGAACAATCCCACCAACGTTTCGTCGGCTTTCGAGATGCTCCTCGAAGAGGTCGAGGCGGAGATCGACTTCGTCAACAACGTCGGGGCCAAGGCATTCGAGGTCCGGGACTACGACAAGGCCAAGGAAGCCCTGGAACGGGCGGCAACACTGACTGCTTTCCGCGACCGGGTGGCTGGGCTTCGGAAGGAGTGGGAAGAACTCGCCGCCGTCGCCGAGAGCCAGGAAGACGAGGAGACGAAGGCGGCTCGGCGGGACCTGGGGCGCCTGCGCCGGGGCCTGCGAACGCCCGAGGTGAACTACTACCAGCCCATCCTGCAGGTGCTTGCCGAGATGGGCGGCTCTGGCAAAGTGGCCGAAATCCTTGACCGTGTCGGTGAGGTGATGAAGCCCATCCTCAAAGACGTGGATTACGACCCGCTTGCCAGCAGCCCCGACTTGCCCCGCTGGCGAAACGCGGCCCAGTGGGCGCGGAACTCCATGGTCCACGAAGGACTTCTCAAGGCCGATTCCCCGCGAGGTGTCTGGGGGATCTCCGAGAGAGGACGCAACATGCTCGAGGAGAGCCGTGAGTGAGAAACGTCTTCGACCAGTACGACCAGCCCGAGAACCGGCTGACGCACACACTCGTCTGCACGTTGGCCAATGAGCGCAGGCTTATCAGGGCGGCGCGAAGAAACTCCGAGGCCAACATGGTTCTGCCTTGTTGCAGATCGTCTCGCCCGCCATAATACTGGCCTCAACTTCTAAAGAAAGGAGCCTGACGTGGCAAAGAGAACAAGCATCCGCAAAGCGGACCTGCTCGAATGGGCCCGGGGATTCAGCCTTCTGTCGGACGCCACACGCCTGGGCATTCTGAAGAATCTCGCGAAAGGCCCGAAGAACGTCACGGCGCTGTGCAAGGCCCTGCAGATCGGGCAGCCGAACGCCAGCCACCACCTCGGCCTGCTCCGGATGGGCCGTCTGGTCGTCGGGACCCGAAAGGGCAAGGCCGTGGTCTACACGACGGACAAGGCGAACCTGAAGGTGCTGGCGTCGGCATTGGCGAAGCTGATGCCGAAGTAGCCGGCGGACTACGGGACGCTCAGCACCTCAAGCGCCGGCAGCGCCAGAAGGTCCGGCAGTTCAACGTCAATGCTCGGGTCGTCGCTTGTGGTTAAAGGCGAATCCGTTCCCGCCCACGGGGTTGCCGCGGCGTTGCCATATTCCTCGCCGACCGCGCCGAGACCAACGACCTGGCCGACGAGCATCCGAAGATCGTCGAAAAGCTCGCCGGTATGTACACACTCTGGGCCGCCCGCGCAATGGTCAACAGGTGAGTCGTGTATGAAAACCCCTCACCCCCGGGCCTCCTACGCACGGTCACGCGGAATCAAATGTCCTATCAGTAATGGAGAAGTACAATGAACGCATCGCGATCGTACGGGCTTATTCTGATCCTGGTAGCGAGTTGTGCAGCCGCAGAGGCGAAGACGGGTGTCAATCTCGCGCCGGTCGCGAAACCGTCGAGTTCTCACGTGTCGGGAGATACTTCGCTGGCGGCGCTCCACGACGGGCACGCACCCAAGACCTCCCACGTTCGCGGCAAGGGATCGTACGGCAACTGGCCGTCCAAACGCACCCAATGGGTCCAGTACGACTGGACGGCCCCTGTCCGCACACGGAAGATCGATGTCTTCTGGTGGGATGATCATCGCGGCGTCCGCCTGCCCAAGGCCTGCCGCTTGCTCTATTGGGACGGCAAGGGTTTTGTCCCGGTCCGCAAGCCATTGGGACTGGGGGTGGCCAAGGACAAGTTCAACACGACCACGTTCGACGAAGTCCGTACGTCCAAGCTCCGCCTGGAGATCGACGGTAACGGGGATTACTCCACGGGCATTCTGGAGTGGAAAGTGTACAACGAGGGCAAGCTCCCCAACTTCCCGCCCTCCGTCAAGGCCGGCGTTGACCGCATCGTGATGTGCGGCCGGAAGACGCACCTCGCAGGACAGTTGTTGCGGGCGATATGTACAGACACGACGAAGGTCGCCTGGAGCAAGACCTCGGGCCCGGGCAAGGTAGCCTTCGCCGACGCCGCGAGATTGGCTACGACGGCCAGATTCTCAGCCGTGGGAAACTATGTTCTCACGCTGACCGCCCGCAAGGGAAAGATGAGCGATTCATCGACGTTGGCCGTCCGCGTTGTCGCCAGACCGCAACTCGATATCCGCGCCGCAGGCAAAACCGGGGTTCGTATCACAATCCAGCCGCTCGATTCCCAAGGCAAGTTTCCCTATACCCCTGCTCTGGTCGAGCGAGAATACCCCAAGGCGGTCATCAGTCTCCGCAAACTCGACTCGACATTCGAACCGGTCAGGGCAAGAGTGGGCAATGTGAATGTGACCGTACAGAGCAAGCCGTTGTCGGTGCTGGTGACCACGTTGGACAACAAACCTGTCCAGAAGATCACGTTTGCTCCCGATGGTGCGATGTCCTTTATTTTGGGTGACCAGCCGGTTCTGGGAATGGGCGAAGGCGGGCCCAAGCAGATTGGGAATTCCTGGCGCACCGACAAGATCGAACTGGACCGCCGCGGGCGTTTGCATCCCATGACTCCGTGGTACGGGACGGGCACCTATGGCTCCTACAATCCGGTGCCCCTGATGGTTGGCACGGCTGGATGGGGGCTGTTCATTCCAACGCCGTGGGGCGCTATCGATCTCAGCGACTCGGAGACGGGCAAGTTCATCCCTGCTGATCCCATTCCGCCTGGCACAGTGGTGACCCGAGGACAGCAGCGCAGGGGACGCATTGGCATGCCACCGCCGGAGTACTTCATCCCGGGCACCTACGATGTCTTCATCTTTGACGCACAGGATCCGGCGGCGTTCATGAAGGACATCTCGACCATCTCCGGCCAAGCCGTGCTGCCGCCGAAGTGGGTGCTGGGCTATCAGCAGTCGCACCGCACCGTGAGGGATGAAGCGCAGATGCTCGAGGTTGTCGATACCTTCCGCGAGAAGCAGATCCCGCTGGACAGCGTTTGCTACCTGGGCACAGGGTTCTGCCCGAGCGGATGGAACAAGAACCAGCCCTCG
>CAZIJC010000300.1:0-3357 GCA_964539385.1 uncultured Anaerolineales bacterium | reverse complement strand
GCCCAAAACGGAGCGCGGGCAGGCCGAATGCCGAATGAGAAATGCCAAATGCCAAGGGCCAACGGCAAACGGCAACGGCGACAGATTTTAACGCTGAGGGCGCGGAGGGCACGGAGAGAACGCAGAGAACGGCGTGAATCCGGGTAACGGCCCACGGCAACGGCGGGAGCCGTTCGGCCTCAACGGCTTGGCGCCGCTAGGGGGGGCTTGGGATGTGAATTCGGGCCCTTGACATGAGGGCGGTTAGGGGTGTCAGCGGAACTGGCCGGGTCCCCGGCGAATTACGTCGCGCGTCAGCGGATCTCACCACGCCCCCCATGCAAGCGAAAAACATGGGTACCGTCCCCAGGTTGTCCCATGCAAGCGAAAAACATGGGTACCGTCCCCAGGTTGTCCCCAGGTTCGTCCCCAGGCTCAGTCACGATCAAAAAAGTAGAATGTCCCCTTTTCTCGCACGCGGCCCGCCCAGGCAAACCCGCCCATCCCAGGCAGTGCAACTGGCGCATGGAGCCGATGGCGGCATCACCTACGAGGTCGATCCCGACTTCCTCGAACATATCCACCGCGAGGCGTGCGAGCAGGGCCAACTGCTCTGGGACGATTGAATCGGCCGTCGGATTCTCGAATCTCGCCCTTGACGGAGCCGGGATCGGGTATCATACTACCAGAAGTGGGCTTGGGGCCGGTCCCCAAGCCTCAACGAACGCGCGAACCGGGCCAAACGGATGCACCCGGTGGTGAACAGGGGTGAAGCGGAGTGCCAAGCGAGTGCCGGACGCTCCCCCTCTCCCCAAACCCCTCACCCCCGGGCCACCGACGCACGGTCACGCGGAATCAAAGTTCCTATCAGTTGGACTACTCACCATATGTTATCCGGCGGTAAGCGTGCGGGTGTCCTGTGAGGAATCTGCGCTCTATGAGTTGGCGCAATACCTACGGCAGTGGGGCGGGTTATGCTTGTAGTGTCCGTTGCCGGCTCCGACGAGGCGGTGCGTGTCGCCTCGACCTGTGTAACGATGTACAAGACAAGGGAAATGCCATGTTCCGTCGAATGATCGTACCGTGTGTCTTGCTGGCTGTTGCGGCCGCCGTTTCCGTGGCCCAGCCTGCGAAGATGCCGCGCGAGGATGTCGTCGAGGTCCCGGCGATCGGGAAGGGCCTTTGCGTCAGCAATGTCTTCCAGACCAACATGGTTGTCCAGCGGGACAAGCCCGTGACCGTGTGGGGCTGGGCCGCGCCGGGCGAGAAGGTTACTGTGACGTTCGCCGGGCAGAGCGTGGCTGCGACGGCCGGGAAGGATCGGGCGTGGCGCGTGAAGCTGGCGGCGATGGAAGCCAACGCCAAGCCGCAGACGATGACGATCAAGGGCAAGTCGGACACGCTGAAGTTGGAGAACATCCTCGTCGGCGATGTCTGGGTGCTCGGCGGCCAGAGCAACATGGAATTCCCGATTGCCAACGTGATCGATGGACAACTGGAAATCGTCTCGGCGAACTTGCCCCAGATTCGGTTGTTAACCCCGCCGCGCGGCAAGGGATTTGATTCGGTCAGAAGCTTCGAACGACTGCACGAATGGAGCAACTGGTCGGGCAGGCACTTCCGTAAAGGGGATTGGCTAGTCTGCACGCCGGAAACAGTGAAGGACTTTGCAGCGATCGGTTACGTGTTCGGCCGTCGCCTGCACATGGCCACAGGCGTGCCGATCGGCCTGATCGATACTTCCTGGGGCGGGACCACCGTCGAAACGTGGACGCCCGAGGCGGCGGTCAAACCGATCAAGCAAACCGAAACGCAGGATCTGCTTAAAGTATGGCAGGAGAAGATCGACAGTTGGGATGCCAAGGCGGACCTGCAGCGGCAGATCGACAAATACGAACAGAAAAAGAAGCAACTGGTTGAGCAGGGCAAGCCGATACCGTCCAACCTCAAGAAGCCCACCGATCTGCGGCCGGGCCCCATCGCCGACAAAAACCGACCCGGTTGTTGTTACGCCAGTGTCATTAAGCCCCTTGAAGGTTTCGCCGTCAAGGGCGCGGTATTCCACCAAGGCTATAACAACTGCTTCAGCGGATCGGCTGGGGCTCGCATGTATTACCAGGTCTTCGGCAAGATGATCGCCTCCTGGCGGAAAGCATTCGACGATGAACAGATGCCGTTCTGCATCATCTCACTCTGCACAGCCGGTGAACCACAGACACAAGAACACTTCGCCGGGCGGATGAATGATATCGGCGCGATGATCCGCGAAGCCCAGTACCAGACCTTCCGCGACCTGTACGACGGCGGCGACAAGAACATCGGCTTCGTCAGCAGTTTCAACTTCCGCAAGAGATCGTATCACCCGCAGATCAAAATCCCCGTCGGCGAGCGTGCGGCCATGTGGGCGTTCGTCAGTCAATACGAATTGATGAAGGGCGATGAATACTGGGTGCCCCCGACGATCAAGGAAGTGAACAAGGTCGATGGCGCGATCCAGTTGACCATAAGCACCAGCATCACCACCAAGGACGATAGCGACGGCGAACTGCTCGGATTCGCCATCGCCGGTGAGGACCGCCGCTTTTATCCTGCGGAGATTCAGCATCTGCAGACCGGTAAGGACAGCCGCAACCGCCCCCAGTACAATCGTAACATTCTGGTGCTCTCCAGCCCGTTCGTCCCCAAGCCCGCGCATTTCCGCCATGCCTGGGCGCGTAACCCCATGACCAACCTGGTCAACAACCGCGGCGTCCCCATCGCCACGCAACGTTCAGACAACTGGCTGCCCGAAGAAACACCGGTCAAGTTCCCGCTGCCACCCGGCGCCACCATGAAAACGCATGCCCGGTGGCTCCGCGGCAAGATTATGAAAGAACTGGAACTGTTAGACGCCCAACGCCAACTCCAGGAAGCACAGGCCACCATTGAGCGTCTCAAGGATCAATACGAGAAAGACAGGGCGGACTGGGAAAAGCAAAAAACCAACGAGAGGAAAAAGGTCGAAGAGGCAAGGAAGAAAGCCGAGTAGCATTTTGCGTATGGCGTATCGAGTTCTTATCCCTTGGGATTGGACAACGGCTCGCTGAGTTCCGGTGCCATAGACCTTATCTCCCCTTGCCGTTCGGCTTCGGGCGGGGCAGTTCCGGGGAGGCAACGCCCAACTCGGCCAGGCCGCATGTCTGGAAGGCTTTCCTATCGTGAGTAGAGTAATCCCCGATGCCATGCGCGTCAAGGGGGAGGACATGCAGGAACGTCGGGAAATGAACAGCAACGGCCCGTTCGAATGCGGAATGCGGAACGGGGCCGGCCGTGGCACACGGGCCGAACAACGCACGGCCGGACAAGACCGGCCGTGGCACACGGCTGAACAACGCACGG
>CAZIJC010000299.1:0-3382 GCA_964539385.1 uncultured Anaerolineales bacterium | reverse complement strand
CGACGTGCTGTTCGTCCACGACATCGAAACCGGCGACGTGGTCGATTTCAATCAGAAGGTAGTCGAGGTGTACGGTTACGACCTCGAGGAAATCGACCTGCTAAACGAGCAGTTTCGGCGGGGCGCCGACCCGCCGTACTCCTATGAGGACCAAATGCGCTGGCTGAGGCTGGCAGCCGAGGGCCGGCCGCAGTTGTTCGAGTGGATCGCGATGGACCGAGGCGGCCGACGGTTCTGGGTCGAGGTAAGCCTGAGGCGCGCCGCGATCGGCGGACGCGACCGCCTCCTGGCGGTCCTTCGCAATATCGAGGACCGCAAACACGCCGAAGAGGCCCTCCGCCGGTCCGAGGAGAACTACCGCGCCCTGTTCCAGGAGAGTCTCGACGGCATCTTCGTGGTTGCCGACGGCCGCATCGTCAGCGCCAACCAGGCATTCGCCGACATCCACGCCAGGCCACTTGAGCAACTCCTTGGCAAGGAGGCCACGGATCTGGTGCACCCGGACGATAGGGACGCGGCCGTCCGGAGCATGCAGGGCGTTCTCGCCGGCAAGGCCGATGTCGCACGCGACCGGCGCTATCGCGCCCAACGGGCCGACGGCACCGAGGCGCTGGTGGAAGTGCTCAGCAACCGGATCGACTGGGAAGGCCGGCCGGCGGTCCAGGCCATCGTCCGCGACATCACCGAGCAAGTCCGCCTGGAAGAGGAACTCCGCCAGGCGCAGAAGATGGAGGCCGTCGGCCAACTGGCGGGAGGCATCGCGCACGATTTCAACAACCTGATGACCGGCATCCTCTGTCACGCCAGCCTGTTGAAGTCAGAGGCCCAGTCGCCCGAGGATGTCCGGGAGGCGGCCGGCATGATCGAAGGCGCGGCCCGGCGTGCGGCGGAACTGACCAGTCAACTCCTCGGGTTCGCACGCCGCGGAAAACAGCGGGACGGCGCGGTGGACCTGAACGCCACCGCCCGGACGAGCGTGCGGCTGCTCGGCCGGTCCCTGGACCCGCGCATTCGCGTCACGATGCCGTTCCGTGATGAGCACGCCTTTGTCCGGGGGGACCCGCTCCAGATGGAACAGATTGTTCTGAACCTGGCCATGAACGCACGCGACGCCATGCCCGAGGGCGGCGAGATGACCTTCACCATCCATACCCTCGACGTGGGCGCCGAGGACTGCAAGAGCCGCCCCGGCGCCGAGCCCGGACGCTACGTTGTGCTTAGCGTCGCGGACACCGGCTGCGGCATACCGGAAGCGATGCGCGGCCGCGTCTTCGAGCCCTTCTTCACCACGAAGCCTCAGGGCAAAGGGACGGGCATGGGGCTGGCCATGGTCTATGGCATCGTCAAGGACCACGGCGGCTGGGTTGAGGTGGACAGCGAGCCGGGGCATGGCACGACGTTCCGGGTCTTTCTGCCGGTGGCCAAGGCACCGGCCGACGCCGACCTGCGTGCCCCGCCCGACGCCGGCCGCATCCTCGTGGTCGACGACGAGGAACTGGTGCGAAACGTCGTGGTCCGTATGTTGTCGGCGCTGGGCTATGAGGTCGCCACCGCCGCAGACGCCCACGAGGCCGTCGAGTACTACGGGCGGTTCGGCCGCGACGTGAGCGTGGTCATTATCGATATGGTGATGCCCAAGATGGACGGCCTCGGGTGTTTCGCGGTCCTCAGAGGGCTGGATCCGGGTGTCAAGGCGCTCCTGGCCACCGGCTGTGGAAACGAAGACCGGGTGCAGGCTGCGCTGGACGAAGGAATGGCCGGCCTTGTCCGGAAGCCTTTCCAGACGAAGCAGTTGGCGAAGGCCGTCAAACAGGCCTTGACGCAGTAGCGCGTCGCGCGGCGACCGGGATGCCGGTCCCGTGCCGTGACGGTTTCGGCGCGGGCGGGAAGCGTCGCGCCAGACCATTGACACGGCCTGGACCTCCTCCTATATTCTCTCCGCTCACGTGGTGACACGCACGTTCGACGCCGGGGCTGACTGAGTGATGCGAGGCGCTGCGGCTGCGCTTCCGCCGGCGGCGTCCCGACGGCGTGCAATGGGGAGCAGCAACAGGCCGATGGATGCCAAGTACGCCAACGTGCTAACGGACAAGATGGACGAGGCGAGTTTGGCGTGCCTCGAGGCCCTCCAGGACGAGCGGGTCCACACCTTCGTGGCCGATGCGGTCCGCCTGTGCCGGCCCGATTCGGTGAAAGTGTGCTCCGACTCCGCCGAAGACCGGGCCTATATCCGCCGCCGGGCCATCGAAACCGGCGAGGAAACGCCCCTGACCATCGACGGCCACACCGTCCATTTCGACGGGTTCCACGACCAGGCTCGCGACAAAGCGGCAACGAAGTACCTCCTGCCGGAGGGCGTGACGCTGGGGCCGAAACTGGGCGCCACCGAGCGCGAGACGGGGCTGAAGGAGGTCCGCTCGTTCCTCGGCGGCGCCATGGACGGCAAGCAGATGGTCGTCCGGTTCTTCTGCCTCGGACCGGCCGATTCGCGTTTCAGCATCTCGTGCGTCCAGTGCACCGACTCGGCCTACGTCGCCCACAGCGAAGACCTGCTGTACCGTCCGGGGTACGAGCACCTGAAAGGCCTCGGCCCGGACGGGGAGTTTTTCCGCTTTCTCCACTCGGCCGGCCGGCTCGACGAGCGGAACACCAGCGCCGACATCGACAAACGCCGCATCTACATCGACATCCTCGAAAACATGGTCTACAGCGTCAACACGCAGTACGGCGGCAACACGATCGGCCTGAAGAAACTCGCGCTGCGGCTGGCGATCCGAAAGGCCGACCCAGAGGGGTGGCTGGCAGAGCACATGTTCCTGATGGGCGTGCGCGGACCGGGCAAGCGCGTCACGTACTTCACCGGCGCGTTTCCGAGCATGTGCGGCAAGACCTCGACGGCCATGCTGCCGGGCGAACGCATCGTCGGCGACGACATCGCGTACCTGCGCGCCATCGACGGCCGGCTGCGCGCCGTCAACGTCGAGAGCGGCATCTTCGGCATCCTCGAGAACGTCAACGCCCACGACGATCCCGTCATCCACGACTGCCTGACACGCCCCGGCGAGATCATCTTCTCGAACATCCTCGTCGCGGGCGGCCGACCGTACTGGCTCGGCATGGACGAGACGATCCCCGACGCCGGAACGAACTACAGCGGCGAGTGGCAGGCGGGAAAGACCGACGCCGGCGGCAAGGACATCACACCGTCGCACCGCAACGCCCGCTACACCATCGCCATCGGGGCGCTCCATAACTGCGACCCGCATCTCGACGACCCCGACGGCGTGCCCGTGGCCGGCATCATGTACGGCGGCCGCGATTCCGACACCAGCGTGCCCGTCAAGGAGGCGTTCGACTGGGCGCACGGCGTCATCACGATGGG
>CAZIJC010000298.1:0-3420 GCA_964539385.1 uncultured Anaerolineales bacterium | reverse complement strand
GCCTGGTCGGCGATGGCCCGCGTAATGGCCTGGCGGATCCACCAGGTGGCGTAGGTGCTGAACTTGTACCCGCGGCGATACTCGTACTTGTCCACGGCCCGCATCAGGCCGGTGTTGCCTTCCTGGATGAGGTCGAGGAACGAGAGGCCGCGGTTGCGGTATTTTTTGGCGATCGACACGACCAGCCGCAGGTTGCCGCCCGACAGTTTCCGCTTGGCCTCCTCGTATTCGGCGAAGCATTGCTCGATGCGCATGACGCGTGCCTTGAGACGCTCGGTGCTCTCGCCGACGAGGGCCTCGAACCCGACCCGTTCCTCGCGCAGCGCCGCCGCCTCGCCGGCATCCTCGCGGCTGTTGCCGATCTCGGCAAGCCGCGCGATGATCTCCTGCTGCTTGTGGTGGATGGCGACCAACTTCTTCATAATGCTCTGGATCCTGGAGGTCCGCAGCGAGAGTTCCTCGATCAGTTGGACGCACTTTTGCCCACGGGCGTGCATACGCTGACGTATGGCGTCGCGCTCGGCGTTTGCGGTCCGTCGTGCGAGGAGCCGGTCGTAGTCATCCTGGTTCCTCGTCAGGAGTTTTTCGGCGGTCGCCAGGTTCTCCGGGACCCGTTTGATGATGGTGGTCTTGGCGAGGTTTTCCGAGATGCAGATCTTCATCGTTCGGTCGAACGGCAGTTCGCCCGATTCCACCTGCCGCAGGACCGCGACGGCGCTGGAGATGGCCTCGTCGCTGGCAAGGACCTTGCGGCGGAACTGCTTGCGCGTCAGTTCGATACGCTTGGCCAGAAAGATCTCCTGGTCGCGCGTCAGCAGCGGGATCTCGCCCATCTGGGTCAGGTACATCCGGACGGGATCGTCGATGCGCTTCCGCGTTTCGGCGTCGGTGGGCATGGCGACGGCAGCCGCACGCCGCGTGGCCTCGTCGACCTCCCAGAGGGATTCCGCATCGCCGCGTTTGGCCCGGGCGGCGCTTTCGCGCGCACTGGCGTCCGTCTCGTCCAGCAGGTCCACGCCCAGTTCGTCCAACCGCATCAAGATACGGTCCAGGCGCTCGGGGCTGACGAGGTCGTCGGGCAGGCTGTCGTTCATCTCTTCGTAGGTGAGATAACCGCGCGCCTTGCCCCGTTCGAGCAGTTCGGCGATCTGCTCTTCGGCGGTGAGTCTCGGTTGGTTCTTGGTTTCGCCCATTGTGTTACCCAACCCTACACCTTCCTCGCACGCCGGTCGCCGACGCGCCATAGCGCTATGGCGACGGCGTCCGGTGGGCCGGTGTCGGCCCCTGCCGCTCAGGTTTCTGTAAATCCCCGCCGTCTGGCCGACGGAGGCAGAAACCCCTGGCGTCTGGCACGGGCTTCGGCAAAATCGCGAAGCGCGCGCGCATCATCGGTCTCGTTCTCGCGGGCGGCGCGGCCGCGAGCCGCCAGCAGCGCGTCGTCCTCCATTTCCTTCAGCGCCCGAAGAGCCTCTTCGAGTTTCAGACGCAGCGGTCCGGGGCCGGTGTCGGCCTCCTGGCGGCCTGCCTCAACCGCCTCTCCGGTCTCGAACAGGTCCACGGCGAGGCTCGCCAGCGCCGTATCGTCGAAACCGCGCACGATGCTCTCGATGTCTCCGTCGCGCCGCGACGGGTTCTCCAATAAGGCCTCGTACAGGCGCCGGAATGCACTCGCCTCGATGCGGTCGGGCGGAACCGCCTGCCTCGCGTCATCGAGCCACGACGGCCGGCACACCAGGGCCGTCAGCAATTCCCTTTCCTTCACCCACCGCCGGCCGCGCGTCGCCGTTTCCGGCAGGTTCGACCCCACCTCGGCGCCGGCCGCAGACCGGCGAGACGACCGCCGCAGCCGCGAGAATGTCGACCGCAGCGTCGCCTCCGGAATGCCCAACGTCCGGCTCATGTGACCCAGTATCAGGTCGCGCTGGAGCCTGAGGTTCTGCTGAGCCAACGACGGCGCCGAAAGGACGCTTGAGAGCATCGCCTCCAGTGCCCGGCGCTGAGCGGCCGGATTGGTCGCGGCCTCCAGGTCGGCCTGCACGAGGTCCCACTTATACTTAAACGCGTCCTGTGCCCCGTTTATTCGCGCCCGAAACGCCTCGGCGCCGTGCTCGGCGCAGAAGTCGCAGGGGTCTTTCCCGTCGGGCACGACCGCCACCAGGATTCTGACGTCGTGGGCGAGAAAAAGTTCCATCCCGCGGTCGGCGGCACGCTGACCCGCCAGGTCGTTGTCGAAGACGATAACGACCTCGTCGGCGTATCGCCTGAGGGCCCGGATGTGCTCGTCCGTCAGCGCAGTGCCGAGGGTGGCCACGATGCTGCCGAAGCCCATCTGGTGCGGCATGATGACGTCGAAGTAGCCTTCGACGACCACGACGCGGCGGTCGGCCTGGATGGCGTCGCGCGCCTGCGGCAGGCCGTACAAAGTCTCTGCCTTGTGAAAGAGCGGCGTCTCCGGCGAATTCAGGTACTTGGGCTCGGCGTCGCCCAAGGCCCTGCCGCCGAAGCCGATCGTCCGTCTCAACGGATCGAGGATCGGGAAAATCACCCGTCCCCGGAACCGGTCGTACCATCCGGACCCGTCGTCCCGCCGGACGAGGAGGCCGGCCGTCTCAAGCATCTCGGGCCGAATGCCCTCGCGTCCACCTGCCTTAATCAGGTTGTCCCATCCGTCGGGCGCGTAGCCGATCTGGAACGTCTCGATCGCGGTCTGCGTAATGCCGCGACCCTCGAGGTACTCGCGCCCGGAGGCGCCGACTTTGGGGTGCTTCAGGCCTGCGACGAAGTACCGCGTGGCCCATGCCAGCACATCCCGGAGTTTTTTTCGGGCTCCGGCCCGTTTTTCGCCGTCCGGGTCGCGTTTCAGTTCGATGCCCGCCCGGTCGGCCAGGATTCGCACGGCCTCGGGGAACGTAACGTTCTCCTTGGCCATCACGAAGTTAAACACGCTGCCGCCGCGACCGCAGCCGAAGCACTTAAAAATCTGCTTGCTCGGGCTCACGGTGAAGGAGGGAGTCTTCTCGGCGTGAAACGGGCACAACGCCGCGTAATCCTTGCCGGCCCGTTTCAGCGGGAAATAGCCCGACACCACTTCAACGATGTCGTTGGCGCGGGCTACCTGGTCTAGAATGTCTTCCGAGTAGAGTCCCGACAAAGCGACGACCCAGACCCCTCACTCTCACTTCTCTTGTCGAGGAACGTCGTACCCCCGAAACAAGCAAGTATAGACCACAAAACCCGCCCTGTCAAGGTTCGGAGCCAGTTTTGTGGCAACAAAGCCGGCAACGGGGCAATTTCCGCTGTTTTGGGCCAAAAGACGCTATTCTGAGAGCACGATTCCGCTGGAAGCCCTAATGCTACAACGCCACTCAGCCCGTTGCGCGGTGGGTCTCCCGACCCACCGCGCAACGGCGGGTGGCATGG
>CAZIJC010000297.1:0-3467 GCA_964539385.1 uncultured Anaerolineales bacterium | reverse complement strand
AGGGAATATTCCCTTGACGGGACGACGTTGTTCATAGAAGGGTGACCATGTGCTGCGGTCCGCAACATGGTCACGCAACGGCGCGTGACCATGCCACCCGGCAATTCAGCGTTGACAGAGCACCAGAGAAACGGAGGCACCGCGCATGCCGCTCAACCTGAGCGACACCGACCGGAAGATGCTCGACGGCGGGTGCGGCGACGGCGCGAGCCTCGCCATGCGCATCCTGGTCCGATGGGCAGAGGCTTGCGGCGCCGACGAACTCATGGACGTCGCCCAGGCCCACATCGACGGCTGCGGCCTGCTGAGCGAGGCGGGCCTGGAGTTCGCCGAAACGCTCGCCGGACGCGGCGCAAAGGTAGCCGTCCCCACCACGCTCAACATGGGACCGCTCGACCTGGGGAACTGGCGCGAGTTCGGCGTGCCCGAAGACTTCGCCGCCATGGCCATACGCCAGGCCGAGGCCTACACGCGGATGGGCTGCATCCCCACGTGGACCTGTGCGCCGTACCAGGGGTACCTCGCGCCCCGTTTCGGCAGGCAGATCGCCTGGGGCGAGTCCAACGCCGTCGCCTACGCCAACTCGGTCCTCGGCGCCAGGACGAACATGTACGGCGACTACATCGACATCTGCGCCGCCGTCACCGGCAGGGTCCCCCGGCAAGGGCTCCACCTGACGGAGAATCGCAAGGGGCAGATCCTGGTGCGCCTGGCCGGGTGCGACCCGGCCGACCTGCGCGACGAGGCTTTCTGGCCCGCCTTCGGCCACCTTCTCGGACCGCTGGCCGGCGACCGCGTTCCCGTCATCGAGGGCCTGCCCGCCGATGCGACCGACGACCAGTTGAAGGCGCTGTGTGCGGCCGCCGCCTCGTCCGGCGCCGTCGCCCTGCTGCACGCCGTCGGCGTGACGCCGGAGGCCCCTACGCTCTCCGAGGCGTTCCAGGGCGAGGAGCCGGCCGAGACGTTCGACATCCGCCCGGCCGACCTCGAAGCCGCCGCACGCGACCTCTCGACCGCCGAGGAAGGGGCGCCGCTCGACCTGGTCCTGGTGGGCTGCCCGCACTTCTCCTTCGCCGAGTTCCGCACGTTGGCCGACCTCGTGCGGGCGGCCGGCGGCAAGTCCCGCGTCGCCTTCATCGTCATCACCTCGACGCAGTCGCACGCGCTCGCCCTCAGGGCAGGCTTGCCGCACGTGCTGGCCGACTTCGGCGTCCGCATCACGCTCGACACGTGCATGTTCCACACGCCGATGGTTGGGCCGGATACGAAGGTCGTCATGACCAACTCCGGCAAGTGCGCCTACTACGCGCCGGGCGAACTCGGCGTGAAGGTCGCTTTCGGGTCGCTGGCCGACTGCGTCCGGTCGGCCGTCGAAGGACGCGTGTGTCGGAGGGCGCGCCCGTGACCACGCGACTGACAGGCAACCCGGTCGTACCCGGCGCGGCCGAGGGCGTGGCCCTGGTCGCCGCCGAACCCTTGAGTTTCTGGGGCGGCCTCAACACCGCCACGGGCGAGATCGTCGACCGCCGGCACGAACTCTCCGGCCGCACCGTCAGCGGCCGTGTCTTCGTCCTGCCGCGCGGAAAGGGCTCCAGCACGGCCAGCGCGTGCCTCCTGGAGAGCATCCGGGCCGGTACGGCCCCCGCCGCCATCATCACCTCGCGGATCGACCCCGTCCTGGCCCTCGGGTCCATCGTCGCCGACGAACTGTACGGGCGGTCCGTGCCGATCGTCGTCCTCGCCGAGGAGGCGTTTCGCTCCATCCAAGACGGGGACCGCCTCACCATTGAACCCGACGGCGCCGTGACGGTCGCCTCGCCCGACCGAGCGTAGAGGAAGACAGGTGGGTGGCTTGACGGGTGGCATGGCCACGCTTGCGTGGCCATGGGCCCGAATCCGCAACATGGTCACGCAACGGCGCGTGACCATGCCACCCGGCGATTCAGCATTGACCGTACGGCAGTACGATTAGAGGAGACGCCATGCTGGTCCTGGACGCCGCAGACGTCCGGCGGGCCCTGCCCATGGCCGCCGCCATCAAGGCCATGAAACGGGCCTTTGCCGCCCTCTCCGACGGCCGGGCCGTCGTGCCCGAGCGCATCCACCTGGCCGTCGAGCCGCACGACGGCGTCAGCCTCGTCATGCCCGCGCTGGTCGATGACGACGGCGAGGAGGCCCTGGCGGTGAAGGTCGTTTCGCTGTTCGACCGGAACGCCGAGCGCGGCCTGGCGCGAATCCAGGCGGCGGTCCTGGTGCTGGAGGCCGACACCGGCCGGCCCGTCGCGCTGCTGGAGGGCGCCACGCTGACCGCCATCCGCACCGGCGCCGCCTCCGGTGCGGCGACCGACCTTATGGCGCGGCCGGACAGCCGGACGGCGGCCATTCTCGGCGCAGGCGTCCAGGCCCGAACGCAACTGGAGGCCGTCTGCACCGTCCGGCCCATCGAGACCGTGCGGGTGTACGATCCGCTCGAGGGCGCCGTGGCGTCGCTGGTTGACGAGATGGCCGGCCGGCCGCCGATTCCCGCCGACGTGCGTGCCGCCGCCGACGCTCGCGAGGCCGTGGCCGAGGCCGACGTCGTCTGTGCCGCCACGACCTCCCGCACGCCCGTGTTCGCCGACGCCGACCTGAAGGCGGGCGTGCACGTCAACGCCGTGGGCTCCTACCAGCCCGACGTCGAGGAGGTTCCCGCCGAGACGGTCGTCCGCGCGCATCTGGTCGTCGACAGCCGCCATGCCGCCCTGGCCGAGACCGGCGACCTCATCCGGCCCATTCGCGACGGTCTCATCACCGCCGACCATATCCAGGCCGAACTGGGGGAACTCGTCCTCGGGAGGGCGAAGGGACGGACCTCGGACGAGCAGGTCACGCTCTTCAAGGCCGTCGGCGTCGCCGTCCAGGACGCCGTCGCCGCCCGGGCGGCCCTCGAGCGCGCCGAGCAGTTGGGCCTGGGCCAACAGGTTCGCTGGTGATCCGCTCTGTGCGCGGCCACGGATTGCGCGGCGGGGTGGCCATGGATAGCGCGGCAGGCCGGGCGACCCATGGATTGCGCGGCGGGTCTCCTGACCCGCCGCGCTCGCAGGATCGGGAAGGTCGCCATTCAAGCGCGGTGGGTCGGGAGACCCACCGCGCTATACCGTGAGGCTACCCGGCCTTGCCGGCTCACTCATCCTGCAGCCTTCGGCGTTTCGAGTGCAGGATGAGCCGCCGGAGGTCCTCGGGCGTCTTCGCCCGCCGCCACCTGCGGTCGAAATGCGGGTCTTGCGCGATCTCCGCCACGGCCGCCAGCGCACGCAAATGGTAGTTGCGCTCGTCGGCCGAACCGATGAGGACAAATACGGCGTGCACGGGGGCGGCATCGGGCAGGAACGGGATGCCCTGGCGAATCCGCGCCAGCAGGATGTCAAAGCGTCCCGTGCCTTCCACCACGATGTGCGGGATGGCCAGGCCGGGACGAATGACGGTCG
>CAZIJC010000296.1:0-3491 GCA_964539385.1 uncultured Anaerolineales bacterium | reverse complement strand
CCGGCGCGGGCGCGGGGGCGGTTGGCCGGCGGATCGGGGCCACCGTGACCTTCTGCGGCTCAGGCCGTTTCACCACGCGCGGAGCCGGCGCGGGCGCCGGGGTCGTCTGTCGAGGGGTCGTGAGCGGCCGAGTGTCGGCTTTGCTCTTCGCGCGCGGTGTTGTGACGGGCCGGAGCCGATCTCGCTCGAACACGCGTGCCGCGGGGCGTGCGACCGGGGGGGCCGCAGCGGCCCGATCGCGAGGGCTGCTGTCGGTTCGCGCGGACGTAGCGGGGGAGGTTGTCCTGACGGCTGGGGCGATCCGCGGCGTCGCGGCGGCGCGCCTGCGGATAGCGCTCTCGCGTTCGCGCGGCTGGCGGGTGGTCCCCGGGAAGACCTGCCTGTCGGCCTGGCGCACGTTTCCAGACCGCACCGGCGTCCGGCGAGATGCCACGTCGGCGAAGGGCGCTGCCAGGGCGTCGCGGGCGCGTTCAGGGTGCCGGCGCAGTTCGGCCTGCTGGGCCGCCAGCGTGCGAGGCGGACGGGATTCGTGGCCTGCGGCACGCCGGGCGTACTGCCGGCGGAGGTCGTCCTCCCACCGCGGGTTCTCGCGGAGGTGGCGCCGTCGCATGTGTGCGCCGATGGGGTCGTACCAGCGACGGTCTCTGAGGTACTCGAACCAGGGGAGGATTCCCGCGCGGGCGTACCGCGAATCGTAGTAGTCGCCGAAGTAGTAGTGGCGGTACCGCGGCCGAGAGAAGAGGCTGGTGATCAGGACCTCCAGCCGGATGACAATCGTCGGCGTGTAGACGAAGGTCGGCCGCGTGCAGAAGGCCAGGTTGCACGCGACGGGCGCGAACAGCACGCCGCGCGCGCCGATCGTGTAGTCCCAGTAGCCCCGGCAGAAGACGTAGCCTCGCGGCGTCCAGGCGTAGGTGGCGGGGATCCAGATCCAGTCGGTCGTTCCGTCGGCCCAGAAGCCCGGCCGCCAGGCGTAGCGGCCGCCTTGGCGGATCCAGCAGCCCTGCACCCACATGGCGTCGGGCGTGAGGGCAACGCCGACGGGCCCCGCCTCAAGGGTCGGCGGCGGGGCGGGCAGGTACTCGATGGGCTGGGCGGCGGTGGCCAGCCAGAAGCCGGGCACCCACTGGTATCCGGCGGGGGTGGGGTTCCAGTATCCCGGCACCCACCGGGTTTTGGGAGGCGGCACGCGCCAGATGCCGCTGACCCAGATGAAGTTGTTGCGGTCGTCGTCCCACGCCCAGTAGCCCGGGATCCACAGGGCGCGGGCATCGGGGGGCTCGAGCGCGGGCGCGGCTTCCTGAAGGGGCGCGGGCGGTTCGTAGGGGACGACGAGCGTCGGACCCTGGTCCATGGACACCGGTTCGGCGAAGGCCTCGTGGACCGGCCCGCGGGTCAGGACTTCGACGCCGGGCTGGGGGGCCGCTTCTGTGATCTGCGCATGGGTCGGCGCCGGCGGCGGCGCGGGCAGCTCAGCGTAGCCATCCGATGCCGCACCCCTTGCGCTGCCTGCGCTGCCGAGGGTCGCGAGCGCCGCGCCGATGGCGAGTGCAGCGATTCTGCGTGCGTTCATGACAGGTCCTCCTTGACAGAGCAGCGAGTTCGATTGGCCGCGGCCCGGCGCCGGCCGGTGGCCGCCTGCGGCGGGCCGCCGGGGGAAGCGTGTTCCGGCCTCCCTCACTTTAGTAGACGGTTGGGAATTAAATTCATTGCAGAAATAATTTCAGGATGTGAACAATCTGCGTCGCCGGCGACGCCCAATCCTGGCCGCCGCGCTACCCGTACGGGCCGCGCTCTCCCCACGGGGAGCGATGCGAAGTTGACAAAGTAGATCACGGTGCTTTCGGCGGGAAGTTCTCCGGCAGCCACGTCGGCAGGTTCGCAATCGAGGTGCGCGCTTTTTCGCTCGTCGGCACGTGCCACGCTTCGAAGAACGGGCCGAGGTTCCGGCCGACCGTCCGCGAGAGGCGCACCATCCACTGGTCGCGCCGGTCGTCGTCGCTCCTCGGCCGCTCGTTCCTCGGCAGGGCGCGATACTCGGCGAAGACCTTCTTGAACGCGTCCCACCCGAAGGCCTTCTGCATCTGGATGTACATGATGAGGCCGAGGAACGGGTCGCGCTTCCACTTCTCAAAATCCGGGGCCGCGAAGTAGGTCTTCATCTTGCGGGCACGGGCCTTATCGGAAATCGAACCGTGCGCCTTCGTCGGCTCCATGCCGCAGACCGTCTCAAAGACGTACATCGTGAACAGGTTGACGGTCACCTCGCCGGTGCCGCCGAACGTCCAGTCGCGCGACTGGTGGTTGTGGCCGGTCTCGTGGAACAGGCCCCACACGCCGCCGTGCTTGTTGGCGATCATCCGAGCTGTATCCACCATGACCGGCGGCATGTCGAGCAGCGTCATGATGGGGTAGCCCGAGTGCATGTACCCCGCGCTGATCTGCACGTCCGGCACGTATCGCTCCGGTCGGGGCCGGTCGAGCGGCCAGGCGGCCAGTTCGGCGCAGGCGTCGAGGACGCGGTCCCAGAAGTCCATGACCTCTTTCGGGTCGTCGAGGCTGCGGACGACCTTGGAGGGGAGCGTCAGGATAACCTTGTTCGCCACGAGTTCCGCCCACGGGGCAGGGCGGCTGCGGATCGCTTCACGCCACTGCTTGAGGTCGGTTACCCCGTGGACGTAATGCGGGGCCTCCACGGCGCCGCGGATCGTCACCTTGAGCGTTCCGAGGTCGCATCCGCGCGGCACCACGATGTAGACGGGGCCGCCGAAGGCGTTGGCCGCGCGCGTCGTCGGCCCGTCCATCGGGAACTGCCGGCAGATCTCCGGCGCCCGGCGCCACCGGTCGTGATGCCACAGGCGGTCGTTGTGCGCTCCGATGCGGACGGCCAGTTTCTTTCCCGCCGCCGTTTCGGGCACCGTGACGGTTATCACCTCGCCCGGCGCGGCGTAGAGGCCGGTGCTGTGCCAGCCGTGCGCCCGCGTGTGGATTGGGAGCGTGCGTGTGACGCGCTTGGCGTCGGCCGGTACGGCGCCGGGGAACTCGACAGCGGCGGGGTGTGCCCGGACCTTCTCGGGCGCGGCACGGTTCGTCTCCTGAATCTGTAAGGTCAGAAGCAGGCGGCCGAGGGGGTTCTTCGCCGTCAGCGGACGCCTGGCGGTCGGGACGGTGTCGGCCTGGTGCGTCTTTTCGAGGCGGCGCAGTTGCGGCAGGAGCAGTTTGTCGCCGGCTGGAAGCGACCGGACCGCGCGCGTGACGACGGCCGCAGCCTGGGCGGCGTCGGCGTCGCTCAGTTGCTTCTTGTCGCCGGCGTGCGTCTCAAGGACTTGGAGCGCGCGGCCGGCGTGAACCAGGGACGGCGGCGTGCCGGCCGCGTACCCGCCCTCGGTGGTGTGCTTGAGCGTGCCGTCGGCCCAGACGATGCCGGCGGGTCCAAGCAGGCGGTTGCCGGCGTGCTCGGTCACGAGGTCCTTGCGGGTGACCTGCTTCCA
>CAZIJC010000295.1:0-3538 GCA_964539385.1 uncultured Anaerolineales bacterium | reverse complement strand
ACATGAACTCGACGCCGACCACGTCGAATGCCACGCCGGCATTCTGGCACATCTCGGCGTAATGGTACGGCCAGATGGAGCGTTGGTTCGTGGCGTAGTACTCGCCCCACGGCCAGATGAGGTTCAGCACCACCATGGCCGACGGGTCGGTCCGCTTGATGGCGTGGGCACAGACGCGCGTGATCTCGATGATCCGGTCCAACGAGAACTTCATGCAGTTCTCGACGTGCAGCCCGGTCACGGCGTCCCAGTGGTCCACGCGGCCGCGATAGCGCTGCACGCAACGCTCGATGTGGTCGAAGACCAGGTCGCGGATCGTCTCGAAATCGTTCTCCCAGATCCACACCCAGTCGGGCAGATCCTTCTCGGTGAAGCGTACCGGCGAGGCGCCCTTGATGCCGATGCCCCGCGATTCCAGCCACTGGATCCAGCCGTCGTGCCACTTCCACTGGTACTCGTGTTCGCGCGGCTCGATGGCCCGCCAGATGAACGGCACGGTGGCGTAGTTGAAGGCGTCGCCGAACCGCTGGCCCCCTTTCGGTTTCTCCTCGAACGGGTCCCAGTGGCATCCGAAGTCCACCTTCGCGAGGCCCCCTTTGCGCCGCCGGATGTCGATGCCCTGCCTGGCATCCACCAGGGCCATCTTTTCGCCGAGGGCCAGGCCCCGCGCCAGGCACTCCTCGGCCAGGTCGCTTGCCGCCAGCGGCGTGTCCTTGACCGTCTGGGCCTTCGCCAGGAGCAGCCGGATCTCGTTGAATTGTTTGTCGATCTGCGGCGTGGGCCCGCCGTACACGTACCCCCACTCGTCCTTCTTGCGCCAGATGTCGCAGATGCGCCCGCGTGCCAGTTCCATCGTCAGCAGATACGGCTCCTCGCGGTCCTGGAGCAGGGCCGTGCGCAGCATGATCTGCGAGCCGCCCCGGATCGGCCAGCACCCGTTGACGGCGGCCAAGCCCTGGCCGGACCGTTCGCAGAACAGGCGGCCGTGCTCGGCGTTGTACCGGATCCGCCCGCGGATGGGCTGACCCTCCTGGCTCGTCAGGTACATCCGGTCGGTGTCGAGTTCAGCGGGACGTTTGCCGTCGAACAGTACGTCGAAGATCAACACAGGTGGGCTCGCATTCCCTTCGTCTCGGCCGACGCATCGGCCGTCGGTCCCCGTTTCATTACGGCGAACGATTATAGTGGCTGGCCGCCGCCTCTCAACTGAAATCCCGGCGCCGCCGCACCGCATCCGCTCTCGCCCGCGCCGCAGACGAATAAGACTTGACGCCCTCCGGCCGCCGAGGCTAAAAAGGAACCGCAGAAAGCCAACCATGGGAGGGGCGCTATGACGGCCGCTGTGCGTGAAACCAATCTGGAGGGACTTGAGGTGCGGCGCGGCAAGGTCCGCGACGTGTACGACCTCGGCGACCGCATCCTGATCGTCGCCACCGACCGCATCAGCGCCTACGACGTCATCATGCCGACTCCCATCCCCGACAAGGGCAGTATCCTGACGGCCTTGAGCCTCTTCTGGTTCGACTTCCTCTCGGACCTGACGCCGAACCACCTGATTACGGCCGAGGTCGGCGAGATGGGACCCGAGGCCCGGGCCCAGGCCGACGTACTCGAGGGCCGTTCCATGCTCTGCCACAAGGCCGATGTCTTCGGCGTCGAGTGTGTCGTGCGGGGCTACCTGGCGGGCTCCGGTTGGCGGGAGTACCACGACCGGGGCACGATCTGCGGCATCGAACTGCCTGGGGGACTGAAGCAGTGCGACCGGTTGCCCGAGCCCATCTTCACGCCCGCCACGAAGGCGGAGTCGGGCCACGACGAGAATATCTCCTTCGAGCAGGCCAAGCAGATGATCGGCGCCGGCGCCGCCACCACGCTCCGCGACCGCAGCATCGCCGTTTACGAGAAAGCCGCCGACTACGCCCGCGAGCGCGGCATCATCCTCTCGGACACGAAGTTCGAGTGGGGCGAGGCCGACGGCCGCATCATCCTCGTCGACGAGGTCCTGACGCCCGATTCGTCACGCTTCTGGCCGGCCGATGCGTACGAGCCCGGGCACGACCAGGCGAGTTTCGACAAGCAGTTCCTCCGCAATTACCTCGACACGCTCGACTGGGACAAAACGCCGCCGGGCCCCGAACTGCCAGAGACAATCGTCGTCAGCACCCGCGCCAAGTACGTCGAGGCGTACGAGCGGCTGACCGGCAAGACGTTCCGGTAACGGTGGCGTGCCGTTCGAGCCCACCCGCGCCCGGTACGGGCCCGTATGGGGGAGCGGCGGGTCACGTTCGCTTTCAGGTGGCATCAACGTGCACGTTTGAGGCCCCTCTAATAAGGTAGTGCTTCATGGCTGAACTTGTGGTACGAACCGCCGGCGAGTCGCACGGCCCCGCCGTCGTGACGCTCGTCGAGGGATTCCCGGCAGGGGTGCCGGTGGACACGGCACGCCTGGACGCCGACCTTGCGCGCCGCCAAGGCGGCTACGGCCGAGGCGGGCGGATGGAGATCGAGCGGGACCGCGTCGAGGTCCTCGCCGGCGTCCGTCACGGCCGCACACTGCCGGGCCCCATCGTCCTGGTGGTCCGCAACCGCGACTCGCGTCTGGAGGAGGCGCCCGAAGTCTCGCGGCCGCGTCCCGGCCACGCCGACCTGGCAGGAGCGCTGAAGTATCTCGACCCGGACATGCGGAACATCCTGGAGCGTGCCAGCGCGCGCGAGACGGCCGGCCGTGTCGCCGCCGGCGGACTCGCCGGGTGCCTGCTCGATGCGTTCGGCATCGACGTGCTGGCCTACGTGGTCCGGATCGGCTCGGCGACCGCGGACGTGCCCGACGACATTCACGAGCGCCGCACACGGCGCGATGCGAGCGAGGTGTACGCGCCCGACGCGGCGGCCGAAGCCGCCATGAAGGCCGCCATCGACGCCGCACGCGACGCCGGCGATACGCTCGGCGGCCTCATCGAGTGCGTCGCGACGGGCGTGCCGCCGGGCCTCGGCAGCCACGTCCAGTGGACCGGGAAACTCGACGGCCGCCTCGCCCGCGCCGTGATGAGCATCCAGGCCATCAAGGCGGTGGAGATCGGCCTCGGGATGGCCCTCGGCGAGCGGCCGGGCAGCCAGGTGCACGACACAATCGCGTACGATCCGGAGCGGCGCGACACCGCCTGCCTCGGGTTCGTCCGCCCGACCAACAACGCGGGCGGCATCGAGGGCGGCATGACGAACGGCGCCCCCGTGGTGGTGCGAGCCGCCATGAAGCCGATTGCGACGCTCCGCCAGGCCATGGCCTCGGTCAACATCAAGACGAAGAAGGCCGAGGAAGCGGCGTACGAACGCAGCGACGTCTGCGCCGTGCCGGCCGCCAGTGTCGTCGTCGAGGCCGTCGTCGCGACGGAACTCGCCGGTGCCCTCGTCGCCAAGTTCGGCGGCGATACGCTCCAGGAGATGAAGGCGGCTTACGAGACCTGGCGCAAGGCCGTTGCGCGGCTAAGCGGTCTTACGTAAGTCTTTTGCTGTGGCGAGAACGGCACCCGCTCGCTTA
>CAZIJC010000294.1:0-3561 GCA_964539385.1 uncultured Anaerolineales bacterium | reverse complement strand
GTTGGTCTCGCCGAGGTCGTCCGCCAGGTTGTACAGTTCCGTCTTGCCGGTGTCGAAGAACTCGATGAGTTTCCAGTCGCCCTTTCGGATAGCGCCCGTGGAACGCCCGCCGAGGAAATGCGGCCGCGCCAGCGGATAGTGCCAGCAGAGCGTGTCGCGCGTGAGGCGTGCCTTCGGGTCCTTGAGCAGCGCGAGAATCGAGACGCCGTCGAGGTGCTGCCTGGCGTCGGGCTGGATGCCCGCCGCCTCACAGAACGTCGGATAGAAGTCGAAGTTGCTGGTCGGCGTGCGGCAGACGGTCCCGGCCGGGACCACGGCGGGCCAGCGGACAAGGAGCGGCTCGCGGATACCGCCCTCGTAGAGCGTCGATTTGCCGGCGCGAAGCGGCGCGTTGCTCGTGACCCTGTCCTCGCCACCGTTGTCGCCCGTAAAGATGAGCACGGTGTTGTCGGCGAGGCCGAGGGCCTTGAGTTTCTTCATAATCATGCCCACACCCTCGTCGATGCTTTCGAGTTGCGCCGCCAGGTGCGGATTGTTCCTCGATGCACGAAAGCCCTTCCCCGCGCCCGCCTTGGCCTCGTACTTGGCCACCAGGTCGGGCTTGCCATTCAGGCGTGTGTGGACGGCATAGTGGCTCAGGAACAGGAAGAACGGCCCGCCCTTGTGCCGCTCGATGAACTCCACGGCCTCGGTGTTCTGCCGGTCCGTAAGGTACTCCTTGCCGGGCAGGCGTTTGGTGATTTCGCGGTTGAAGTGGTACGGGTGGAAGTACGAGCCGCCGCCGATGCCGCGGTTCTCGCTGACGATGGTCTCGTCGAAGCCGTGCGCGGCGGGCGGGCTCTCCTTCGCCCCGTGATTCGCGTAGCCGGTCAGGTGCCACTTGCCGATGATGCCGGTGGCATAGCCGGCGGCCTTGAGCGCCTCGGCAACGGTCACGTGGTCGGTCGACAGGTGCTTCGGGTCGTTCGGGCGAAGGTAGTCGGTGATGCCGACGCGGGCCGGCGCCTGGCCGGTCATGAGGGCGGCCCGATACGGCGAGCACACGGGGGCGGCGGCGTAGGCGTCGGTGAAGCGCATGCCTTCACGGGCCATCCGGTCGAGGTTCGGAGTCTCGTTGAAGGTATTGCCGTAGCACCCGAGTTCGCTGTAACCGAGGTCGTCGGCCAGAACGAAGATGATGTTGGGCTGGCGCGGCGCAGCGCCCCGCGCCGCCGCCGACCAACTCGCCGCCGCCATTGCCGCGGCCCCCGCGCCGCATGCCTTCAGAAAGGCGCGTCTGTGCATTCCGGCCGCCCCGTTCATTTCTTCTCCTTTTTCTGAGGCTTCGGCCTGCCGCCGCCATAGGGGTACCGGTCGAACACGTCGCCCTTGCCGAGCACGCGGGGGTCGGCGGTGGCCTTCAGTTCGGCCATGAGGGCATCGGCCAGGCGTTTCCTGACCGCGGCGTAGGCCGGGTCGGCGGCAACGTTGTGCAGTTGGCCGGGGTCCTTGCGGCGGTCGTAGAGTTCCTCGGCGGGGCGCTTGCCGAAGGCGAGTTCGAAGAGCGGCTTGACCTTCGCTTCGTCGCGGCTGTCCATCATGTGTTTCTTGGTCGGCGACCCGTCGATGTCGCGGTAGGCCTCGGGCGTGCCGGCGGGCCAGCGGTCGGGCTTGAAGTTACGGATGTAGAGGTAGTCGTGGGTGTGGATGGCCCGCATCGGATACCCCTCGGTGGTACCCTTCTGGGCACAGGTGTGGCGTTCCATACCCGTCAGGACGTGGTCGCGCGCCGGGTCCACGCGGCCGCCCTTGCCGGAGGTGAGGACGGTCATCAAACTGCGGCCGGTCATGGCGGGCAACGGCTTCAGGCCGGCCACCTCCAGGAACGTCGGCGCCAGGTCGCACAGGCTGACGAAGTCCTCGACGACGCGTCCGCCCTTGACCTTCGCGGGCCAGCGGATGCCCAGCGGCGCGTTGGTGCCCAGGTCGTACAGGTTGCTCTTGCACCGCGGGAACGGCATGCCGTTATCGCCGGACATGACGACGATGGTGTTGTCGAGTTCGCCCATTGCTTCGAGCCTCTTGAGCATCTCGCCGGTCTCGCGGTCGTAGCGCTGGACCTCCCAGTAGTAGTCGCAAAGGTCGGTGCGGACGATCTCGTGGTCCGGCAGACAGGCCGGGACCTTGACGTCGGCCGGTTTCATCCCGCTCTGGATACCCGATTGCCACTTGTACCCGCGGTGCGGGTCCTGGCTGCCGAACCAGAAGCAGAACGGTTTGCCGGCGGGCCGTGCTTCCAGGAACGCCTCGAGATTCCTGAACCGGGGTCCGGCGGGGTTGCGTGTGCGTCCGCCGGCCGTGTCGCTGCCGGGTCCCCAACCCTTGCGGCAAAAGCCGACGTGATAGCCGGCGCGCTCCAAGAGGTCGGGATACACGTCGAACTTGGCCGGCAGCGTGCTCCAGAGGTTCGCCCCCTCCTCGAGCCGCCAGTGGTACTGGCCCGTGAGGATGGCGCCCCGGCTCGGCGTGCAGGAGGGCGCCGAGACGTACGCGCGGGTGAACATCACACCCTCGCGGGCGACGCGGTCGAACGTGGGCGTCTTGATGACGGGGTCGCCGGCGATGCTTGCATGCGGCCAGATCCAGTCATCGGCAAAGGCGAAGAGGATGTTGGGCCGCGGGTCGCGTTTCTCGGCAGCGAGCATCGACCGGGGCAAGGCAAGCGCCGCGGCGCCTCCGCCGCAAGTTCTGAGGAAATCCCGTCGCTTCATTCCGATCTCCCTTCTCTCAGGTGCATCATGGACCTCCGCATTATCCCAACAGCCGAGGCTTGCGCCAAGGACCAGGCACTGCAGCGCCACTTCGCCATTTCGCGCGGTGGGTCGGAGCCTGCCCTGAGCCTGTCGAACGGGGACCCACCGTGCTTGAAAGCCCATTGTCGCCGTTGCGCGATCCGAATCGGGCCGAACATCGTTGCCCGCGCGGGCGGATTCGCCTATTATTCTGGTAGCCGCCAGACCCGGCAATGCAGCCGGGCGGTACTTGGGAATGGAAAACGCGTGATGAGAATCTGCCGCTTGCTCGCCGTCTCGCTCGCAATGCTTGTCGTCTCGGCAGCCCCCGCCCTCGCGGAGGACTGGCCCCAGTGGCGCGGACCGTTTTTCAACGGGTCCACCACCGAGACGGGCCTGCCCACCGACTGGAGCCCCACGACGAACGTGGCGTGGGTGGCCGATTTGGGCGGCGTCGGCGGGTCCACCCCCATCATCTGCGGCAACGACGTCTTCGCCACCGCCCAGCACCCCGGCACGAAGAAACTCTGGGCCCTGTGCCTGAACCGCGCCGACGGAAGCCTGAAGTGGAAGCATCCGATGGGCGTCGGCTTCGCCAACCGCATGGGCAACACCGGCGCCTCGCCCTCGCCCATCGCCGACGGCCGGCGCGTCTTCTTCCTCTTCGGCACCGGCGAACTGGCCACCTTCGACACCGACGGCAAAGAACTCTGGCGACGCAACATCCCCAAGGACCACGGCAAGTTCGAGATGCTCTGGGACTACGGCTCCACCCCGCTCCTCTACAAGG
>CAZIJC010000293.1:0-3741 GCA_964539385.1 uncultured Anaerolineales bacterium | reverse complement strand
TCTGGCCGGGGCTGTGCGTCAGCGTCAAGCACAACTGCCGGTTCGCCTCGTTCGCACTGGTGGCGAGGGGCGATTACCCGGCCGAACTCGATGTGCCGCTGCCGTTCTGCCTCCTCTCGAACGACACTGCAAACGACCGCCTCCAACTCCTGCCCGCTTACTGGTGGCTCTACAACATGTACGCGCTGGCGCGGAACACCTGGAAGTTCGCCGCCCGCGACCGGCGGCAGCACAAGATCCAGAACATCGAGTTCCAGTCGCTCGCGCCGGATACGGCTGAGGAAATCGCCACGGCGCTCGACCTGCTCGAAGCATGGACCGCCAAGGCCCATCTGCGCAAGAGCGGCGAACCGGCCGACGCGCTCGACCCGGATGCACTCGCCGCCATCGGAAGGCAACTTTTGACCGGCCAGGCCGACAAGGTCGATGGCCTGGAGATCCTCGCCGAAGGGGTCGAACACTCCCGCCGCGACACTGTCGTCCTCAAGGCCCACGCCGCCTACGCCGCTTACCGCGAGATGCTTCACCACTACGCCGTCAGGAACCTGCTCGACTGGCTGGAGGCGAACCCCAAAGCCAACCTGGCCGCCATGTCGGGCGCCCTGGCCGGACCGCGCGAGCGCAACTGGGTGAACCTGGGCGGCCAACTGGTCACCGCGCCGGACCTCGCCGCCTTGAAGGACGAGATCAAGAGCGACCGTTATGCCACATGGGATGCGATTCACGAAGCGTACGACCGGCTGTGGGAGACGTACCCGCTCGACAAGCAGCGCCACGCCTTCGCGACGCTGCTCGACCTGCTCGGCCTCGACTCTCTGACGCCCGAAGCATGGACCGGCGCACTCGATAAGGCCGTCCGCATCCAGGACTATGTGGCGGAGCAGACGTATCTGACGCGCAAGAAGGACTACGACAACCCCTTCCGGCGGATGGCCTACTCAACCGACGAAGAGATGGAAGCCGTCCTCGGAACCGCCGAGGACAACACCTTCGTCAAGCAGGTCCGCGAGGAGGCCGAGCAGTTCAAGACGCGCATCGAGGCCGTCAAACAGCGCGGGTGACGAGCCGGGCGGCCCAGCCACGCTTGCCGGAGCCCTGCTTGGATTCCTCGTCCCTCCCAAGATGACACAGCGGCGGCCTCCATCCGGATACCCTTTTCCCGGCAACATCCTGCCAGGATGGCAGTGCTCCCCCCAGCCCCGCCGACATTTTGGCACGTGCGGGCCACTTCGCTGCTTCAGGCGCTTCTCTGGGCACCACCCTACAGGTGCGTAAACCTTTTGCTTGCAATGCCTTAGGCGATATCATAGAGTGCGCTCGCTTCCCCGGGCCACCATTGGCACAGTGATTGCTGTACTGTGAAGGGGAGGAGTGTATCTTCAGCGAGAACTGACCATGGTGGCTTGGCCGAACCGTATCGAAAACCCTACGCCGTCGGTCCTGATCGCCGACGACAACGACGGCTGGCGCGGCGCCGTGGGCGACGTGCTGGCCCGGGAGGGCTTCCGCACGCTCGAAGCGACCTGCGGCGAGGAGGCCATCGAACTGGTGCGCCACGAGCGGCTCGACGTCGTGCTCATCGACTTCCACATGCCGCGCCTCGATGGGCTGCAGACGCTGCGGATCATCCGCCGCGAGCAGTACTGGCTGCCGGCCGTCCTGATGACCGCCCATCCGACCGACTTGCCGGCCGCCGAGGTCCGGGCGCTTCGCGTCGAGACCGTCCTCGAAAAGCCGGTCGATCGGCAGGTCATCGTCCGAATCGTGACGCGCGTCGTGCGGCCCTGGTAGAGAACAAGACGCCGACCTCGACCACGCCCGTCGAGGACCGGCCAAGGTTCTGGAAAACAAGCGCTCAACGTGAAAGGAGCAGGCTGTGAAACTGAAACCACTGGGTGACAAGGTCGTTGTGAAGCGGCTCGAGGCCGAGACCACCACGAAGGGCGGCATCGTGCTGCCCGACACCGCCAAGGAGAAACCGAAGCGCGGCAAGGTGATGGCCGTCGGACCGGGCAAGACGCTCGACTCCGGCGAGGTCGCCAAGCCGACCGTCAAGAAGGGCGACCAGGTCATCTTCTCAAGTTTCGCCGGCACCGAGATCGAGGTGGACGGCAAGGAGATGCTCATCATGAGCACCGACGACATCCTGGCCGTCCTCAAGAAGAAATAGCCCGCCTCCCCCACGTGAGGCCTCAACCAAAAAGGAGAACTTACCGTGGCAGCCAAAAAAATTGCATTCGATCAGGAAGCCCGCGAGGCGATTCGACGCGGCGTGGCAACACTCGCCAGGGCCGTCCGCGTCACCCTCGGACCCAGCGGACGCAACGTCATCCTGGAGAAGAGTTTCGGCGGCCCAACCGTTACCAAAGACGGCGTCACCGTCGCAAAGGAGATCGAACTGGAGGACCCCTGGGAGAACATGGGCGCCCAGATGGTACGCGAGGTCGCCTCAAAGACCAGCGACGTGGCCGGCGACGGCACCACCACGGCCACCATCCTGGCCGAGGCCATCTTCTGCGAGGGTCTCAGGAACGTGACCGCCGGTGCGACGGCCATGGAACTGAAGCGCGGCATCGATGCGGCCACGGCAGCCATCGTCGACGAACTCAGAGATATGTCGAAGGACGTCACCTCCTCAAAGGAGGTCGCCCAGGTCGGCACCTGCGCCGCCAACCAGGACCCCGAGATCGGCAAGATGATCGCCGACGCCATGGACAAGGTCGGCAAGGACGGCGTCATCACCGTCGAGGAAGGCAAGAGCCTCGAAACCACCGTCGATCTGGTCGAGGGCATGCAGTTCGACAAGGGCTACATCTCGCCGCACTTCGTGACGGACCTGGAGCCCATGGAATGCGTCCTCGAGAAGCCTTACATCCTGGTCCACGAAAAGAAGATTTCGTCCGTCAAAGACATGCTGCCGCTCTTGGAGAAGATCGCCCGTTCCTCTCGGCCGCTGCTCGTGGTCGCCGAAGACATTGAGGGCGAAGCCCTGGCGACCCTGGTGGTCAACAAACTGCGCGGCACGTTCCAGTGCTGCGCCGTCAAGGCCCCCGGTTTCGGCGACCGCCGCAAGGCCATGATGGAAGACATTGCAACGCTGACGGGCGGCAAGGCCATCTTCGAAGACCTCGGCATCAAACTCGAGAACGTCGAGATCGCCGACCTCGGGCAGGCCAAGAAGATCACCATCGACAAGGACTCGACGACGATCATCGAAGGGGCCGGCAGCACCGATGCCATCACCGGCCGCATCGACGCCATCCGCAACGAGATCGAAAACACCACCAGCGACTACGACCGCGAGAAACTCAACGAGCGCCTGGCAAAACTCGCCGGCGGGGTGGCCCAGATCAACGTCGGCGCCGCCACCGAAAGCGCCTGCAAAGAGAAGAAGGCCCGCGTGGAGGACGCCCTGCACGCCTGCCGCGCCGCCGTCGAAGAAGGTATCCTGCCGGGCGGCGGCGTGGCCGTGCTTCGGGCGCGCAAGACCCTCGACAAACTCCGGCTCAAGGGCGACCGGAAGATCGGCGTCGAGATCGTTCGCCGCGCCCTGGAGAGCCCCATCCGCCAGATCGCCGAGAACGCCGGCATGGACGGCTCGATCGTCGCCCAGCGAGTCCAGGAAGCCGACGACCCCAACTTCGGCTTCGACGCCATGGCGCACGAGTACTGCGACCTTGTCAAGGCCGGCGTCATCGTGCCGACGAAGGTCGAGCGTGCGGCCCTTCAGAACGCCGCCTC
>CAZIJC010000292.1:0-3785 GCA_964539385.1 uncultured Anaerolineales bacterium | reverse complement strand
CCCCACGCCGCCTGACGAGGAGATGCCATTTTACAGAACTTTCAGGACTTGACTCTATGCCAAAATGGCAGCCGGCGCGCGCGGTCGCGCAGAGGCCGAAAAGTTGTTAGAGTTCTAACAAAATCCGGGGAGGGCAGGAATTTAGTTAGAGTTCTAACAATCGGCAGGGAACAGGGAATGGGGAATAGGGAACGTAAAACGCCGAGCCCGCTGCGGCAGCAGCGGGGCATCTGGGAACAGGGAAGAAAGCCATTGCGGATTGAACGGCCACGGCACGGCAGAAAGACACTCCTGATTTGACAGGTGGCATATTCTGTGCTATACTCTGGTTGGTTGTGGCAGGGGGTAGTGCGCCACAGACTGCAATCTGGTAGCAGGACGTTGCGGGGCTGGACTCCGGAAACGGGAGTTGGTCCCGTTTTGTTGCGCTCAGGCCGCACGGATCAGGGCCGACTTCCGGCGATGACCCGGAGCGCGGCCCTTTCTGATTGCGCTTGAGCGAGAGGAGACACAAAGATGAAGGCGCCGAGGACCGTCACACTCGTCCTGGCGGCGGTGCTGCTCCTGCCGGCCACGGCGTGGGCCGGCGACCACACGTGGAAAACCCCAATCGACGGCTGGTTCCATGTCGGCTCCAACTGGACCGACGGCTCGGCCCCGACGGCCGGCGACACGGTGGAGTTTGGCGTCCCCGGGCCCTACCAGATCTGGTGGGATTCGACAACCGGAGACCGGACCACCCAGGGCATGACCCTGTCGGACGGCGACGTCACATTCAGGATCACCGATTCCGTCAGCAGCCCCCACACCTGGACGATCACGGACGGCACCACCGACGCCGACGCCACCATCACCGGGGCAGCGCTGACGCTCGGCCTGACGGGTCACACGGGGGTCCTCATCCTCGACATCGACGACGCCCTGACGGTGGACGACGGTGGGACGCTGAACGTGATAATGGGCAACGAAGCCCGGTGCAGTACAACCACCGTCGGTTTTACCGGGACCGGCTCGCTGGCCATCGCCAGCGGCGGGGGCGTGTTCAACAGCACCGGTTATGTCGGCCTTATCACCGGCTCCACCGGCACGGTCAGTGTCGAGGGGGGAACCTGGACGAACAGTGGTTCGCTGCATGTCGGATTCTGGGGCGAGGGCGAACTCACCATTGAGGGCGGCGGGAGCGTCTCCAACGGCAACGGTTATGTCACCTATCTCAGCGACTCCACAGGCACGGTCACCGTCGATGGCGGAACCTGGACGAACGCCGACGACCTGGATGTCGGATCCTACGGCGAGGGCACGCTCACGGTCACGGGCGGCGGCAGCGTCTCCAGCACGGACGGTTATGTCGGCCGCGAGAGCGGCTCCACCGGCACGGTCGCCGTGACGGGCGCGGACAGCACCTGGCAGAATTCCCGGAACCTCTACCTCGGCGGCACGGGCACCGACGACGGCGGCGACGCGTCGGTCGAACTCACCACCGGCGGCCGCGTCTACGTCGGCGACATCGACCCGGCGACCTTCTCCCTCTTAGGTGGCTTTAGCGCGGTGGTCGTCAGCGACTCGGGCGCCGGCGGCGGCGAACTGCTCCTGCGCAACGGCGCCACACTCACCAACGACTACACGGCCTTCCTCGGCTACAACGCCGGCGAGACGGGCGCCGCCACGGTCACCGGCGCCTCGTGGACGAACGACGTAGCCCTGTATGTCGGATACCAGAGCGAGGGCGAACTCGCCATCGAAAGCGGCGGGAGCGTCTCCAACTTCTACGGTCATGTCGCCTACGGCAGCGACTCCACCGGCACGGTCACCATCGATGGGGGAACCTGGACGAACAGTGGTCCGGTGTATGTCGGATACTCCGGCGAGGGCGAACTCACCATCGCCGGCGGCGGGAGCGTCTCCAACTCCTACGCTTATGTCGGCGCCGAAAGCGGCTCCACGGGCACGGTCGCCGTCGATGGGGGCACCTGGACCAACTCCGACGACCTGTTTGTAGCCGGCGGAAGTACCGGTCCCGGCGGGACGGGCACCGTGACCGTCCTCGCCGGCGGACTGGTGGAGGTCGGCGATACGCTGAAGGTAGTATGGGGCGGCGGGACCGTCAACCTCCAGAGCGGCGGGAGCATCGTGGCGGGCACGTTCGACAACTCCACCGCCGGCACATTCAATTTCACCGGCGGGACGTTGGCGGTAACGACGTTTCTCGGCGACCTCGTCTGCGCGGGCGGGACCATCGCGCCGGGAGCGTCGCCCGGCACCACCACGGTCAGCGGCGACCTGACGATGGATTCCGGCACCATCGCGATTGAACTGGCCGGCGCCGCGCCGGGGGCGTATGACGCGGTGCACGTCGCCGGCACCGCCACGCTCGGCGGCACGCTCGCCGTCGGTCTCGTCGACCCATACCGGCCCAGCCATAACGACGCCTTCCAGGTCATGACGTTCGCGTCACGCGGCGGCACCACCTTTGACGAGCACCAGGGCCTGGACCTGGGCGAGAGGCTTGCGCTTACGCCGACCTGCGGCGCGACGGATCTGGTCCTCGTGGCCGTTCAAGGCGGCCCCGGCGAGTGGCAGGTCGATGCCGACGGCGATGCTTCCGTGCCGGCCAACTGGTCGGCCGGTCTGCCCAACGGTGTTGGCGACTTGGCCACCTTCGGCTCGGTTATCACGACCCCGCGCGAGGTCACGGTGGATGCGCCGACGACGCTGGGCGGGATCCAATTCGACAGCGCCCAGGCGTACGCGCTGGCGGGTCCGAATCCGCTGACCTTCGAGACGGAGGCGGGGGCGGCCGCAATCCACGTGGCCGACCTGGCCGCCACGCACGCGATCGCCGCCGATGTTGTGTTGGCCGACGCGCTCGATATCGACGTGGCCGAACTCGGCACGCTCGTCTTCGAGGGCCTGCTCGATAACAGCGCGGGTCAAACCATCACCAAGACGGGCGACGGCACGCTGGTCATCAACGGGCCGCAGGACCATGCGCCCGCAACCGTCTTTGAGATACTGGGCGGCACGGTGGACCTGAACACCGCGGCCGGCGGCGCCGGGACAGCCAACCTGTCGGTCCTCGTCGATGACGCCGTGCTCCATTTTGGGTGCAACCAGTATCTGGATACGCTCACACTCCAGAACGGGGCACTGGTCCGCTTCACCGGCGCGAACGTCGTGGTCCTGAACCACCTCGTCATGAACGGCATTGATTTGGGTGGCGTGAGCCTCACGCCCGAACCCGCCACGCTCCTGCTCATGGGGGCAGGCCTGGCGCTCGCCATCGCCTGGAAGCACAGCGGCTCGCCGGGCTTGACGGCCGGCGCCCCCACAAAGCGGTATTTGAGAAGAGGGGCGAAGTGAGTGGAATGTCGCCTTTGTCTCCGGCGGATTGGTGTGAGCGGATCCGTTGCCGTTGCGGCGGCTATCGCTCCGCGCAGTCGGGCGAGGCGTCTTGGGGGCATCCGCCTTCGCCGGCCGGTCCCCCGCAGTTGGCGCGCGGCTTGAGGCAGCGGCCTCGGCGAACGGACTCGGCACAGAACCGGAGCAACCGCTCCTGCTGATCGGGCGTCAGGTGCGACCGGATGGCAAGCAAATGCTGCGCGACGCGCCGTTCGAGCGCTGCGTGGACGCCGATCACCCGCTCGACCTGTTCCAGAATCCGGTCGCCCGGCGTGGCCGGGTCCTCCAGGAGCGCCGCCAGCATCAACTGCTCCTGGCGCTTACGGTCTGCCAGGTCGCGCGCCTCGTCGCGGAAACCGGGGTCGGCGCCGCAAACCGCCTTGCAC
>CAZIJC010000291.1:0-3808 GCA_964539385.1 uncultured Anaerolineales bacterium | reverse complement strand
TAAGCGAGCGGGTGCCGTTCTCGCCACAGCAAAAGACTTACGTAAGACCACTTAGTGGCGGCGTCATCTTGCCTCGGCTTCAAGGTGGTCGCCCGCGGTGCGGAGGAGCCGCACGGGCAGGATCTCGCGCCGCGCGGCGCCCGCAGGCAGCGGCCCGCGGACGTGGACGCGGACGTACCGCTGCGACAGGCCGTCGGCCGAACCGTCCGGATGGAGCGTTTCGAGGCCGACGCGGGCCGTGCGGCCGACGAGCGACTCGCGGTACGCACCGGCAAGGGCGTCGCCGAGTGTCGAGACCGCCCGGCGGCGAGCGCGGATCGTCTCGCGCGGCATCTGGTCGGGCATCGCGGCGGCGCGCGTGCCGGGACGCGGCGAGAACGGGAAGGCGTGGATCCGCGAGAAGCCCGTCCGGCGGCAAAGGCGGAGCGTGCCGGCAAACGCCTCCTCCGTCTCGCCCGGAAAGCCGACGAGCACGTCCGTCGTGACGGCCGGCAGGGGCAGCGCCTCGCGGATGCGGCGGACCACGTCCAGGAACTCGCCCGTCGTGTAAGGCCGGCCCATCCGCGCCAGGACCCCGTCGTCGCCCGACTGGAGCGAGACGTGAAGGTGCGGGCACAACCGCTCGGGTTCGGACTGCGCGAGGGCCAGCAGCCGGTCGCTCACCTCCAGCGGCGCGATGCTCGACAGGCGCAGC
This sequence comes from uncultured Anaerolineales bacterium, assembly GCA_964539385.1. Lineage (GTDB taxonomy): Bacteria > Planctomycetota > Phycisphaerae > FEN-1346 > FEN-1346 > JAUVZF01. The sequence goes on along the minus strand of CAZIJC010000291.1, from coordinate 3,114 downwards.
CGCCCGAGGCCCGGCACCGTCAGCATCCGCTCCAGGAGGTCCACCAGGCCGGTCCGCGGCGCCAGGTCCGCTCCGTAGAGCCCCAGGTGGATGCCGCAGATCACGACCTCGCGGTAGCCCTCCGCCACCAGGGCCGCCAGTTGCCGCACGGCCTCCTCGGGAGGCGTCGAGCGGACGGCCGGGCGGACCAGCGGCACGATGCAGTAGGCGCAGGCTTCGGGGCAGCCGTCCTGGACCTTGAGCATGGCGCGGCTGCGGGCCGTCGACGGCGCGAGGTCACGCGTTAGCCGCCGCGCTTGCGCGGCGCGCGGGGCAAGCCCCGCGGCTAACGCGTCGTCGCGCTTCGCTGTCGTGGTTGGCCGCGGGGCTTGCCCCGCGCGTGCTTGGGCCAACAGGCCTGACGCGCCGTCGCGGCTGAGCGTTTCGATGAGGCGGTCCTTGTCGGCCTCAATGAGATGCAGGCCGTCGATGTTGCGCAGCGCCTCGTCGCGGGCGGCGGGATGGGCGGCGCAGCCGGTCACGAGGGTCTCGGCCCCGTCGCGGACGGCCCGGCGGGCGCACTGGCGTCCCTGGCGTGCGGCCTCGGCCGTCACGGCGCAGGTATTGATGATGACGAGGCGCTGCCCTGAGGCCGTCGAAGGGTCGGCCTCGGTGCCGGCTTCTTCGAGGCCGAGTTGGCGGAGGCGTGCGGCCAGGGCCCGGCCCTCGGCCTGGTTGACCTTACAGCCGAACGAGACGATCCGGAACGTCGTGGAAGCCTTGGCCATGTTTGCGATTCGGTTCCCATGGTCACGCAAGCGTGACCATGCCACCCGCCTACCGGCGAGGCGGTTCGTCCCGCCCGTCGCCGTCTCCGAAGGAGTCTGCGGCCGGCTTGGGGGGCCGCCTTCGCGGCCAGAGGAGCGACAGCAGCATCGCCACGGCCGCGCCGATGATCAGGTACTGCGTCACCGGCTGCCTTTCGTCCTGCGGCTGCGGCGACGGGGGGTGCTGCTGCGGCTTGCCAGCCCGGACCCAGGCGGTGTAGAGGAGGTCGGCCAGGTGTGCGGCGGCGTCGCGCATGGCGGCGGCCTCGGGCGCGCCGCGTCGCGTCAGTTCCTGCCGCAGCGACTCGTAGTACGGCCGGGCTCGCTTCGAGGTCACGTCGTCCGAGTCCTCGGGATGCTGGGCCGGGTTGTAGCGGGTCCGGTGCCGTGCGACGGAGTCGGCCTCGAGGATGGGTCCCACGCGGGCGTGTGCGGCGATGAGCCAATCGAACAGGGCGTCCGTCGGGTCGTCGAGGAACGTCTCCTGGCGTCGCCGGCGGCGGAGTTCGCCCGCGTAGAAGTCCTCGAACCGGGCCAGGAGGCCGACCTCCAGCGCCTTGTGGATGCCGTGGTTGCCGGTCTGCCGGCCGTCGTAGTTGGCCGTCGTGTGGAGCGGCTGGTGGAGGTCGGCGGCGTAGTGGGCCAGCGCGCCGGCCTCACCCAAGACGGCGGGTGTGCGGCCGGCGGTCAGGGCGTCGGTCAGGCGCGAGAGGGCGTCGGCAGCGGCCCACGGCACCGAACCGTGTGTCGCCAGCGCCTCGGCGCCGAACCGTTTCTCGGCCTTCGCGCGGTCGCGCGGGAAGGTCTTGAAGGGGTACGGCTCATCGGTCAGGGCGTCGATGTTAAGGAAGTGCCGCGGCCGCTCGTCGGGGCGGTAGTGGTCCGACCCTTTCCTGCTCCAGTCGTCGGGGTCGGCTGAGGCTTGCTTCAAGCGCGCCAGCGCCGCCGGAGCCGCAAACCATCCGCGCAACGGCTCGGGCAGACGCTCGACCGCCTCCTCGGTGATCAGCAAGTGACCCGTCCGGCTCCAGCCGAAGGACGGGGCGACCAGGACGGTCAGGAGCAGGGCGGCGGCTAAAGGCGGGGCGGCAGTGGCGGCGTGGCGCGTGCTCATTCGATCTGCGGTTTAGGCGGCGGCAACTGGTCGTCCGAGGGGACCAGTTCGGCGACCTCGGCCGAGACGTCCGGCTGAATCGGCTGAAGGTTCAGGCTCTTCCTGAGGTGCTCGATGCCCTTCTCGCGGTCGCCGGTCCGGATGAGGATTCGGGCGTACTCGCGGTGGCTGGCGGGGTTTTCGGGGTCGGCGGCCACGGCCTTGGCCATCGCCAGTTTGGCGCCCACCATGTCGCCGCGGCTTTCGTGGAACGTGCCCAGGTTAATGAACGCCGCCCCGTTGTACGGGTTGGCGCGGGTGCCCTCTTCGAGAACCGCGAGGGCCTTGTCGGGCTTACCCATCTGGATGTGGCACGTAGCCGCATTCTTGTATGCCTGGACGATTTTGGGGTCGAGTTTGGCGCCCATGTCGTAGTTGAAGACGGCCTCGGCGAGGTTGCCGATGGCCTGCTCGCTCATGCCGCGGTTAAAGTAGTAGACGCCGACGTCGGGGTTGTGGTGGATGGCCTCCTCGAAGCCGGCCCGCGCGCGGGTGTAGTCGCCCTGGCGGTAGGCCGCCAGTCCGGCCCGGTTGAACTTCAGGCTTGGTTCCTCGCAGCCGGCTGCCACCAGGACCGCCGCGGCCACCAGCAGGGCGGCGGCCGCCCGGCGACGGGCACAGTTGCGGAATCTCGCATCGCGCGGGTGCCTCGTGATTTCAGGCGTCATGAGACCCTCCTCTCAGAACCCGACCGGCCGACCTCTCCCGGCGCACGCCACCGCCGGCGGCGACGCCCTGATTATGCCGTCGCCGCGAGACAGGTTTCAAGGAAAAAGCCGGCCTCACCCGGGCCGCCGGAGGCGCCGGGCAAACAGCGTCAGCCAGATCGCCGCAAACAGCAGCCCGAACAACGCCAACTTGAGCGCCCCGAAGAACCACAGCGACAGCGTCTGGATCTGGCTCCGCTCCAGCCCCCCGCCGCCCCACATGTCGCGCACCAGTGGGGTGTAGTAATGCAGCATCCCCAGCCACACAAAGTACGCCACCGTCAGCCAGATAAAGCCGATGAGGACAACCCACCAGGTGGCGCCCGCCGCCGCCCGCACCTTCTTGACGAGGTCTTCGTTCATGAGGATGCCTCCGCTATGCAGGGTCAGGTCAGTTTTTTGCCGTCGGGTGCCATGCCCACGTTTGCGTGTGCATGCCGTGGCGACA
>CAZIJC010000290.1:0-3848 GCA_964539385.1 uncultured Anaerolineales bacterium | reverse complement strand
CGTCCAACCGCTCGTCGATGCGGATGAGAAGGTCGTGATCGCTCAGGCCGGCGCCCCTGGCACGGGTACGGCTCGTGCCGTGGCCGGCTACCTTGACGTCGTGTTTGGCCACCGCTCAAGCCTCCTCGGTCGAGGCGTGTTTCGTGTGCACCCGCCAGGCCATCCGGTACGGATCGGCCGGCTCGCAATGCGGCATGCCCGGCCCGGGCGCCAGGACCTCGTACACCTCGACGCCGGCGTCGGTCGTCATCCGCACGCGGTCGCCCGGCTGCGGTTCGACGGTCTCGCCGCCGAGCACCAAGTCGGCCGCCGCGACGATAAAGTCCGTCGCATCCACCTGGACCACAGCGCCATAGTCGTCGGCGATCTCATAGGCCTTGCGGCCGACCGTCGCGGCGACCTCTACGAGGTCGCCGCCCCGCTGGTACGTCACCGTCTGCGAAGCATGGGCCACCCGCATCGTCTCAAGCCACGCCGCGCCCTCTTGGAGCATGTCGGCCATGGCGTATCTCCGCTCGCTAGCGCTCGCGGCTCGGCTGCGCTATCAGACCGTGCTCAGCGCCACGCCGTCGTTCGAGACCACGCGCCACGCCAGGGCCGCGCCGTTCTCGATGGCCACGAGCAGAATCTCGTCGCCGGCATCGGCGAAGGTCAGCGTGTTGTTGCCCGTCTGGTTGACGCCGCTGGCGGCCGTAACCACGCAGTCGCCGCCGTCGGTCTTGAACCCGAGGTTCAGCAGTTGGCCGGCGAACGTGGGGATGGCCAGTGTGCGCGTCTCGGCGCCCTCGGTGACGAGCGGGCACGTGCCGCTCCTGGTGACCGGGATCGCCCCGGCGTCGCCGGGATCGGCGATGGCGCCCGCGAGGCCCGCGTTCAGAACGTCGGTCTCGCGCAACTCGAACCGGACGGTTGCGTCGGCCTCCGCTGCCGCGGCCACTGCCCGGCCGGCGTACAGGTTGTCCGAAGCGGTGGTCGTGAACGCACCGCTGCCGGCCTCGCCGCCGACGGGATCGCCATCCTCGTCCCAGTAGACGGCGTCACCCACGACAATGGCGCCCGTGGCCTTGGCCCCGTCGAAGACGCCGCGCGTCGCCAGGGCCCCGAGGACACCGCTGGCGATGGCCTGCTTGGCGATAGCGACCGAGAGGCTGCCGAGCACGATAACGTCACCGGCCGCCACGTCCGAACCGGGCGTGTAGTCGATACTCGCCCCGTCTTGCACGAATGTTGCCTGTGCCATGTTCCGTCTCCTCATACGCGCCCACCAAGGTGGGCGGCTAAACTTGCTGTCGCTGTTCAGTTCCGCGTTCCGAATTCCGCATTGCGATTACGCTTCGCCCTTCATCTTGAGCGCGCCGCGCCAGTCCTGCTCGCGGACGCCGAAGTCGATGTAGCCGCGGAACTGGATGCCGAGGGTGTTGAAGTCCGCGTCGGTCTTCTCCACCGTGGGCCGGTCTACACCGTTCAGGAACGCGATCTCGATGGTCGGCAGCCGGTTCGGGTCGGCGAAGAGGTACCACGCCTTGGCCGAGGCGCCGGCAAAACTCGCGTTCGCGAGGTACACCGAACTGGCCACGTCGAACTTCCCGACGTGCGGGTTGGCCGAGGGCTTGCCCTTGTTCGCCGTAGTGGTCTCGTTCAGCAGCAGCGACGTCATCAGGAGTTCGGCCGGCACCTTCAGGGCCGTCGGCACCAGCAGGATCGACGCCGGGATGCCCATAGGCCGGCCACCGGGTTTGGTCTGTTCGCCGAACATGACCTCGGCCGCCGTCAGGCCGTCGACCGTCAGGGCCGTGTCGGTACCCTCGGCGTAGTTCTTGTGGTCGGTCGAGAAGAAGGCCTTCCCGTCGGCCTGGACGGGGTTCGAGAGCAGCAGGCCCCACACGGCGTCGGCGATGCTCTCCGCGGCGCCCATGCCGATCTGGCGGGGAATGTCCGTGAAGGCGCCCATGTCGTCGTTGATGATCATCTGCCGCGTCAGGGCGAACATGATGCCGTGGGTGTCGGCCTTCTGGCCGTACTTCTGCTCGTCCAGTTTTCCGTGCTTCAGTTCCCCGTCCGGGCCGACCTGCTCGAACTTGAAGGCGCCGGTCATCCGGTACCGCGAGTGCTCCTTAAAGTCGTTGACGCTGGCGATGCGGCAGACCCTGCGCCAGGCGTCCTCGATGTAGTTGTAGCCCTCCAGGAGCATCTTGTTGGCGATATTCGAGAGGATGCCCGGCAGGCTCGCCGTCGAGAACGCCGCCTGGAGCCACCCGGCGGCGTCGCGGCGGAACCGCGGCAGTTGGGCCCCGGCGGCCAGTTCGCAGAACTCCTGGATGCCGATGCCGCGCAACCGGTCGGCGGCCTCAAGAACCGGCTCGGCGTAGGCGGCCTCGATGCGCGAGGTCGGCATGCCGGAGGTCATGAGGGCAATAGCCTCGAAGACCTGGGGGCTCGCGGGCCGCTGGGGAACGCTCACGGCCGGGACCTTCGGACGGCTCGCGCGCAGGATTTCCAGTTCCGCCCGCGTCTCGTCCCAGCCTTCCTCGATGGCCCTGGCCTCGATGTCCGGGTGCTTGCCACCGGCGAGGCGACGGATCGCCTCGACACGCCGCGTCTCGGCGGCCATGCGGTGACGCATATCGGCCACGGGGTCCGTGTCTTCTGCGGCCGCGGCCTCGACGGTCGTCGGCGTCGGAGTCGGCTCGGGCGGGGTCTCCTCGGCGGGGGTCGGGGTATCCTCGCCGGCGGCCGGGGTCTCCGGCTTGGGCGTCTCCTGGGTGGTGTCCTGGTCGGCCTGGTCCTCGGTGGGGGTGGTCGCGACGTCGTCCATGGTTTCAGTCTCCTTTTCACTGGCGGCGACACGGGCACGGCTGCCGGTGTCGGCGCCGCTATCGACAAACGAGATCTCTTTGAGGACGGCCTTCCGCACCACGTGCAGCGGGCCGTCGAACGTCCGGCCGTTGACGGTTACCTGCTGGCCGTTCGGCACGAACTCCGCTTCGACGACGGCCGCGCCGATACTGGCCTGCCAGGGGAATCCGTTCGCGCCGCTCTTGGCGACGTCGCGGGCCCAGGAGGTATCACGGCTGACGAGGCCCTCGGCGACGACCTGGCCGTTCTCGATGGCCACGCGCTGCGTGTGACCGACGCCCTGGCGGGGGTTGTGGTCAAACCGCACCGGCAGGTCCTGGCGCTCGATGGCCAGACCCTCCAGGTCCACGACCACCGGGTGCGGGAAGCCCACGATCCGCATGACGCCGCCGGTGTAGGCGACCATGTGGAAGCGGGGCATCTTCTTCTCGTTCCCGTCGGCCGCCTCGACAGAGAGGGGGCACAGGAACTCGATGTACTCAGGGCTCCCTGACGTAGCCTTGGCGAAGTCAGGCGGCTTGCCGCTCGTCGGCATCGTCGTCGGCCTCCTCTTCCTTGGTGGGCACGGGCTCGTCGGCGAGGCCCAGTTCGTCCATCAACTGCTTCTCTTTCGCCCGCTGCCGCAGTTCCGTCTCCCAGTCCTTGCCCTGCCGCGCGTACTCCGCGGCCAGCGTGGTGGTGTTCGAGGTGAGGCGCGTCGCCTGGGCGTTTGCTTCCTTCGCGGGGTCAACGTGCTCGGTGCCGTCGAAGAACCACTGGCGGGCCACGGGGCCGCGGGCGGCGCGAAGGGAGGCGAACTCCGCCAGGAGCCGGGCCTCCGAGAGCCACGCGTCGAAGATGCGGTCCAGGACGGCGTCGGCCAGGTGCGCCTGCTCCACGCGGATCGACTTGAAGTACGTCTGGTGGTCGAGCCGGCCCGAGGCGTAGTTGTAGCCCGAGGAATTACATGCGGCGATGTTGTACGGCAGGTTCAGGCAGCGGGCGATCTCGTT
>CAZIJC010000289.1:0-3882 GCA_964539385.1 uncultured Anaerolineales bacterium | reverse complement strand
CGCTGGAGCACGCGGTCAAGGCCAAGAAGAAATACCCCTACCTTGTGGATGACGCCGGCCAATGGACCGTCCGCAAGGACGTGCGAAACGTGCGTGTCGCGGGGAGCGGCACAGGAAGGATGCGGCAGTGCGAGAACGAATGGATGACCACCAAGGGCGGGAACATCGGCCCCGAGATCGGCATCGGCTATTACGTCGGGCATGCCGTCGACGCGCCGGTGCTGATTCTCAAGTCGTGCACCGGCAATCGCAGCCTCGGCTGGGACCTGCTGCCCCCCGGCAGCGAGCGCTACGAGGTCGAAGAGAACGGCAAGACCATGGTCTACGCCGGCTACAAGGATTCGCCGGCCAAATGGGAAAAAGGCACGGAGCCAAAGAAGATCGGCTGGTATGCCGGCATGCAGTACGACGGCGACGTCGCCCGTGCGAAGAAGGTGCTTGCGGAACTCGACAAGTATTACCCCGGGGCGAAGAAGTTCGAGGTCGCGGGGTTCTTCTTCTGGCAGGGTGACAAGGATCGCTACAATGCCGCACATGCCGGCCGCTACGAACAGAATCTGGTGCACTTCATCAAGACGCTGCGCAAGGACTTCAATGCCCCCAGCGCGAAGTTCGTCTGTGCCACCCTTGGCCAAACCAAGAAGGGCGCCGGGGGGAATGAGGGGAAGATACTCGAGGCCCAGTTCGCGGTTGACGGCCGTAGCGGCAAGTACCCGGAGTTCAAGGGCAATGTGGCCTGCGTCTATTCCAATCCCTTCTGTCACGGCGGCGCCTCCAACAGCCATTACGGCGGCAACGCCGAAACCTACATGGACGTCGGCGAAGCCATGGGCCGGGCCATGGCGCAGCTGCTCCTGAACCAGGAGAAGGCAGGGAGGTCGGCAGCACGCCCCGTCGATGACAAGAAGGCCAAGATCCTCGACCAGAACCTGACGCGCCGGCTTACGATGGCAAAGAACTACCTGAAGAGCGGCAGCAAGACGAACGCGCGGCGGATCCTCTCAGACCTTGCCAAGAAGTGGCCCGACACGCCGCAGGGCCAGGAGGCGGCTCAACTGCTCGAGGCGGCCACCGGTAAAAAGAGAACCGTGAATGCACACTAGAACGAGAAACCAAATCCTGTCTGCCGTTCTCGCCTCTGTGACAGCCGCGCTGATCGTCTCCCCCGCCGACCCGAATGCAGCCTGTGCCGTGAAGGTCGATGGAAGCTACCTCAAGCCATTCAAGCATGCGCTCATGCATGAGGAACGACCTGCGCGGAGACCCACGGGCGCGGATCAGGAAGACGGTGCAGGCAATCAGGGATGTATACTTCCCGAACGGCCGGCCGGAAAACGCCTAAAAGAAACCGTCCACACTGTCGGGAATCCCATCTGAAACCATGCTACGTGAAATCTACACGGAAAGCGAGAATCATGACGCAACACATAGTAGCAACATCCGTCATGCTGGGGATGGTTGTCGCGGCTTACTCCGCCACACCTGCAATCAACAAGAACACGCTTCCCGACGAGGTCCGCGCCGAGCAGGTGCGGAACATGAAGTGGGGCATGTTCATCTGCTGGTCCTTCAGCACATTCGCGGGCCGGGAATGGACGCCAACGCGTGGCAAGGACGCGTCCTATTTCAAAGCGACCGGGTGCGATACCGACCAGTGGTGCCAAACGGCCAGGGACGCCGGCATGGGGTACATCCTGTTCCTCGCCAAACACCACGACGGTTTCTGCCTGTGGGACACGAAGACGACGGACAAGAAGGTGACCAACAGCCCCATCGGCATCGACGTCCTCGCCCAGCTCCGCAAGTCCTGCGACACGTATGGGATCAAACTCGCCCTCTACTTCTCCGAGGGCGACTGGAACTGGCCGGGCGCGGTGGATGGCAAGCGGAATGGCGGCAACAATCCCGAGGCCAAAAAGGCCCAACTCAGGGAGCTATTGACCGGCTACGGCCCCATTGAATTCTGGTGGATGGACCATGCGATCGGCACCGGCGGCCTCTCACACCAGGAGACCGTTGACTGGATGCACCAATTCCAGCCCAACACCTTTGTCGGATTCAACCATGGGCAGCCCGCAGGCCGCCTCTGCCTGCGCGAGATGGGGCGGCCCGGCAGGCTCGGCGACAAGGACGCGTCCAAATACAACAAAGATGCCGAGGGGGCATTCAAGGGTTACCTTGTCGCCGAGTTCACCTATCCCATCCTCCCTCCGCACAAGGGAGGGGCGCAGTGGTTCTATTCGCTGCCCAAGCACGACAACCTCTGCCATCCGGCAAGCAAGGTGTTCAAGGACTACCAGGGCGCGATGGAACACGGCAATATCTTCTCGATCAACATCGGCCCGAACTACGCGGGCAAGATCCGTGACATCGATGTCAAGACGCTCAAGGAAGTGGGAGGAATGATACGCTCGGGAAGTGCGAGGCGGCCGCAGGAATCGCCTGGCGAGGAGTAGCCGCGCCATGGCCTTCAGGTAACCCCCTCCAGCCCGAGCGCGCCACGCATGGACGGCGTGAAAGCAACCCCAGGGAGGCGAGGCTCGCCAGCATATACCAGGCCGACACGGAGACCATCACGTGAAACGGCGTGAGTTTCTCAGAACGGCCGGCGCAGTGTCGCTGGCGAGCGCGTTAGGCGATTTCGCCGGCGCGTCTGAACCTGCGCCGCTCGAGGCGGGATCGCTTTTCGAGGCCAACAGCCCCGAGGTGCTCGCACTTGCAGAGCGCGTGATTCAGAAGTGCGTTCTCGCCAAGATCATGCCGCCGACGCCGCCATTGAAAAACACCTGGATCGTCCCCGGCGGACCGTACTATAAGGGCCAATGGATTTGGGACACGATGTTCGTGGTCGATCTGTTGAGCATCCTGCCCGGCAAGAAGAAGCTTATCCGCGACGTCTTCCAAAACTACTGGGACTTCCAGGATCGCTGGAACAAGGACGCGCCCGAGTATGCTCGCGACATGATCACGGTGGCCATCAAGACGGAGCCGCAAGAGGTTCGGCAGTTCTCGCAGATTCCGATCCTCGCCTGGGGCGTCCAGCGGGTCTACCGACGCAACGGCGACAGAGAACTTCTCAAGCAATGTCTCGGTCGGCTCGAACGGTTCCACGACTGGTATTGGCGCGAGCGGGATCTGCACGACAACGGGCTGATTACGCTCGGCGCCTACACGGGCAAGCGGCAGCACGCGAAATGGGAAACGTTCGACTACGAATGCAACATGGACAACATGAAAATGACCGTCCATCCCAAACGCAAAGGCCCCAAGGAAGGCGCCTGGTATGCCGACGTCTGCGTGCCCGGAAACAACGCCTATCTGATCATGGGCGAAAGAAGCCTCGCCCGACTGGCGGAAATCGCGGGCGACCAACAGATGGCGGCAAGACGCAGGCTGCGTATGCAAAAGGGCATAAAGGGAATGCGCGACCATCTGTGGGACGAAGAGGCGGGCACGTTCCTCTCCGTCCGGCGCGACACGCTCGAGAAGATTCCGGTCGCAACCATCGGAAGTTGGATTCCGCTGGCCGCGGGCGTTCCCACCGAAGCGATGGCCCGCCGCATGGCCGAGGTGCTGGCCTCGCCCGCCTGGATGACGCCGCTGCCGGTGCCCACGGTCGATCGAACCGACAAGCGATGGAAGTCCCACGCCTTTTGGCGCGGGGACGTCTGGCCGCCGACGAACTACCAGATCGCCTCCGGTCTGGCCGCCTATGGCCATAAGGACCTTGCCGCCAACATCGCCGACAAGACAATCGCCAACGCCATAAAGAACGGCATCAGCGAACACTACGATTCGATTTCTGGAAGGCCGCTTGGCGTCCGCGACTACTGCATGAGCAGTACGCTCGTGACCATGATGCTCGACGGACTCACCCGAAAG
>CAZIJC010000288.1:0-3910 GCA_964539385.1 uncultured Anaerolineales bacterium | reverse complement strand
GGCGCCTTGGTCGCCACGATCAGCGCTTTCAGGTGCTTGAGGTCCCCGGCGGGCCTCAGGTCCGTGATCCTCTCACACCCGGTCGCCTCGAGCAGAACCAGGTCCGGATGGCTGCGGACGATCTCTGCGAACTGCTTCTGGGTGGTGGCGGGCGGTAGGGCCAGCCACTTGAGGCCTTTGAGTTTCTCCAGGACCGCCAGGTCGGTCACGCCAGGGCAGGATCGCAGGCACAGGGTCTTCAGGTGCGGGTGGTTGGCGAGGGCGCTGATGTCGGTGAGCGACTTCCCGGCCATCAGCGTCAGGGTCAGTTCCTCAAGGCCCGGCTGTTTGCCGAGGCACGAGAGGTCCGTCATCTTGCCGCCGAAGACGACGAGCGACCGCAGATTTGCGAGGCCGTCGGGAAGCGGACCGGCCTCCTCGACGTCCCACTTGATGAGGAAAAGCGTTTCCAGATTCCCGAGACCTGCCAGGACCGCAAGTTTGTCCTTATTATCGGCATCCGTGAACAGCGTCCGGAGTTGCTTCTCGGCGACGAGCGCCGCCGAGTGCTCTTTATCGAGCGTCGCGCCCCCGAAGCCAAACCAGTGAGGATCGAAAAGCCGCAAGACGACGGCCGGTGTGTCGGCTCCCGATACGAGGAGCCCGACCGCGGGGTTCTCGCCGGCCAGCCTCTTGAGCAGGGCCTCCGCGTCAACCCCTTCAGGCGGTTCCTTGGAGCCGACGCTGACCAAGCGCAGGGACGCCATCTGCTCGGGGCTCGCCTTCTTCAGCCATTCCCAACCGCCCTCCTCATCCAGCGACAGGGTCACCGTCTTGGCGGCGAGCGTGACCCGGGCCTTGTCCTCGGCCACCTTCAGCGACAGCCCGTCCGCGGATCGATAGGGAAACCCCGGCATGTTCTTGGTGACCACGACCTCGCCGTGCCGGACGAGCAGGTGAGTTGCGTCCCCTTCCTTGGCCCCGGCAAAAAAGAGCCCATACAGCGGAGACATGACCGTGAACCTCTCGCCGCCTTCAATCCGGACGACCTGCGGCGGGCGCCAGGCGCCGCGCTCGGAGGACCTCCCCCAACATGGGGCACCCATCAGCGGAAAGACGACCAGCAGCAAGAGCAGGACGACCGGGCGGCGGCTCGACATGACCTTCCCCTTTCATCGCCGGTGAGAATACGCCCAACCTATCGCCACGCGCCGGGGATGTCAACACATACGTGGGCCGCCGACGTTCACAGCCGCCACGGCGCACGGTACGGACGCGAACGCATGGCGTTGGCCTGGGCGTCGCCGGGAAACTCCTCCTTGTCGGGGTCCCATTTCAACGTGCGGCCGAGCATCATGGCGATGTTGCCGAGATGGGAGGGCGTGATGCTGCGGTGGGCCACGTCCACGGGCGCGGCCGTGTGCTTTCGCGAGAGAACGCAATCGATGAAGTTGCCATACTGGCTGAGGCTCTCGTAGAGGTGGACGTCGTTCGGGCCGATCTTCGATTGCCAGATGGACTTGGGCTCCGAGCCCCCCAGGGTGACCGTCCCGTCGGTGCCCTCAAACCGGACGCCGCCGCCGCGGCTCGTAATGATCATCTTCATGCCGCCGGCGTACGTCGCCTCGACGTGGAACTCGGTGGCGGCGTTCCACAGGTCGCTGTGCGGCGGGAACTTGCCCCTGCCGGTGACCTCGATGGGGCCAGTCCGTTCGGTGCCCATGCCCCAGTGTGCCATGTCGACGTAGTGGGCGCCCCAGTCGGTGATCTGGCCACCCGAGTAGTCGAGGTTCCACCGGAAGGTCCAATGACACCGGTCGAGCGTGTACGGTGCCTCGGGCGCAGGGCCGAGCCACCGGTTGTAATCGAACCCCTTGGGGACGGGCATGACGGCCGGCGAGCGGCCTTTCCGCGGATTCGAGTGGCCGCCCGGAAGGCCCACCCGAATGGTGTGCAACTTCCCGATGCGGCCGCTGCGCACCAGTTCGCACGCATGGCGGCAGTTGCTGCTGGAGCGCCGCTGGCTGCCGCACTGAAACACGCGGCCGTAGCGTTTGACGGCCCGTACCATCGCCTGCCCGTCGGCAATCGTCAACGACAGCGGCTTCTGGCAGTAGATGTCCTTTCCGGCCCGTGCGGCTGCGACGACGACGGCGGCGTGCCAGTGATCGGGCGTCGAGCACGTGACGGTGTCGATGTCTTTGCGTGCGAGGAGTTCGCGGAAATCCTGGGTGGTGAACACGCCCTTGAACGCCCCGGAGGCTTTCTCGGCGGCGTAGCGTTTCTCGATCTTCTCCTTCGCGGGAGCGATTCCGCGGTGCCACCCGCGCTCGTAGTTCGTGCTGCCCGAGTCGCAGTCGCACACGGCAACGACCTGGACGCGTTTGTCGCCGAGCAGGGCGCTCATGTCGCGGTCGCCCTGCCCGCCGACGCCGATGGAGCCCGCGACGATCCGCTCGCTCGCCGCCGGCCGGCCCGCCGCACCGAGCGCCGAGGCCGACACCACATACGGCGCGGCGGCAGCGCCTGCGGCGGCCTTCAGGAATGTGCGACGTGTAACTCGCCCCGCCTCCGTCATGGCCACGTTCCTCCAAGAGGCTTCCCAACCATGTAACACGAGGGCGGCGGAAAGTCATGTGCAAAAAGACAGCCTGTCGCCGACACGCCTCCGGCACAGGTCGCACCAACGTTTTGCTTGAGATGTGTCGAGCCTGCTGGTACCTATCAAGGGCAGCCCGGCAGCGAAACAGGCAAGGAGGGAGCCCGATGGCAAAAGTCCTGATCACCTACTATTCCCGCAGCGGAAACACCGCCAAAATGGCCGAGTTCGTGGCGGAGGGGGCACGCGAAGTCGATGATGCCAACGTGGTCGTCCAGCAGGTCGAAGAGACCGACGCCGAGAGCCTGGCCGACTACGACGCACTTCTCGCCGGCAGCCCCACGTATTACGGACAGATGGCTGCCCAGGTCAAAGACCTCTTCGACAAGAGCGTGGTCCTGCACGGCCAACTCGAGGGCAAAGTCGGCGGCGCGTTCACCAGCGCGGCCAACCTCGGCGGGGGGAACGAAACGACGATCCTGTCGATCCTCCAGGCCATGCTCATCCACGGCATGATCGTCCGGGGCACCAGTCAGCGGGACCACTACGGCCCGGTGGCCATCGGCGCGCCCGACGACCGGGCCACGAATGAATGCCGCAAACTCGGCCGCAACGTGGCGGAACTGGCGGTCAGACTGCACGGCTGAGCGTCCTTCGGAGCACGTCGCGCGGCAGATGAGCACGCGCCGTCAGGCAGGGGCTTTCCGGAACTCCTTCAAGCATGCCCCGCCAGCCGCCGATAAATACGTTGTCCGGCTCGGAGCCTGACGCTTGGAATCCAGTTACGCCGGCTCTGCGTCGGCGCAGTGTCACCGGGCAGCACCCGTCCGCGAAGGGGGAGAAGGCCCTATGAAAGGAGAGACGCGATGGAGGTTGTTATCTGCAAAGACTACGACGAAGTGAGCCTCAAGGCCGCACGCGTTGTGGCCGACCTCGTACATGCCAGGCCCGACGCGGTCCTCGGGTTCGCGACCGGCTCAAGCCCGATGGGGCTCTACAGGGAACTGGCCCGGCTGCACAAGGAAGAGGCCCTCGACTTTTCGAAGGCCTCCAGTTTCAATCTCGACGAGTACTGCGGCCTCGCGAGCGACCATCCGCAATCGTACCGCTATTTCATGAACGAGGAACTCTTCGACCATATCAACCTGCCGGTCGAGAAGACGCGTGTCCCGTCCGGCACTGCCGAGGACTGGCGAGCACAGTGCGCCGAGTACGAACAGCAGATCGCCGATGCCGGGGGCATCGACCTCCAGGTGCTGGGGATCGGCTCCGACGGTCACATCGCGTTCAATGAGCCGGGCAGCAGCCTCGGCTCGCGCACCCGCCTGGTGT
>CAZIJC010000287.1:0-3958 GCA_964539385.1 uncultured Anaerolineales bacterium | reverse complement strand
TGCGCAAATGGTTCGAATCGAACGCGCAAGTACGCCAAAAAAAAACGCGCATTTGGGCGTTTCGGCGAGGTGAAAATTGACGTAAGTGTTATAGAGTACGACGCATATAAGCCGGCGGCGAGACACCATTCGCCTGCCATCGGGGCAAGATCTCGCCTGCGATCAGGGTGGGCACCGGCTGACCAGCAACCACTCGCGCCCGCCGCTTACTTGCCGCCGGCCGCCCGGAAATGCCGGTCGGCGGCGTTCATGTATTGCTGCCAGTCGTACTCGGTCACGTTGTGGCCGCCGGAACGGATGTGATAACTGATGGTGCCCAGGACGGGCTGGTTGAGTCCGGGCATCTCCTTGGCCGCCAGGCCCCCGGCGCCCAGGAGGCGATAGACGGGATCGGCCCCCTTTGCGGCCAGAAACTCGCCGCGCGGGTCGGCCCAGCGGTCCTTCTCGGCACTGGCGACGCAGACCGGCCGCGGAGCGATAAGGGCGATAAGCATGTGCTGGTCCACGGGGCAGTCGTCCTCGCGGTCGTTGTATTGCTTGAAGTTCTCGCAGAACCAGTGTGGAAACGAGGTATTGATCCGTCCGACGGTCTCGCCGAAACGCCGCCGGCTGAGCGCCGCCCCGCCGCAACCCGAGTCGTTCGAGATGACCAACGCGAACCGCTCGTCGCGGGCCCCCGCCCAGAGGGCGGTCTTCCCGAGCCGCGAATGCCCGATGACGGCCACGTGCTTGTGATCGACGTCGGCGTCGGTCTCGAAGTAGTCCACGGCGCGGCTGAGGCCCCAGGCCCATGCGGCGATGGTGCCCCAGGCGTCGGGCGGCCGCTTGCCCGGCCCATCGAAGGCGCCGTGGACGCCGTTCTTGAACCCGTCGTGATAATCCGGGTCGATGTCGCCGCAGTAGATGGTCGCCAGACCGTAGCCGCGTGCCAGAATCGCCTCAACCGGCCACCGCGCCGCCGATTTGCCGCGCGTCTTTTCCGTGGCGCGGCTCTTGACCACGCCGGCGCCCTTGCCCCTCATCCATCGGGTCGAGAGGCGGATGGCGGTGTCGGATTGGGTGGCGTGGTTGCCGCCGAAGTTCAGGCCGACGAACGTCGGGACGGCTTTTTTGGCCGAATTCGGCAGGTAGATGAGGATGTCCATGGAGGGGCCGTCTTCGGCGCCCGTGAAGAAGACGGAGACCTGTTTTCGCGTCGCCGCCCCGCCGAGGGCCTTCGCGTCGGAATCGAAGACCTTGAAGGTCATCTTCCCGGGCCGGCCGGGCGCGCGGCCGTAGACGTGTGTCTGGAAGAGGCGGAGGATCTCCGGCCGGCGCTTGCTGCGCCAGGCGTTGGCGTCGGTAACCTTCGTGCCGTCCTCGGCCAGGAGCGGATCGGGCAAGGTGTACTTGGGCACCTTGCTCTCGTCGTAGTTGGTGGCAGCGCGGGCGTCCATGACCGGCACGATACCGAAAAAGACGGCCGCGGACAAGACGATGGGTAGTTTGGCCTTGCGCATGGGAGGTTTGCCACTCCTTTCTGTCCGGGGGAACGGGAGGAGTCTCCTGTTCCCGAAGACCGTTGGACACCGCGCGTCGGCACCGGCAAGTGGCCGGCACGGTCACCATTTCGGTTTCTGATTCTTCTCAAACCACTCCAAGAGCAGTTTCTTGCGCGGCGTGGGCTCTTGGGTGGGCCGGGCGTCGGCGCGGTCGGGGCCGTGTTCGACGCTCCATCCGTTCCATTCGCGGAAGGCGTGGTACGTCCAGTCCCAGCCGTATTTCTCGAAGACGTCGATGCAGTCCTTCAGGTAGCGGCAGGCGCTTCCGTCGGGCGCCCAGCGGATAGCGCTGAACTCGCCGAGGAAGATGTGCACGTTGTAGGTTTTCTGGAAGGCGATGGCGGCGCGGAGACCTTCCTCCAGCCGGTCCTTGTTCCACGGCTTCCCCTCAATCACGCCGGGATAGCGCAGCGGCGGCTGGTTCCGGTTGTGCACGCCCTGGTGGGTGAAGGCGTGCGGCTTGTACATGTGGACGCTGTAGACGACGTTCGGCACGTCGAGGGGGACAAGGTTCTCGAGCCCGTCCGGCCCGCCCCACGGGGCCGGTTCGATGATAATCGCGCGGTCGGGGTCGATCGTGCGGATCGCTTTGGCGCACCGTTCGGCGAGGCCCTGCCAGTCGAGGGCGTCTTCGGCCATGCCTTCTTCGAGCGGCTCGTTCAGAATGTCGTAACCCCAGATGCACCGGGCGTCTTTGTACCGGCGGGCAATGTGCTGCCAGACCTCGACGAAGCGGTCCTGCATCCGCTTGCTCGTAAAGAGGCTGCGGCCGACCGGGGCCCAGTGTCCGGGGCCGGTGTGCAGGTCCACGACGACCATCAGGCCGACCTCCTCGCAGACGGTCAGCGCGGCGTCGAGTTTCGCAAGTTCTCGCTCCAGCCGCCGATCGTATTCCGCGAGGTCGCCCGTGTCGAAGCGGGGCTTGAAGCCAAAGAGTTGCCATCGCACCAGGTTGGCGTTCCACTGGCGGGCGAAGGTCCGCAGGTCGTCGGCGGTGGCGTTGGGGCTGACCATCGCCCCGCGGAGGCGCGGCAGGCTATGGCCCTTGTACCGCGGCCCCTTGTGGACGCGGGAGGCAGTCGCCGGCGCTGCGCGGCGGACGGAGACGCGGACGTCGTCGAACCAGACCTTGCCGGTCACCTGTTCCAGCCCCAGGCGCAGGCTCATCGTCCCGGCGTCCTTCGGGACGTACGCTCCCCAGACGACCTTCTTCCAGTCGAACGTTCCGGCGCCGAGGCCGGCCTGCGGCCACAGGCGGCCGCCCGGCGTCACGATGGGGGCCATGAACTTGATACCGTTCCAGGAATTGGGTTTGGCGGAGACGTTCTCGGCCTTGACCTTGGCCGAGAAGACGAGTTTGCAGCCCCGCAGCCGCGCGGCGGGAAGGGGGATATCCACGTGCGCCCCGGCACCCTTGTTCGTGTTCTCGATGAGGACGGCGCCGGCGTCGAGCCGGACGGTTCCCGCACGGTCGGGCCAGCGTGAGAGGGCGTCGGCGGCGTCGAACGTCTCGGCAAGGATGACGTCGCCTGCCTTCGGCGCGGCCGCCTCGCACCGCGCGATGGCGGGCAGAAGGCAGACGCATAAGGCGAGAAGGATGGCGGTTCGCATGCAGAGGGTTCCTGATAAGCGCGCGGGGCAAGCCCCGCGGCTACTGAGCCAAGCAAAACTAATGTCCTCCCGAGCGCGAACCGCGGAAGGCCGGAAAACTGCCGAATTGGCAGGGAATCGGGCCCTTTGCGACCTTCGGTTGTCAATCTTCATAGGACATTACTAATACTGGACTCAGTAACTCTCAGGCATTGTCGCGCGGCCGTCACGGCGATGCAACGGTTTTGCGTCGGCCCGTGGGAAGCGTGACGGGTACGGAGACCCGCCGCGATGCGGCCCACGAGCCACGCATACTACCGCCGGCCGCCCGCCATGCTGCGGTAGGCTTTGAGAAAGGAGTCGGAGTAGATCTGCTGGTTCATGAGCATCTCAGCCGTGGCGACGACGTCGACGAGCGGCTCGTCGAGGACGTCGATGATGGCCGAATCGCACCCGTGGCTGATGGCCATGGCCAGGAACGTCCGGTTGATGAGGCTCCGTTCGGCGGTTCCCTGGCTGAGGTTCGACAGGCCCATCGTGACGTGCGGCGGGGGGTCGGACATCAGCAGGATCTGGTCGATGGCCGCCAGGATGTTGCCCGGCTGCTCCTGGGCCCCCGGAACGTTGACGGGCAGGATGATCGGGTCGATGAACAGGCGGTCGGGTGTCATGCCGAGTTCCATGCACCTGGTGATGATCTCGGCGGCGATGGCGACGCGGCTGTCCACGTTCTGTGGCACGCCCTCGACGTTCATGGTCAGGGCAATGATGCTGCCGCCCGATGCGTTGGCCATCTCGACGTACTTGTCGAGGACCTCCGGGTCGCT
>CAZIJC010000286.1:0-3994 GCA_964539385.1 uncultured Anaerolineales bacterium | reverse complement strand
AAGCGGACACTTTCGTCTTGCACGAAACCGGACATTTCTGCTTTGCGTTGACAGCGTCTGCGGGGAACCGGGCGAATCCGGAAACGGTTGCCCTTCGCCGCACCATCGGCCGAAGAGCGGTCTGAGCAAATCCGGGGGTCAGCGCCATGTCAGGTCCAGCCATTCGCGCGAGCATCAGTCCGGCGGTTCTCCTGGGCGCCGCTCTGTTCGGCACCCTCGCGGGCAGCGCTGCCGCCGACGTGAAACCTCTGGTCGAGACCACCGCCATGAACGGGTCGGACGACGTCGCCGACGACATGGCCGTATGGCTGCACCCGACCGACAGGTCGCGGAGCATCGTCATCGGAACGAACAAGTCGGTTGACGGCAGCGGCGGTCTTTACACGTACGGCCTCGGCGGCGGCCGATCTACGGGCGCCGGTTGGCAGGCGGGGACGAACTGGTTCGCTTCCGGAAAGGCCGTGAACAACGTGGACGTGCGGTACAACTTCCAGGCCGGCAGCAGCGTCTGGGACCTCGTCGCCGCCGCGAACCGGACCGACGATACGATCGACCTCTTCCGGGTGGACGCCGGCGCGACCGGCGACTTCGTCGGCCTGGCGGCCGTCGGATCCATCGCCCCCTCGCACCTGGCCGGCGACTACCCCTACGGGCTGGCCATGTTCCACTCGGGGAGCCTCAACCGACACTACGTCATGGCCAGCGACAAGGACGGTCGGGTCGAGCAGTTTCAGTTGAACTTCAGCGCAGGCACCGGCCAGGTGACGGGCACGTCGGTCTGGCACGCCGACGTCAGCGGCGACGGCACCGAGGTCGAAGGCATCGTTGCCGACGACGAGAAAGAGGTCGTGTACATTGCGACCGAGAACACGTTCCTGTACCGGTACGCGACCTCGGGCGGCGTCGTCCAGTCGGCCGGGCGCGTGGCGGTGGATTCGACGGCCGGGACCAACCTGACCGCCGACATCGAAGGGCCGGCCATCTACTACGCGGGCGACGGCGACGGGTACCTGGTCGCGTCCAGCCAGGGAAACAGCGAGTTCTCGGTTTACCGGCGCGCGTTTGCCGCCGGCACCGCCAACGAACACCTTTTCAACTTCAGCATCGGCAGCGGCGACGGAATCGACGAGGTGACCGACACCGACGGCATCGACATCGTCAACTCAGGGCTGGGCGGGATCTTCGACGAAGGGATGTTCCTGGCCCATGACGGGCACGGCGATTCGCCGACCACGCTCAAATTCATCTCATGGGCCGACGTGGCCGACGAAGTCGTGCCCAATCTCGTGATCGACACGTCCTGGGACCCGCGAAGCGTGCCCGAGCCGGCGACGCTCGCGCTTATCGGCCTGGCGGGGTTGACGATGTGGACGCGGCGCCGGCGCTAGGTTTCGGCCCCGTCCAGCGCGGCGCGATCTTACCCAATACGATGTGGCCGTCCTTCATCGTGACCGTCTGGTTGCCGACGACCACTTTATCGCCCTCGACCTTCGGCTTCGGCTCGGCGCCCGTGGTCAGGAACTTGAAACTGAAGGCCGTGGTGCCCACCTCCACCGTGTTCGCCTTCGGTGCGCCCGGGCCGGTCATGACGAGCATGGCGTCGGCGCCGGATGCCTTCGAGAAGTCCACCGCCAGGCTCGTGCCGTCGGCGCCGGTCAGGCTCATCGATCCGTCGCTCGCCGCCTGGAAGTGCTTGACGCCGTTGCGCACGTTGCCCCAGCGCTGTTTGCGGCCGAGACCCCACACCTCGACCGCCCCGCTGCTGCCGGCCTTGTGCCAGCCGCGCGTGCTCAGCGTCTGGATGCTGACGACGATGTCATCGGTGTTCTGCCAGCGGTTGCGGCACATGACGAAGCCGAACTTCGTGTCGTAGACGGCGCGGGGGATGCAATCGGCGGGGTTCGCCTCCTGCATCCCGAACGGCCAGTTCACAAACGCCAGGATCGCATGGTGCGGGTACGGGCTGGGCGTATCGAACGGCGTCGCGTTCTTCTCATCGACGGCCTTGAGGTGATGGTTGTAGAACCAGAGCAGCGCCGGGCGCTGCGCGCCGGTCACGCCGCCGAAGCCTTCGCCGAAGTAGCCGGCGCCGCTGATGCCATCGCGGTCCCACACGTTGTGCGGGTAGGCGCCGCGCTTGGGGAAGTCCATCCCGCCCTTGGCATTGGGCACGGTCAGGAAGATCCACTTCAGCGTCATCCACGGCCCGTTCGGGCGCGGCGAGATGAAGTCGAGTCCCCCCGCCACCCGCCATGCCTGGAGCGCCGGAACGAAGGCGATCTGCGACGACATCGACCCCGTGCCGTCGCCCTCGGCGAACCAGCCGTGGTCGCCGAAACCCTCGGTCATGTTGCGGATCATGGCCTTGCGGCTGTCCTGAAGGCACTTCTCGATCTTCGCCGAATCCACGCCGGTGTCGCCCATGATGGCCAGCGTCGCCAGTGCCCCGCCGCCCACCTGCATGCCCCAGTGGTTGCTTGCCGGCATGTGGCGGCTGCCGCGCACCAACTCCGCCAGGCTCATGTTCTTGCCCTCGTTGTAACCCGCGATGGCCTGGGCCACCTTCCGCCGATAGGCCGGGTCCCAGCCCTGATAGGCCAGGTCGTAGCCAACGGCGTACCATCCGAGCGATGGCCCGGCTCGCAGCGCCCCGCCCGGCTGCTTCCACGAGTAGCGGGCCTCGCGGTCGCGGTCGCGGACGCCCTGCTCGGCCAACTCGAAGCACTCCCGGGCCAGGTCGGCGTACTTCTTATCGCCCGTCAGAAGGTGCAGGAACCCGAACCCGGCCACGTGCGAGATGCTGTAGGCCCCGACGGGCATGTCGCCCTTCTGCGGCTTCGGGCCGCCGGTCTTGCCGTAGGCGCTTGTCATCGGGTTCCTGATCGCCGGCATCGATTCGCCGTCGCTGCCGTTCAGAGTGACGCGCAGGCGTTTGATGATGGCCTGCCCTTCGGGCGTCCCGGCCCGGGCCTTGAGCGCCGGCAGGTCCCCCTTGCGGAAGAACAGCCGTGGATGCTCGCCCGGCCCGACGGGCTTGTGCCCCGGCACGGGCGCCGGCCAGGGCGGCTCCTCGGCCGCGCGGGCGGTGGACAGAATCAGACAGCCCATCAGAACGCCGACCAGACCGGCGGTGACCAAGCGGTTCATCGCTTTCCTCCCGTGGTCGAGCTGCTGCTGCGGCCGTCCTTTACTTCGTCAGGGCCTCGATGCCGGCCCCCTTGGCGTCGAAGCGCAGCACGAAGACGCGGACGCGGTTCGTATCGACGCCCCAGATGAGTTTCCGCCGCGCGTCGCAGGCCAGACCGACCGACCGCCGCACGGCCGTCGGGGCGACGGGGCCGCGCTTGTCCGTCCCATAGTTTATCCGCAAAGAAAGCCATCGGTCCCGCTCGCAGTCGTAGGCGATGTGGCGGCGGAGGTCGCCTTCCTCGCCGGGCAGGAGCGTGCACAGGAGCATCAGGTCGGCGTCCGGAACGTAGCAGGCCCGGTCGATCTGGTACGCCTTGTCTGCGGCGGCCGCCATGTTGACGGGGTTCAAGGTGCGGGCCGCCATCGTCGCAAGGTCGAGTTCCCAGACCTGTCCGTTCGGCTTCTTGCCGTAATCGCAGCAGAGGAGCAGGAGCCGGTCGCGTTTCGAATCGTAGACCATCGTCGAGTGATCGACGCGCGGCTCGGGCAGTTCGCCCTTAAGTTCAACCGCTTCCCATGCCTTCCGCTCCGGGTCGTAGCGATGGATGCGGCCGCGCTCGCGCCGCGGCCCCTGGCCCCAGCAGATGACGCCGCGCGGCGTGGCGCAGAGGGTCAGTGTGTAGAAGCACGAGTTGTAGACCATGTTCGGCGGTTTCCTGGCCCGGCCCACCCAGTCGGCCACCTCCGGATCGTAAACGTAGGTGTACGTCGGGCGGCCGGTGAAGAGCAGCCGCTTCGTCAGCGGGTCGTATTCGTAACTCTGGTACGTGTGGCCGGTGACCCACGGGCGGCGGTTGAAGTTGAA
>CAZIJC010000285.1:0-4023 GCA_964539385.1 uncultured Anaerolineales bacterium | reverse complement strand
TTGAGGAACGCGACGGCCTTCTGGAAGCCCTCGTTGACGCTCATCAGGCTGTCCTCGTGCTCGATCGAGAGAACGCCGTCGTAGCCGACGGTCCGAAGCATCGAGACGAAGTCGCGCCAGAACCCTTCGCCGTGGCCGTAGCCGACGGTGCGGAAGATCCACGAGCGGTTCAGTTCGTCGCCGTAATGCTTGGTGTCGAGGACGCCGGTGTAGGCGGTGTTTTCGGGATCGATGCGGCAGTCCTTGGCGTGGACGTGGAAGATGGCCTTGCCGAGCGCCTTGATCGAGACGATCGGGTCCATCCCCTGCCAGAACAGGTGCGAGGGGTCGAAGTTGGCCCCGATGGTCGGGCCGCACGCCTTGCGGATGGCGAGCATCGTCTGGGTGTTGAAGACGCAGAAGCCCGGGTGCATCTCGAAGCCGATCTGCACGCCGTGATTCCTGGCGAAGGTGGCCTCCTTCTGCCAGTAGGGCACCAGTTTGGCTTCCCACTGCCACTTGACGGCTTCCTCGAAGTCGGGCGGCCAGGGGCAGGTGATCCAGTTGGGCACCTTGTCCTTCGGCCCGCCGCCCGGGCACCCCGAGAAGTTGACGACCGTCTTGACGCCGAGCCGCTCGGCCAGGCGGACCGTCTTGCGGTGCGACTCGTGGTCGCGCTTCGCGTGGGCGGGGTCCGGATGGATCGGGTTGCCGTGGCACGACAGGGCGCTGATGAGGAGGCCGCGATCGGCGATTCTTTTCTTGAACTCCCTGGCCTTCACCTTCGAGGCGAGCAGTTCATCGACCGGCACGTGGGCGTCGCCGGGATACGCGCCGCAGCCGAGTTCGACCGCCTCCAGACCGCTGTCGCAGATGTAGTCGAGCGCATCGTCCAGCGACTGCTGGCTGAAAAGCACCGCAAAGACTCCGAGTTTCATCACGCGTCTCCTTCCTGTCAGAACACCGTTTCCCTCATGTGACCCCGTGTTGGGACAGTTGGGCCCAACTTGGGTCCGGAACTTTTATGCTACTCCACAAGCACGGTGCTGCAAGGAAATAACCCGCCGCCTACGCTCCCGCCGGCTCGCCGCCGATGATTTCGATCTCGTCGCCTGTGTTCAGGTGCCGGCGGTCCAGGCGGTAAGGGAGCCCGTCCGGCAAGACCGAGCGGATCCTTCGGCGTCCGCGTGCCGGCTCAATAGCGACCTCGACCGGGCCTTTAGGCGTCCAGGCGCGGCCGCTCGCGCGTCTCAGGTTCCCCGGCATCGGCACCAGGTGGAGCGGCTCGAAGCCCGGCCCGCCCGGCCGGACGCCGAGAATCCACTTCGCGACGACCGCCGCCGGAGCCACACCGCAACCGTGGCAAAGGACCCACGGCGGATTACCGTTGTACGGCCCGCCCGTAGAGCCGCGCCGCCTCGGCATCGGCCGGCGACCGTCGCGCAGCGGGAACACCTCCGGCACGGTCGAGAGGCCCGCCTTGGTCATGGCGCCCCAGTAGGAGCGGATCATCGTCAGGGCCGGTTCGGCGTGGCCTCGCTCCAGCAGCGATTCCAGGGCGAAGTACTTCACGTAGGGGTTCTCGCAAGGTCCCCAGTCGGCCGATTCGACGCCTCCGCTCTTCCAGAGGTTCGCCAGGATGCGGTCGGCCTGATGCGGGGTCGCCAAGCCTCCGTAAAGGGCGTAGTAGTTGGTGGCCGGGGTGCGCGCGCCCGAGATGTTATCGAACAGCCGCCCGTCAACGAACAGGCCGCGCGACCTGTCCCACAGGCGCCTGCGCGCGGTCTTGGCAACGGCGTGGGCCTCGGCCCGTCCGTGTGCGGCGGCCTCGTCGTCGCCCAGGAACTCGGCCACCTCGGCGGCGCTGCGCAGGGCCCGGCACCACAGCGCCTGCCAGGCCGTTACCTCGCCGCGCTTGTCCATCGGCGAATGGTCCAGGAACAGCCACCAGGGCGACCGCCTGGGCGCGTTCTCGAGCAGCCCGGACGGCCCGCGATGACCGGCCGTCCACTCCAGGCATTTCTCGGCCGCCGGATACAGCCGTTTCGCCAGCGCCCGGTCGCCCGTCCAGGCGACGTGGTCCGCCAGCCAGATGACCCACAGCAGGTTCCAGTCGGGCACCGTATAGACGGTGCCGGCCGGTACAACGGACCGGAAGAACCCGTCGTCGCGCTGGTCGTCGGCAAAGGCTCGCAGCGCGGCCTCGCCCATGTCGGTCCGGCCGTAGAGGGTCCGCTCGGCCTGGGCCAGCAGATACGCCGCCGGGATGCTCTGTTCGGCGTCGCGGGCGGGGCTGCCCTCGAAGGTGCGTTGGATGCAGCGGTGGACGGTCCGCTCGACCACGAGCATGGCATCGGCGAGTCCGCGGTCGGTGGTGTTGATGGATGCCGGCGGCTCGGTCCCGCGGCCCGTCGCATGGAGGCCAAGCCGGTGGACCCTCAGGACACCGCCGCCCGTGCGTGCGACGAGTTCCAGGTACCGCAGCGCCCGCCGGTTCACGAAGCGTACCGCCTGACGCCCGCCGCGCAGAATCAGCCGGTCCACGTACCGCATGCCACGGCGAACCGGCTCGAGGCGGCCGTCGGAACCGAGACCCTCGCCCCAGGCGACGTCGAGGATGGCGCCCGGGTCGCCGTCCACGTGGAGTTCCACGTGGCCGACAACCTCGTCGCTGAAGTCGTACGTGACGGTCTGGCCGTCGCGCAGCCTGAGCGGCCCCTTTCCCCTGCCGCCGGCTGCCAGGGATGCGGCGCCGGGCGGTGGCCGGCGGGTCGCGGTCGGCCTCTCCCACGCCAACTGGTACGCCGGGTCGGGGAACGTCCGCTCGTTCGGGGCGGGGACCTCGGGCAGCGATCCCCTGCCGCAGGGACACAGTTGGTCGATGACGATCTGCCAGTCGAGCCAGTCGGCGGATTTCAGCTCGGGCGAGAACTCCAGCGGAAGCGTCCTGCCCGTCCGCGCGTGCTCGAAGCGCACGGCAAACCCCCACGAGGTGCCGGGATCGTAGATGACGATGCCGATGGAATTCCACCCGGCGCCGAGCGTCACGTCTCCCGACTCGCTCCGGAGCCCTTGCCCGCGATGGATCCCCGTGTAGTGGTCGTGTTCCTCATCCTGGAGCCAGTGGACAAACCGCTCGCTGTAGCCTTGGCGGATGACCTGGCGGTTGTTGAAGTAGACGGCGGCGGCTTCGTCGCAATCGAAGATGAGTCGGGCCTTCTGCCGCCGGTGCGACCGCACGAACGTGCCGGCGTAGAACTCGCCGTGCGCGGGGTTCGGTGCGGCGAACTCAAACGGAATCGCCGTCGTGCCCTGCTGCCACCTCGTCCAGCCCGACGAGGCCAGCCGCGACGGTGCGACGAACGTCTCGGTGAGGCGCGGCGTCGTTCGCTCGCGGAGTTTCTGCGGCGGCGTACCCTTCGGCCGTTCGGGACGTATCTCGTCGGCCCTGGCCCAGCGCCTGTCGGAGAAGCCGACCTCGGTCCAGCCCCGGGGCTCGCGGCGGGTGTCGCGGACCTCGGCAAACCCGGCCGTCCAATAGATGCGGGGGGCGCGACGGCTGAAATCGTCCGCCGCCGAGACACGCCAGTGCCGGTCGGTGCAGATTTGCTCCGTCTGGCCGCCCGCGCCGGTGACATCCAACTGGAGCCACACCCCCGCGGGCAGGCGCGGCAAGCGCGGCAGGCCGACGTGGTAGTTGTGGGCCAGAACCGCAATGACGTTGGACCCACGCTTAAGCGGCAGGTCGGCGGCCGTGTATACGTCGAGCAGCGGCGCCCGGGCCGACGACGGCGTCGGGCCACAACCGACGTACCGGCCGTTAACGTACAGCACATACTCGCTGAAGGCCGTTACGCGCAGCCGCGCGTCGGCCGGCTCGCCGGCGAGGGTGAACTGGCGCCGGGCGCGGAGGTAGAAGTCCTCGCTGTGACACTCGGTCGCGATCCAGATCCACTTCGCCTTGTCGGTCCGTTTCGCCATGGCTCTGATGGGTGTCCGAGGCCCAACGGTGCCGGCCGCCGGTGCCGCGCGGCCTCCACCGGC
>CAZIJC010000284.1:0-4025 GCA_964539385.1 uncultured Anaerolineales bacterium | reverse complement strand
CGGTTAAGGACCTCGTGGTCCACGCCGGCGCCGCGACGGTGCGCGTGACGCAGGCCCGGTTCGAGAAGGGCAAGCAACAGGACCTCTTCAAGGCGGACCTCCAGATACGGCACGGCGAGGCGTCCGGCACGGCATCGCTCGAAGCGAAACTGACGGGCCTGGCGTCCGAGTGGCGGGGCATCCAGGCCCTTGGCGCCGAGGGCATCGTCCGCTGCACAGACCTTCCCGTCGCAGCCGTCTGGGCAACCGCCGCCGAACTCGATGTGCCCCTGGAGGGGGGCGGCGTGCTCACGGCCAAGGCCGCCTTCTCACGCGCCCGAAACGGCGACCTGGCCTTCCAGGTAACCACGTTCACCGCCAGGGACCTCTCGCTCGCGGGCGAGTTGCTCAAAGGCGACACGCCCGCCCTCGAATCGCTCGCGCTCACGGCCGACGCGGCGTATGCCGCCGGCCTGATTACCGTCAACGCGCTCGACCTGGCGGCTCCGGTGGCCACGATGAAGGCAAGCGGCACGTTCGCGCTGGCGGCCTCCGACGCCGCGCCGCCCACGGGCACCGGCTCCGCCGCCCTCACGCTCCAGGTCGGCCGCATCGCCCGCATGCTGCCCGGGACGCTCGGTCTGCACAAAGACCTGACGGTGGAGGCCGGCGTGTTCGAGGCCACGGTCGAGGCCGCGTCCGACGCGAAACGCTCGCAACTGAAGTTTGACGCTCGTCTGACGGACGTGCGCGGCACGCGCGGCGGCCAACCCGTCATCCTGTCGCCGGTACGCGTGCTGGCCGATGTGGAGCGCGATCACCGGCAAACCGCGGACGGGGGGCCTTCGACCGCCACCGGCTGGCTCGACCTTGCCGAGAGCCTCCGTGTCAACGAACTGACCGCCGGCGCAGCAGCCGGCAGCATCACGGCCGGCGGACGGCTGGCCGCCTTCACGCTGGAGGCCCGCCTCGACCTGGCCAAGGCCACGGAGGAGGTCGGCCGCTTCGCCGACCTGGGAGGCTACGGCGCCGAGGGTGCAGCGGTCATCCACGTCAAGACCGGCGGCACACTCCGTTCCAACGTCACCGTGGCACTGCGCTCGGATATCAACAACCTTGTGCTTCACCTCGGCGGCGGCAGCCGGCTGACCGAACCGCGAGCAACCCTCACGGCGAGCGGCCGGGCCACGTTCGACGACCAGCGCCGCTTCAGCGAGATCACCCTCGACGCGCTCGCCCTGGACGCCGCCACCGCCTCGCTCGCCGCCAAGGGCTTCGCCCAACGGACCGTCCGCTCGTGGCAATTCAACGGCACGGCCGACGGCACGGGCACGATCGCCAATCTGGGCGGCCTGGCCGCGGTCATCATCCCGCTGGTGGCGCCGGGGGAGCCTCCACAGGAGGAGGCCGGAGAAAGCGGCCCCGACTGGCGCGAGACCCTGCTGGAGCACGCCCGGCGGGCTTCCGGTCGCGGCGGCAAGCCCGCCGCCGGACGATGGCAACTGAAGATGGAGGCCGGCGGCGCTCTCGACCAGGCCGTCGCCGTCAAGGCCGACGCCGCCGCCCGCGATATCCTCTGGCCGCTCGCCAAACCCGGCGCCGAGCCGCTGCGAATCGCCAACGGCGCACTCCGTGCCGACGTGCTCTATCAGCCGGGCGAGGCCGGCAAGGTCACGGTTCATTCCATCAACGCCGAGGTCCCCGGCGTCTCGGCCACCGTCCAAGGCCCTGTGACGGTGGGACTCGAAGGGGCCGACACGCTCGACGGCGCCCTGGAGGCCGTCATTGCGATCAATCTGCCGGCGCTGACCCGGATGCTGGTCCCGCTCGACCTCCTGCCCGAAGAGCCGACGTACGGCGGCGACGTCACGGTCCGCCTGACCACCTCGCCGGGCCTGGACCGCCGCACCATCGCCAAGGCCAAACTCACGGTGGTCGGCGAGAAGTTCGAGGTGGCGTGGCCCGACGGGCGCGGCTTCAACGATCCGCTTGCCCGATTCTCGGCCGAAGCCAACCTGGTTGGCGACGACAATGAGGCGTCCGGGGAACCTGCCTCCGGTCCCCCCGGCGCCGCGCTCGCCCTGAAGGCCGTCGAGATTACAGACTGGTCCCTCGCCACGGTTGCCGGCTCGCTCAAAGGCGAGGCCGGCATCGCCCTCACCAAGACGGGCCGGCACTGGCGCGTGACGGCCGGCGGTGAGGGCGCCATCCGGCCGCTCACCCAGGCCATCGCGCGGTTGCAGGGCCGCCCGGCCGATCCGCTTCGCGGCCTGTGGAGTCTGAAGGCCGCATACGACAGCCGCACGCGCGGGCTGACCGCCACTGCATCGGCCACGAACCTGGCCATTCCGCAGGAAAGCGATGAACCCAAACCCGACCTGCGCCTCGACGACATCCGCCTGCAGACCACTGCCGCCCTTGCCGAGGACGGCCTGTTGCGAATCGACGCCGCCGACCTGACCGGGCCGGGCATCACGCTCAAAGCCAGGGGCACGGTGCGGCTGCCGTCGGAGGAGGCCGGCGCCGGGGCCGACGGCACGGTCACGGCGAAGGCCGACCTTGCGCGGTTCGCCCAGGTGCTCCGCCCGTTCGGCATGCTGTCCGAGGAGGCGCAGTTGGCCGGCACGGCCGATTTCGACGGCGAGGTGGCCTCCCGTGCCGACGGCTTTTCGGGCAAGGGCATACTCGACATCGCCAACCTCGACGTACAAATGCCGGAGTCGAAGACGTCGATTCAGGAGCCACAGGTGCACTTGCCCGTCGTGTTCGCCTACGACACGGGCAGGCGCCGGTGGGACGTCTCTTCGATGCAGATGAACTCCCAGACGGTCAGCGGCTCGTGGCGCGTGGCATTCACCCATGCCGACGACGCGCCGCTGCTCCAGATGCGGTACAGCCTGGCGCTGGACGCCCAACGGGTCCGCACGCTGCTCGGCGAAACGCTCCCCGCAACCGTTCGGATGTCGGGGCCGTGGAACGCCACCGGCGAGGTGGCCGGCCCACTTATGGAACACGAGCAATGGCACCGCCGCATCGCACGCCTCCAAGGCCAAGGCACAATCGACGTCAAGCGCCTTGAGTACGAGACGCTCACGGGCGGCGACGGCACGGTGCACTGGACGATCGGCGAGAAGAAGATCTTGCTTTCACCCGACCGGGGGAGTTCCCCCGACGCCGCGAATCCGAGCCGCCTGGCCCTGGCGGGCGGCCACGTGAACCTGGGCGGGCACGTGGATCTCTCGGGCGAGGTTCCCAGGCTGGTCGTCACCGAGCGGTTGCAGGTGCTCGACAACGTGCCGCTCGGCGGCCGCGAGATCCAGGAGTACTTCAAGTACGCCAGCCCGG
The DNA here is from genome assembly GCA_964539385.1 of uncultured Anaerolineales bacterium. Taxonomy (GTDB): domain Bacteria; phylum Planctomycetota; class Phycisphaerae; order FEN-1346; family FEN-1346; genus JAUVZF01. The sequence goes on along the minus strand of CAZIJC010000284.1, from coordinate 701 downwards.
TGCTTGCGGCCAGCGTCAGCGCCAAGGGCAACCTGTCGCTCGCCCTCGAAAGCCTCGTTGTCCCGCTGGGTGACGACCCGCGCGAGAAGGACCTGCCGGAGGAGCAGAAGACCCCCGTTGCGAATCGCGTAACGGCCACGGGCCAGTACTGGATAGACGATTTCCAGACCGAACTTATGGGGCCTCTCGGCAAACTTATCCAGGTGGCCGGCGGACCGGCCCAGACCGTCGCGCAGCCGTTCGGGCCGGTCAAGGTCGTGATGCAGCGCGGCATCCTCCGTATCGAGGAGCATGACCTGCGTTATACCGACGCGGTGAGCCTGCGGTTCGGCGGCACCATCGGCGTGGACAAACAGATGAACGTGATCGTCGGCGTGCCGCTGACACCCGAGATGCTCGCGCGTTACAAGGTCTCCGCCTCGGCCATGCCGTACCTGAAAGACCTTGTCATCGCCGTCCCCCTGACCGGGACGATCGACCGGCCGCGAATCGATCAGCAGGCGTTCGCGAAACGCCTGGCGGACATTGCGATCGAGGCCATCAAACGCCAGACGCTCGAACGGCTCGGTGACTGGCTCAAGGGGACGCTCAAGAAGAAGTGACCGGCGCCTTTCTCCGCTCGCTTACGCTCGCGGCTAGTTACACCCGCGCCCGACCAGCCACGTGAGAAAACTAGCCGCGCACGTAAGTAAGCGGCGCAA
>CAZIJC010000283.1:0-4049 GCA_964539385.1 uncultured Anaerolineales bacterium | reverse complement strand
GGAAGCGGACAGTTCTAATGGGTCCGGACCGGACATTACTACTGGGTTACGACACTCGCCACAGAAGCCCTTGCAGTCGGACGACGGGCGAGATACCATCGCTCTATGGCAAGACAGGAACTCGCACGGTGGTTGGGCCCTGTTAGGGGGAAGCAAGATGGCCAAGAACGTGCCAGGAGCCAAGTTCTTCGATAAGAAGGGTAACCCCTTCGTCCTTGGCAAGGACCCGAAGGGAGGGCACTTGCGGCCGTTCGCCGAAGGGAAGCAGCCGCAGGGCTGCGGCACAGCCGCATTAATACTGGTGGTCATCATGTTATTGGCGGCTGTGGCGGTTGCCGCCCTCTTGTGACGCGTCATGTCCCTGCGTCTTCTATGTTGGTCAGGCAGTTTCGCACAGCCAGCGCCACCCATGTACAGGCAGTCCGTAGCTAAGCGGAGATACCACTCGCCAACTGCACGCGCTCCGCCTTGCCACCGGTGAACTTCTCCCACCGCTGGACAATCACGTCGCAGTACAGCGGGTCCATTTCCATCAGGTAAGCCTTCCGGCCCGTCTGCTCGCACCCGGTGAGCGTCGAGCCCAACCCGCTGAAGTGGTCCAGGACGTTCTCGCCCGGGCGCGTCCTGCCTGGGCGCCTCTTCGGCCTTGGTCTGAGTGTCGCGCCTACTGACGTGCTTGACAGGGATGCCGCGAGCGGCTAGGGTCCTAGGCGACGTTGGCCAAGCAGAACAAGGAGCCCTGCGATGCCTTGGCAAGAATTTCGGTTTCTGGTTGCGCAGCCGCCAAAGCCGGATGACCCATTCCGCTGGTGGATTGACCTGCTTCTTCTGGATGAAGTCGTCGGCAGGCTTGTCGATCAGCAGAAGTGGCCCATAGGTGATTGGCATGTTCATCGTGCAGCGAAGCACACGCCACCTAACGAAGAATCCGGCCATGTCTTTCTGTTCGCCTGTAGGGCACCGGGCGACTGCGCTTCGGAGATCAACACGGAGATAGACAAGAACGACGCGCTCAAGTTTCTTGTGACCAGCAAACTTGTCGAGCGCCCACCGTTCAGACCTCGCGTAGATGAGGCCCCCGAACACGAACTGTCCGGCGAGTCGCATTGGGACCCGCTCCTTCGACAGGTCTGGCCCTGCTTTGTGGGGGGTGTCAGCGAGACGCTGCTTCGGTTGACTAGGAGGGCACTCGTGGAGAGCGGCTACAGGGCGTCCCCGCACGGCTGGGCCAGCGCAGACCTCCAGTACGTTGAGGCGCTCTACCGGCAGGCTCATGGCCGGCTTAGCGCGCTCTGGGCAGCCCATTGGAGAGATCTGGTACACCACGTTCGCGCGCTCCTTGGCTATCCTCAGCCCCCCGTGGAGCACGTCACTCTTGTCTCTCAGCTTGCTTGCCAGTGAATTGCTCGTGGCGCTGGGCGATGACGTCACAGTACAGCGGGTCCATCTCCATGAGGTACGCCTTCCGCCCCGTCTGCTCACAGCCGATGAAGCCACCATCACGTATCCTCCTGCACGCCGGTTCCTACCGGCGTGCTCTTCGGGAACTCCAACCCTGGCACGGCTGCGGCTCGTGCCGTGGCCGGCTGCTCGGCCTCTACGCCGGCAGGCTGCTCATGGCTCGCGAAGATGCACGCCGGGCGGGTCCACTTCCTGACGAACCGTCGCCACGCCGGTGGAATGCGAAGCCGCCGCTCATCCGGCGGTCGAAAGTACATGGCGAACGGCATCCCGCCCGTCTGGAAGACCCACTCCAGGCGCTCCTCGGCCTGCGCCAGCCTGTCGCCCTCGTATCCGACGAGGACGTAGCAGCCGACCTGCCGCTGCGTGAGACCTGCGTCGCGCAGCGTCTTGATGGTCCGCTCGACGTGCGGTCGCTGCTGGGCCTGGTCGTAGGCCGTGTAGAGGACTTGCACCCGCATCTGGCCCAGCCGCCTCGCGAACCACGGCTCACACAGCCGGGCGTCGATGCCGCCCGTGAACCGTGCGGCTTTCGGCTGTCCTTCGAGCATGTCCAGGACGGCCTCGACGTGGCGGCGTGGACAGGCCAGCAGGTTGTTGTCGAGGATGTCCCAACCGGGTCTGATATCCAGCAGGCGCAAGGGTCCTTCCCTCGTCGGCACGAAGCAGAACGGGCAGTGCCGAATACAGCCGCGGCTCGTGATCGTCATCCCGCGTTGGACGTACATGCTGGGTGTGAAATCCTCCGCCGGCGACCCGTACGCCGGTCCGCCGAGGCGCACCCGGAAGCCTTGGGCGGCCCATGCCTTCGCCAAGTGTTCCGCCTCCGGCCGGTCCCAGGTGAAGGTGCACGAGACGTGCACCTCGTCCACCTCCGGCAGGAACAGCGGCGGCTCGCCCACGAAGGCCAGCGGGTCATCCGGCGTGGCGCTCGTGCGACGCGGGAAAACGCGGGCGATTCTCACGCTTTCCCCTCCACCGCCACTGTCTGCTGCCGCTCAGCCTTCTGCCCCGTGAACTGCTCGAACCGCTGGACAATCACGTCGCAGTACAGGGCGTCCATCTCCATTAGGTACGCCTTCCGCCCCGTCTGCTCACACCCGATGAACGTCGAACCCGACCCACCGAAGAGGTCCAATACGTTCTCGCCAGACCGCGACGAGTACTGGATGGCCCGCACGGCCAGTTCCACCGGTTTCTCAGTCAAGTGAATCATGCTGGCCGGGTTCACCTTCTTCACATGCCAGAGGTCGGTGGCGTTGTTCGGCCCGAAGAAGTGGTGCCCGGCGCCCTCGCGCCAGCCATAGAAGGCGAGTTCGAACGCCCCCATGAAGTCCTTCCGCGTCAGGACCGGGTGCTGCTTGTCCCAGACTATTGCCTGCGAGAAGTAGAGCCCCGAGGCCGCGAGCGCCGGCGGGTAGTTGCCGAGGTTCGCGTAGCCGCCCCAGACGAAAAACGAGCGGCCCGGTTCCAGCACCCGGGCCATCTGGCCGAACCAGGCCAGGAGCAACTTGGCGAAGTCCTCGTCCGACAGCCAGTCGCCCTCGAGTGGTCGATCCTTGGGCCGCATCTTCTTCCGGGCCTTCTTCGGGTCGGTCACGCCGCGGGCCACGTCGAACTTCTGATGGTGCATCTTGCGCGACAGGTCCGGGTATGAACTCTGGCCGGCGGCGATGGCCGTGCTTGACCTGGGCTCGACGCGGACGTTGTACGGCGGGTCGGTGTTGATGAGGTGAATGCCCGCGCCGTCGAGCAACCGGTCCACATCCTCCGTGCTACCCGCGTCGCCGCACAACAGCCGGTGGTCGCCCAAGATCCACAGGTCGCCCGGCTGGGTGACCGCCTCGTCCGGCGGCTCCGGCACCTCGTCCGGGTCGGTCAGGCCATCCTTCACGCCGGGGTCGAGGAGGCTGGCCAGCTCGTCCTTCGAGAACCCAAGCAGGTCCAGATCGAAGTCCGTGGCCTGAAGGTCCCGAAGTTCAATCGGCAACAACTCGTAATCCCACTCGGCCAGGTCGGCCGTCCGGTTGTCGGCAAGACGGTATGCCTTCGCCTGCTCCGGCGTGAGGTCCGTGGCCACGTGGACCGGCACGTATTCCAGGCCCAGTTTCTTGGCCGCCTTCCACCGGGTGTGGCCGACGACGATGACGCCGTCAGTGTCCACCACGATGGGCTGCCGAAAGCCGAACTCCCGGATACTGGCCGCCACGGCATCCACCGCGTCGTCGTTCTGGCGAGGGTTCTGCTCGTACGGCCGGATGTCGTCGGTCTTGCGCTTCTCAACCTTCATCTCTACCTCCGTTCTTGCCTCAGGGTCGCCCCACGCCGCCCCCCGTTGGCCCGTGTCGCGTCCGGGTACCTGATGCGTACCAGCCATCGCCCGGGCCGACGAAACGGCCACACGAGCGAACGTCGCGTCATTTCCGCACCGGCACGTTCCCGGCCGTTCCGCGCTAACATATCCGGACCCGAATCGGCGTTTTTCGCCCAACAGTGGCGATTCGGCGTGTTTCTCACACGAAAACAAACTGTACCTAAGACCGCGACTGTTCCCGCGGCCGTCACTTCGAACCGGCACCGGCTGCCAA
>CAZIJC010000282.1:0-4053 GCA_964539385.1 uncultured Anaerolineales bacterium | reverse complement strand
ACCGTCGGCGTTTGACGTCGAGCAGGAGCGTTCCGGATGCGTCGCTGACCTCGGTTGCAAACTCGCCCGTCAAACGATACCGCACGTAGTCTTTGGGCAGGAGGATCTTGGCGGCCCGCTGGTAGAGGCGCGGCTGGTGTTTTCGGACCCAGAGGATCTTCGGGGCGGTAAAGCCCGTGAGGGCGGGGTTCGAGACCATTGAGATGAGTTTCCGGCGTCCGCCGGCGCGGCGGGTGATCTCGTCGCACTCGGCGCCCGTGCGCTGATCGTTCCACAAGATGGCCCGCCGCAGGACCACGCCGGACTTATCGAGGAACACGCTGCCGTGCATCTGGCCCGACAGACCGATGCCCGTTACGTGCGATCCCTTGACCTTGCCCTTCGCCAGTGCCATGCGGATGCTGCCCGCGGTGGCCTTCCACCAGTCTTCGGGGGCCTGTTCGCTCCAGGCCGGCCGGGGGGCGTAGGAGGGATACTCGACGGTGACGGAGGCCTTGATGCGTCCGCGCGTATCCACCAGCAGGGTCTTCGTTCCGCTCGTTCCGATGTCGATTCCCAGAAGGTATGCCATCGTCGGCTCCCGATTGACGCACGGCCTTCGCGTACGAGGGCCGGCGGAGACATGCGCGAAGCGAGGCGAAGCCTGAGGAAGGTCAATCTCGACGAGGGGCAACGGGAACCGACGCCTAGGTATCGTCGTCCTCGTCGTCGTCCCAGTCGTCATCCTCGTCGTCGTCCCAGTCGTCCTCGTCGTCGTCGAGCGAGTCGAGTTCGTCGATATCCTCTTCGTCGATGTCCTCGATGTCGCCCTCGCGCTGGTCAAGGATCTCGTCGTCTTCCAAGTCGTCGTCCTCCCCTACAAGCCGTATGGCCGGTCTGGCGGACTCCAATTCGGCGATCAGTTCAGCCGCCTGATCCGCAAGTTCTTCGGGCACCAGGATGGGCACGCCCGCTCCGACGTCGGGGATGCCGGCGACGCCGACCCCCTCGCCTTCGAGGAGTGCGGGAATGCCGTGGGCCTGGAGTTCGGCCTTGAAGAGTTCGGCCTCGGGCAGGTTGTTCGCGTGGACGAGGAGGACGAGTTCAGTGTACTCCAGTGTCTCCCCGCCACCGGGTTCGGTCTCGCCGGCGGGCAACTCAGACGGCGCCGCCCGATCCTGGACATCAGGTGTCGGCTCGTTTTCGATCTGCTGCCGACGGTTGGTCTTCCGGGCCATCCGGTGTTCCCTTTCCTGCCCTATGGCCATCGCGCGGAGTGTAACGGGCGCCGCGAACCTGTCAAGAGCAAAAACCGCGTGCGATTTTTCCTTGTTTGGCCGCTCGGCCGGCGGCCTTGCCCCGCCGCACCACCCTCCAGATTACGCCGCGCACACCGGTCCGTGCAAGGGGGTTTTGGCAAGTTCGGAGGGCGTGCCGAACCGTGTCCACCCGTCCGTGGCTGGCCGATTGATTCGGCGCCGTGCGCGGTTACACTCATAGGCGAGTCGCCAAGAGGGTTCCGTTAAGGAGACATGCCATGAGGCCACTCATCCTTTTCGCTGCCGCGCTCGTTCTGGCGTGGGGAACGACGCTGGAGGCGTCGGCCCCGACCGAAGACGGGCAGCCGGTGGTGGACGACTTCGCCTACTCCGGCGCTGCCGCCGCCCAGGCGGCATGGCGGCCGATGCGGGGATCGGCAGGCGTTGAGCCGGCAAAGGTCGATGGCCGCACGTGCCTGAAGATGCCGTGCAACTTCAAGGGCACAAGAATCGAACGAGCGTCGTGGGACCGGTCGGTCCACCTCGACCTGACGGCGTGTCGCGGCATCCGGTTCGACCTGTACGTGCGCGACCCGTCGCCGGTGGGTCACTTCAGCCTGTTCTTTCAGAGCGGCGACGGCTGGTACGCCTCGTCGTTCGCCCCGCGGCAGAAGGGGCGCTGGCACCGGATCACCATCGACAAGCAGGATACGAAGATCGAGGGCCGCCCCGCCGGATGGGGTAAGGTCGGGACGATCCGCATCTCGGCGTGGCGCGGCCGTGATGAGGACACCCAGTTCCACATTGCGAACCTCGCCCTCGTCGGCGGACCGGCCGACATCCTTGTGGTGCGCGGCGAATCGGTCGTGGGCCGGGCTCCGGGCGAGGCCAAGTCGGTCAGCCAGTACACGCAGGGGATGGTCCGGGCGGTGGCGGACCTGGGCCTCGGCTGCGCGGTCGTCAGCGACCTGGACCTGACGGCGGAGCGCCTGAAGGACAAGCGCCTGGTCATCCTGCCGCATAACCCGAGCCTTCCGGAGACGGCGGCCGCAGCCGTTGCGGCGTGGCTGGACGGCGGCGGCAAACTGATGGTCTTCTACACGATGCCGCAGCGCCTGGCCGAGGCGACCGGCATCGAGAGCGGGCGGCACGTGGGGCAGAAGTTCCGCGGATACTTCGCATCGATCTGTTTCGGCGAGGGCGCTCCGACCGGCGCGCCGCCGATGGTCGGCCAGATGTCGTGGAACGCCCACGACGCCAAGTGCGTCGGCCACAGCGCCCGCGTGGCCGCCCGATGGCACAGCGCCGACGACAGCGACACGGGCCTGCCGGCGATCGTCGTCTCAGGCCGCTGCATCTTTATGACGCACGTGCTCTTGGCCGACGACGCGGCGAACAAGCGGCGGATGCTCCTGGCGATGGTCGGGCACCTGGTGCCGCAGGTCTGGCGCCGCGCGGCGGAAGGGACGCTCGAACGTCTCGGCCGCATGGGGCCGTACGAAAACTTCGACGAGGCCTGCGCCGACATCCGAAAGACCGCCGACGCAAACCGCGAGGCGCTCGGCGCACTGGCACGCGCTGCGGCGAAGCGAGACGAGGCAACGGCGCTCCTGAAGAATGAGAAGTTCCCCGAGGCGATGGACGCCGCCGCCGACGTCAAGCGGCTGCTCGTCGAAGCCCGCTGCCGCGCACAGAAACCGCTGCCCAACGAGCACCGGGCGTTCTGGTGTCACAGCGCGTTCGGCCCGGCCGGGATGGAGTGGGAGGAATCCATCAAGATCCTCGCCGAGAACGGCTTTACGGCCATCCTGCCGAACATGCTCTGGGGCGGCGCGGCATTCTACGAGAGCAGCGTCCTGCCGGTCGCCCCCGACGTGAAGGAAAAAGGCGACCAGATCGCCAAGTGCCTGGCGGCGTGCAAGGCCTGCGGCGTGGAGTGCCACGTCTGGAAGGTCAACTGGAACATGGGTTGGCGGACGCCGAAGGAGTTTGCCGAGCGCATGAAACGCGACGGCCGCACGCAGGTCAGTTTCCGCGGCCAGGGGCACGACCGGTGGCTGTGCCCGTCGCATCCCGAGAACCAGCGCCTGGAGATCGAATCGATGGTCGAGGTGGCCACCAAGTACGACGTGCATGGCGTCCACTTTGATTACATCCGCTATCCCAACCGGGAATACTGTTTCTGCGCCGGCTGCCGCGAGCGGTTCGAGAAGGTCATCGGCCGCAAGGTCGAAAACTGGCCGCGCGACGTGCGGGGTGATGCGGACCTGAACCGGAAGTGGCTCGCCTTTCGCCGCGCGCAGATTACGGGCGTGGTCGAGGCGGTCAGCCGCCGCCTCCGCAAGGAACGGCCCAAGTGCAAGATCAGTGCCGCCGTCTTTCGCAACTGGCCGGCCGACCGCGACACCATCGGCCAGGACTGGAAGGTCTGGTGCGACCGCGGGTACCTCGATTTCGTCTGCCCGATGGACTACACGCCGCACGATTTGGAGTTCGAGAACAAGGTGGAGGCCCAGTTGAAGTGGGCCGGCAAGGTGCCGTGCTACCCCGGCATCGGCCTCTCGGTCTGGCCCGTCAAGTGCAACATCAACCGCCTCATCGACCAGATTGCCATCACGCGCCGCGCGGGGACCGGCGGCTTCACCATCTTCCAGTTCGGCGTGCCCGAACTCCGCCAAGTCGTGCCGCTGTGCGGGATGGGGGTGACGCGGAGGGAGTAGGAACCGCCAGTGACTGGGGAGCCCGGTAGTGGCCCTCAACTCCGCCATCGAGTGGACCGAATCGACCTGGAACCCGGTCACAGGCTGCACGAAGG
>CAZIJC010000281.1:0-4055 GCA_964539385.1 uncultured Anaerolineales bacterium | reverse complement strand
AAGCGCGGCATTCCAGGCCCCTGTGCTCTTGCCATGCGGGTCTGGAGACGTCCTGCGCAGTCGGTCTCCGGGCCGATTGTGCAACGGTGGGCCTGTGCGTGTTCGAGCCCGACGCGGGAGCGTCGGGTGGCCTTGTGCCGCTCTCGAAGCGGCGTGCGTGCAGAGCACGCACCCTACACACCCCCCGCCCGCCCCATCCATCGAACCCCGCCCCGCCGGGGCATTAGCGAAAGCCGCGGGCCTTGGGTTGTCATTCCGAGCGGAGCGAAGCGGAGTCGAGGAATCTCGTCGTGGCCGTTGCGCATGGCGTCCTTGGAGGTGAGGTAACGGTCGGCCTCAAGCCGCACCACGTCCGGTGCCGCTTCGGTCTTTCCCGATCCCTAGTCCCCGCTCCCTGGTCCCTGCCGTCAGTGCATCATCCGCCCTGTACCGACGCGAGACGTGCTGAATTGGACGTGAAAAGTGCCGTGGCCGGCAGGTTGTTACGGATGTGGACATTGGCCCTGCGGCGCCTGGCAGCATGTGGCTGCAACGTCTGCCATGACGCGCGAGGGATGGCGCGCTCGGCGCGCTATTCCTCGTCGCTGTCCATGCGCTTGTTCGCCTTGCTTATCTTCTCGTTAATTCCCCTGATTGCGTCCGCAATGAAGCGGCAAAACCAGCTCCTCAAATCCCTCATGATCTGAAGATCTTCGTTATCGATCGCGAAATCTTCAATGCTCTTGGGATGGGTGATTCTGTTTCGGACCTCAATCGCGCTCTTGAAGTTCTCCCATTGCTTGCTTCCCACCTTCAGGTCCAGATCAAGGTCATAGACCTTGTTGAGCATCCGCACGGCGAAGCGCAGGTTGTCTTCCACCCGGATGAACTTGGTCTTAAGCTGTGGTCTGCCCCCAGACGAAAGCTCAACGGTAGAATCCAGGAGGAGCAGCCCTTCGTCGGCGCGAAGCCGCCTGGCTCCTGAGGACGCTGTGGAGAAGGTAGTCTGCTTCAGGAAGAACACCGTCCCCTCAATCAACGCGAACAAAGTACGGACAAAAGCCCGCCGATTGTACTGCGTGTCTTCTGCATCTACAGCGTTCTCCGCCACACCGGCATCATCCGCAAATTGGATGATGGGGCCTGTGAGGTCCCCGAGCTTTCGGACGCGGATCTTCATTTTTCTCTCAGGCGAACTTTCGATGCCTAGTGGAGCCAGGCTATCCGACTATCGGCAGTGGTGGCTCACCACTCGTTTTTTTAAGCATTGAGGGGTGGAAACAAGCCCAGCATACCTCGCTGATCTTGACCTTATCGAACCATTTGCATTGCACTTCCTTGTGATCGCTATCCCAACCTGCTACTGTCATAATCGGGCCGCCTGATGCCCGGCGCGTATAGATTACCCGGAAATGTCTGCAACCGCAAGCGCAGCATTCCAGGCCCTTGCGCTCTTGCCAAGCGGGTGTGGAGACGTCCTGCGCAGTCGGTCTCCGGGCCGATTGTGCAACGGCGGGCATGTGCACGGCCCGTACGGGCCGCGCGGGAAGTGGACTGGACTCACCTGAATCCGTCTGGTCCCACGCACCAACTTGACACCGCGACCCCGCCGCGATACGGTCGAAGGCATTGCCAACAGGCCGCAAGGGGGAACGCGTGCCATCGCCCGTTGAACTCATCGTCGGACCGGCGCGGAGCGGCAAAGGCCGGCGCGTCCTGGCCGCCTATCGCGACGCCCTCGCCGAGGCCGTTTCCGGCCGGACGCTGATGCTCGTGCCGACGGCGATCAGGCAACGGCAGACCGAGAGCCGCCTCCTCGCTGCACAGCCGAGCGGCGTGCTCGTCCAGCCGCACGTCCTGACGCTGCCCGGCCTGGCCAACCGTCTGCTGACGGCGGCGGGCAGCCCCGTGCGCCGGATCACGCAACTCGCGCGGCGGCAGGTCATCCGGGAGTGCCTGGACGCCCTGCGCGGCAAGGACGCCGAGATGCTCGGCGACGTCCGATCGACGCCCGGCCTGGTCGGCGCCCTCGATGAACTCTTCCGCGAGTTGAAGCAGGCCCGCGTCGAGCCCGACGCCTTCGCCAGCGCCCTTGTAGGCGGCCTCCGGACGCCGCGCAACCGTCTGCTCGCCCGTCTGTACGACGCGTACCAGAAGGCGCTGCACTCGCGCGACGTGTACGACGACGCCGGGCAGTTCTGGCACGCCGCCGCCCTCGTGGCGGGGGACGAGTTCGGCCCGTTCGGCGACCTGGCGCTGCTGGTGGTCGATGGATTCCAGGACTTCGCCCCCGCGCAACTCGACATGCTCGACGCCCTCTCGCGCCGCTCCCGACGGACGCTCATCACGCTGACGTGGCAGCCCGACCGGCCGAACCTCTTCGGCGTCACCGGCCGCACGCGCGACCGCCTGCGCGAGCGTTTCGGCAAGCGTCTGAGCGAGACCGTTCTGGACGAGCCGAGCGGACTGCCGGCCGACCTGGAGCGCGTGCGGCGGCACCTGTTCCGCCTGACGGACCCCGCCGAGTCGCCTCAGGCCGCCGGCGCCGTGTCGGTCATCCGGGCCGCCGGTCGGACCCGCGAGGTGGAAGCCGTCGCCCGCCGCTGCGTGGACCTGGTACGCGGCGGCTCGACCGAGCCGGCCGCCATCGCCATCCTCGCACGGTCGCTCGAGGCGTACGCGCCGCTGGTGCGCGAGATCTTTCCGCGCTACGAACTCGCGTTCCGCATCGAGCGCGGTCTGCCGCTGAAGGACTGCCCCATCGTGCGGGCGGCGATGGCGCTGGTGCGGCTCCAGGTGGAGAACTACTCGTTCCGGTCGGTGGCGCGGCTGCTGAAATCGAACTACTTCGTGGCCGCCGCTTTCGGCGCCCACGGCGAAACGGCCCGCGCCGCCGTCCGCCTGGCCCGAGACGCCCGCGTCTTCAAGGGGCGCGACGCGTACGCGGGCGGTCTCGACTACCTGCGCGGCCGCCTCCAGCGCGAGAGCGCTGCGCTCGACGACTCCGGCGACCCGGTTCTGGCGCCCGACCACAAGGCGGAGCGTGCGGCCGAGATCGACCGGGCCGAAGACCTGCTCCGCCTCGTCTTCGACCGCCTGGCCCTTCCCGCCGACGCCACACGCCGCGCCCTGGCCGACGGTCTGCGTGAGATGATCCGCGAGGCCGGCCTCCGGGACGCCGCCCGGGCCGACCCTGTGCCCGAGCGCCGGGCGCGAGACCTCAAGGCGCTGGCCGCACTGGAAGACGTGCTGGAAGAGGTCGCCCTGCTGGACGAAGGCGGCGGGCCGAACGTGCCGCTCGGCGAGTTCCTCGACGAGGTAACGCACGGGCTGGGCCTTGCGACGATTGCGGCGGCCGAACCGTCCGACGCGCCGGTCGTCGTGCTCGACGCATCCCAGAGCCGCGCGCTCTCGTTCGAACACGTCTTCGTTGTCGGCCTGGCCGAGAAGGAGTTCCCGGGTCGCGGGCGCCGGCGCCCGTTCTTCGGCGACGCCGAGCGCGAGGACCTGCGCCGGCGCGGCGTGGACCTGGCCGACACGGGCCACGCCGCCCAGGACCAGATGCTGCTGTTTTACCTGGCGGCCACACGACCGCGGCAGACGCTGACGCTGAGTTACCCGTTCCTCGATTCGCGCGGCCGCGCGACGCTGGCGAGCCATTATCTGGAGGAACTCAAGGGCCTGTTCGCGCCCGGCCCGGACGGCGAGCCGTTGCCCGTGACGGACGTAGGCACGCGCGACCTGGACCTGCCGCCCGAGGACATCCGGACGGAGCGAGAACTGCTGGTTGGGTCGATGGCGTCGCTGTGGGCGCCGGGCCATACTGCTCGCACGAGCGGCAGCGGGCGCATCGACGCCGACCTGGCGGTGCTGGCCGAACTTCTGGCGCGCGGGCCGGCGGCCGAGACGGCCCTGACCGGGCTCGCAGCCGAGTGGGAACGCGAGCACGGTCAAGCCTTCGGCCCGTTCGACGGGTGCCTGGATGCGGGCGCCATCCTGGAAGAACTGTGCCGCCGGTTCCCCGGCGAGACGGCGATGAGCGCGCGGCGGCTGGAGGCGTTCGGCGCGTGCCCGTT
>CAZIJC010000280.1:0-4057 GCA_964539385.1 uncultured Anaerolineales bacterium | reverse complement strand
GATGATGGCGAGTTTGATCATGGCCAGGAAGTTCAGTGCCAGCTTCTCGAATCGGGTTCCGATTCGACGGCACTCCTTCAGCCAGCCGATGCAGCACTCGATCACGCTCCGCCGCCGATACGCGTCTTTGTCAAAGGTCAAGGGACGGCCGCGATGCTGAGCCTGTTGGTCAGACCGTTGCGGGATCACCGCCTCAATCCGATGCCGTCGCAGCCAGCGACGGATGCGGGGATAGCTGTATCCCTTGTCGCCGGCCACGCGTTTCGGGCGGCTTCGCCGACCGATGCGCACGGCCGTCATCAACCCTTCGAACCGGGTCGACTCATGCCGCTGTCCGGCGGTGACTTCCGCCGCAAGGGGCAGGCCTCGGCCGACGCCGCGGCACCGCCGACACGGTGCCGCGTTCACAGGAGATCCAACAGAGAGGACACAATCATGCGCATCAGCCGCCGCCGTTTCTTGAAGACCGTCGCCGTGGCCGGCACCGCCGGCGTGGGATTGGCGCGCGGACCCGTTATCCTGGCCGAAGGCGCGCCGGCGTCGAGACTGCGGACCGCCGTTATCGGCTGCGGGGGCCGCGGGCGCTCGCACCTCGGCACCGCCATCGGCGAACGTCTCGTCGCCGTCTGCGACGTCGACGATAAGCGGCTGCAGACCGCGATGAAGTTCATCACGGATCCCAAGACGCTGAAGAAGCACAAACTCTCGGCCGTTGACGCCGGGTCCGTTAAGCAGTACACCGACTTCCGCAAGATGCTCGACGAGATGCACAAGAACATCGACGTCGTCTTTGTGGCCACACCCGACCACAACCACGCGGCCGCCGTCATGCGGGCCATCAAGTACGGCAAACACGTCTACTGCGAGAAGCCGCTGACCCACGACATCTGGGAGGCCCGCGCCCTGGCCGAGGCCGCACGCGAGCACAAGGTCGTCACCCAGATGGGCAACCAGGGACATTGCGGCGAGGGGTACCGGCGCCTCGTCGAGTACATCCGGTCGGGCGCCATCGGGACGGTTACCGAGACGCACACGTGGTGCGACAACTCGATCTGCCCGTGCGGCGGCACGGCCGACCGGCCACCGACGAAGCCCGTCCCCGCGGGGCTGCACTGGCAGGAGTGGCTCGGAACGGCCCCGTATCGCGATTACCACGACAACCTGCACCCGGCGCGGTGGCGCGGCTGGTGGGACTTTGGCTCGGGACTCCTGGGCGACTGGGCCTGCCACCTGATCGACGGCGTCCCGTGGTCCTTGAACCTGCGCCACGCCACGAGCGTCGAGGCGGTCGAATCGACCGACGGCGGCGTGGAGATGTTCCCCGCCTGGAACTGTATCCGCTGGGAGTACCCCGCCCGCGGCGCGCAACCCCCCGTTACGGCATACTGGTGGGACGGCAAGAAGAGCGGCAAGGGCAACCGCCCGCCGCTGGCCGATGAACTCGAAAAGAAGCACGGCCGGAAACTCGGTGGCAAGGGCAGTCTCTACATCGGCAACAAGGGCATCATGTACACGGGAGCGTACGGCGGGGGGACATCCTTCCTGCCGGCCGAGCGGAAAAAAGAGGTCCCGGAACCCGAGAAGACCCTCCCACGCAATGGCAGCATCTTCAGCGAGTTCATCCAGGCTTGCAAGGGCGGCGCCACGACGACGTCGAACTTCCCCGACTCGGCCGGCCCGCTGACCGAGATGATCCTGCTGGGCATCCTGGCCATGCGAGCCGGGCCGGGCAAAAAACTTCTGTGGGACGGCCCGAACCTCAAGTGTACGAACGTTCCCGCCGTCAACCGGTACGTCAAGCGCGACTACCGCAAGGGCTGGGAAGTGTAACGCGCCGATTCGCCCGAGCCCGATTGCCTGCCGCCGACCCGGCCGCAGCGGCTTCGTTCAACAGCAGAATCGTTTCCGGGGGGCCGCACGTGGCCCGGGCGTACATGTCGCGGGCGACCTGCTCGGCCACGCCGGGGTCATTCGTGGCGTAGGAGCCGCCGCCGGGAACGAGGGGCCGGGCCTTGAGTTCTGTCTCGCCGGGTAGTTTGACCCGCCACCAATACCGGCCGCTCCCGATGAAGAGGCAGCCGGGAACTCGGTCTCTACGTCGCATTGAGGGGCCTCCATGCGACCTCAACGCGATCATAGCGCGGTGTGCAACGGCTCAAGGGAGAAACGGGAAAAACCGGCGGGTGTCGGTCCCAATCGTCACAAGAACTGTCATAAAACCCATCCCGGGGCCGTCGGCGGGGAAAAGGGAAGGGTCGTAAGTCTGGGATTTGACGCGACTTACGATGGCGTCCCCAGGAGGATTCGAACCTCCAACCTTTGGCTCCGGAGGCCAACGCTCTATCCAATTGAGCTATGGGGACTCTGCAAGAGCCGCATTCTATGCGCCGGCGCGGCCGTGTCAATGGCCTGCGCCGAAACCTTGTCACGCCACAGCGGCCATGTCGCACCTTAACGCCAAAGGGAAAATGTCACACCTGAAAATGGGTGCGGCCTGCCCGCCGTAGTCCCGGTCTGTGTCGGGACGAAGGTGGGAGACCCACCGCGCAAAACGTATGTCGGACCGCTTGGAGCAAGCCGGCAAGAAAAGGCCGGGGAGATCCGCCAGTCGCGTCGGATCTCCCCAGGAAACCTTACCGGCTACTCATCGGTGTTGAAGGCGAGGTTATCTCTTCCTCTTTTTCTTCTTGGCCTTTTTCTTCTTCGCCTTCTTCTTGGCCGGTTTCTTTTTGGCCTTCTTCTTGGCCGGTTTCTTCTTCGCTTTCCTCTTGACTGCCTTCTTCCGCTTCTTGGCCATGAGACATCTCCTTTCTTAAGAACTGTCCCTCACCGGATGCTAGGTACCGCGCCGGGCAGTGTCAACACTTTTTCGCGCGGAATTGCGCACTTTTTCGTGAAGCGCTTCGCGCTTCCCTCGCTCGAAACGACCATACCCCTTATCGGTTATTTGAGAGGGCTGTCTTAAGCAAGAACGCGCGGCGCGCGGCGCGAACGGCGCTCACCTGCTTCTCGGCGAGCGCGGCGCGCAGCACCTCAACAGCGGCGCGCACGGCGGGATCGTCGCGCAGGTTCCTGACAGGTTCGCCTGGTTCCTTGACGTCGCGATTCGGCTCGACGCCACGTCCTTCGATGCACTCATCGTCGGGATCATAGACGCGCGCAACCGTCACGCAAACGGCGCCGGCGCCCCCGCTGATGGAAACGTTGATCTGCGCAGCGCCCTTCCCGAAAGTGCGCCGCCCGACGAGCACCGCGCGTCCGCGCCGCGCCAGCGCCGCAGCAAGCACTTCGGCTGCGCTGGCCGTGCGTTCGTTGATGAGAACCGCCAGGGGACCTTGCCACTGCCGGCGCGCGAGCAGCGGCACGTCGTAGGTCCACGTGGCGCCAAGGGCGCGCCCGCGCGTCCGGGTGACTCGCCCCCGCGCCAGGAAGACGCCCGCCACGCCGATCGCCTCCAGGAGCGTGCCCCCCGGATTGCCGCGCAGGTCAAGGATAAGGCCCACGGCGCCCCGCTCGGCGAGCGTGCCCACAGCGCGACGTAACTCCTTTTCCGTACCGGACTTAAACGTCGTCAGCCGCAGATAGCCGATCCCCTCCTCGCCTTCGATCAAGCGGGCGTGCGCAACCGACGGCAAACGCACGACAGACCGTTCCAGAACGACGCTGCGCGTCCGGCCGTGCCCGCCCGGGCGGACCGAGACCCTGGCGTTCGTCCCTCGTTTGCCGCGCAGCCGGCGCGACACATCGGTCAGCGAGAGGCCCTCCACCGCCTGCTCTTCGATGGCGGTGATCTCGTCGCCGGCCTTGAGCCCGGCGGTGGCGGCACCGCCGCCTTCAAAGACCTCGGCCAGGAATATCCGCCCGCCGCGCAATGCGATCCGTGCGCCGATGCCCGTGTAGGCGCCCTCCATCTGTTCGCGGAGGGCGTGCAGCATCTCGGGCGTGAGGAACCGCGTGTACGGGTCAAGGCTGTCCATTGCGCCGAAGAGGAACTCCGCGACGACGGCGCCGTCCGGCAGGCCGAGCATCGCCCGGTTCTTCTCCATCGCGACGGTCA
>CAZIJC010000279.1:0-4061 GCA_964539385.1 uncultured Anaerolineales bacterium | reverse complement strand
CGCGGCCACGTGCCTCGTGGCCATGGGCAAGACCGGCGAGGCGAAGCCCGAACTGTATGCCTTCCGCGCGTCCGACCCGTACGGCCTCTATCGCGGGGAAGCGGTCCTGGAGATGGGACGCATCGCCCTGGAACATCACCTCAATCCCGGGGCCGCCAAGGGCTGCTTCCTGCTGCTTGACACCTGGCTGAAGGAAGGGCGAAACAAAGAGCCCCTGAACATCGAGAAACTGGCCGTCCGCGAGGCCGCCACGAAGGTGACGACTCCGCCGCGGCAGGAGAAGTACACGGACTTCTGGGGCAACGTCAAGAAGAACGCCATCGAGCCCGGCCAACTCGTCAACCGCAAGACCTGCTCGTGGTATCTCGACGATCTGGCCGAACAGTGTGCCATGTACCTGGGGTTCCTGGCGTTCGTCGAGGGCAACCAGGACGAGGCCCTGGCCCACTACAAGCGGATCCTCGACTGCGACCCGGCCACCCGCCGCCTGGATACCGACGGCGTCGTGAACGACTACTCACGTCTTAAGTTCGGGGTTGATCACGGCTATCTCGTTGCTTACCCCGCGGAGTTGGCTGTGTATCAACAGAAGCCGCGCCAGCGTTTGGCCGTGCTGCTGATGGACTTCTACCACGTTACACAGCGTTTTGAGGACTCCGCCCGCTTGGCCCAACGGCTGATCAAGGGGGAGTTCGGGGCGCTCACGATCCAGGCCCGGGAGTACCCTCAACTCATCTACGCCAAAAGCCTGTACTGGCGTAAGAGCCGGGGCAGCGCCTTTCCCGAATACATGAAAATCGTCAACATGGGCCGAGGCCAGTTCCTCACCTTTACGCAGTGCCGCGCCGCGTTCTGTGCCGGGAACATAGCCCGATATGCCGTGAACCCCAAGGTACGCGAGGCGGGACACGAACTCTTGGGACGACTCGCGGCCACGGGTAAGCATAACAAGTACGTTTGTGAGGCCCGTATCCGCTATGCTCAGAATCTGATCAACATGGGCCGGCGTCAGGAGGGGCTTCACGTACTCAAAACGTTTCCCAGGTGGTCAGATAACTACAAGCAAGAAGCCGATTACTGGGTTAACTGGTACGAGAATGGCGAAGGCGCATCGATCGGAAGGAGCGAATCATGAGGGCTTGGCCAAGCCGAAGTGCTTGCATGACGCTGACGAGCGTGGTAGTGGGATTGGCGCTGGTGTGCGTGCCGGGACGCGCCGCGGCCGATCCGAATGACCCGCATGTCGAAGAGAAAGAGAAAGAGGTCAAGAGAGGTGACAAGGGGCTGAATCCGGATACTCCGAAGATCGACTGGGAAAGCGACGACGAGATTGAAAAGAAGGAGTCGGAGAAGGTCGAGGAAATGTCACCCCAGAAGGAAAAGATCACGTCGCGGCCTTTGAATCCGCCTAAGCCGACGGAAAAATGGGACTTTGAGAGGTTCAGAAGCTGGTATCACTTCATAGAGATCGTAGTAGGGGAAGAGCAGGGCTCGGGGATCATAAAGGAAACCAAAAAAGAGATCAAATTCTGGGGGACCACATCGAAAGACAGCGCGGATATGTGGCCGGTGAAAGCCGAGGGGAATGTGAAACCCAAAGGCTCCGGTGGCAATCCCAGCGAATGGCACTGGTCTGCCACGATTGGACGGGCTGCGGTTGACATCAAAGAAGACAGCATCTCGCAAGGCAAGGAGTGGTGGCCGGAGAACAACAAGTTGCTGGTAAGCGCAACGCACCCAGTGGTAGCCGACGGAACACCATCCTCAGACGCACACTTCGTGTGGAAATACGATGACAGCCACGAGGACTGGTTCGAGCATAACGACACAGAGAAGAACTTCCCTGAAGCCACGCCCGAACGTCACCGGGCCGTCTTCACCGCTCCTTCAGAGGCCACGGGCGCGAAGGAGAAAGACCAGCACAACGTCTCGGTGCAATATAATCTGTTTAACAAGCCTGTCGATAAAGAGCCGCTGAACATCACGAAGCCGACCAACGTGGGCCAGCCCACGGTAATACCCGCTGAGATGACGCATCCTTACACGATTAATTCATCAGCCCAGCACTTTCATCCTTGGCCAGAGCATAATTTCCAGTACCCTATTCTGGACCAGTTCGACGAGAACATCAATACCAGCGACTGGGGGGACGGTGACGGCAAGCGCATCCTTATGCGACGAGAGGACGTAGATTTCCAAGCGGACGCCAAGTTCGCCGGCGTCGCACAGCATATTAACACGCACATTATAAAAGAGCCCAACTGGAAGGAACACCGCGACGCTGAGGGGAGAGTTCTCAAAGTGCTTTACGACAAGACCGTCCTCATGAATATCCCCACGTCGACGCTAGGCGACCCTCCACCAAGCGAGGTTAAGATAGGCGATCGAGTGTTTTATGTACACCCAGCACACAAGTGGCAACTCGCCGTCCAAGGCGCAGGTGGGAACCCTGTCCCGAGCAACCCGCCGCATGTAACGGAAAATGAGTGGGTGGCTGAAGCCACAGAGGATAAAGAGAGGACCGGCAATGTACTTATATTCGAGGCAAAGACAATGTATACGGTCCATCTTCCGCATAATCCGTAGCCCCGGGGCCTGTGCAGCGCTGGTGCTTGCGGCCGTGCTTCTTGGCTTGGTTGTCACGGACTGCACTCGCGCGGATGACTCCCTGGACCGCAAAGTGGGACACATTTTCGCGCGCGGCGGCGACGTCCAGTACCGCCTCCCCGAACTGATGGCCCAACTGGAACTTCGTGCGATACTGGAACTGGGTCGGCTGGAGAAGCCACGAGATGGCGGCCGTTTCGAGGCGACGGAGGACTACCCCTATTATGAGCCGGATCCGCCTCCGCCTGACCAGACAGTCAAGGCTTTTGAACTCGTCGAAGGCACGGTGAGCCAGGCGCTGGACGCTTACTGCACGCTCAACCCCCAACTCGAATGGCGACAAGCGAACGGGACTATCTGGATTCGGCGCAAATCCAAAGGCGCAACGATGCTCAAAAAGGCACTGGCCATGAGGCTCCCAAAGTACGCCTCGCCGAAAGACACGAGATGGGGCGAGGCCACGCCCTTGAGAGCCCATATCGAACACCTCATGCAGCAAGTCAACAACGAATTCGGACACCGCGTGGCTGGTTATGGGTGGGTATCTCTTTCCCCCTGGGAACCCGGGGCAGCCCAGAGATTCGCAACCCACGAACCCCTGGGAAGTCGCCCCCCTTTTCAGCGTGAAAATGCGACGGTCAAGGAAGTGCTCCTGGCGACGATTAAGCCCTTGCCGAATCAACTTGTCCTCCTGACGGGGAATGACCGTTTTTGCGGCGCTTCGCTCGTCAACTGGTCCAGGATGAGTCGACAACTCAACCTGAAACAGTTGGCCTTGGCGTTTACATTACAGCCCAAGCCTCTCCATGGATGCATCAACGTACCAGCCCGCATGGACAGCGCGTTGCGTGAATTGCGACGCCGTCACCATTTCGAGCCCAAGAGGGTCGTGCAGGCGTTGATCGACCAGGAAACCATCGAGGCCTTAGTCCAACCGATGGGCCCCCAGGGGGCTATTCCGGTCACAACACAAACCGTGGGGGCCCTGTTTCGGATGAACGACGCGGGGCTGACCAAGCACGCAGCCGAAGTCATCCTCAAACTGCCCGACCCTGTTGCGCGTTACCACTTCGTCTCCGGGTCCTTGCCGCGCCCGTACCAGCCTGGTTTCGATCTCGCGCTGCCTGTATGGAAACAACTGGCACACGACGAGAACCCGTCCACTCGAACATTGGCCCACATGATGCTCGACTGGCACAAGAAGCGGCCAGCGCGATTGAAATCGCTTGAGGAGTCCGAGTGAGCCTGCTCGCGGGGGGATTCCGGGGACAGGATACGGTTTTCTCTTGACGGCGTCGGTTGGGGCCGGTAGGTTGGCGGCATGGCTCGCGCCATTGGCGACACACACCTTATCTCCCGTTCAAAGCCGTTGCCGTTCGCATTTGTCATTTGGCATTTGTCATTCGGCATTCGGCCTTGCAACTACGCGCTCCCCTTCGGGTCGCGGCTAAAAG
>CAZIJC010000278.1:0-4111 GCA_964539385.1 uncultured Anaerolineales bacterium | reverse complement strand
ACATGACCGGCAACAACACGCCGGTCTTCTTCATCCGCGACCCGCTGAAGTTCCCCGACTTCATCCACACCCAGAAGCGCAACCCCGCCACCAACGCCCCCGACCCGGACATGTTCTGGGACTTTCTGTCCCTGACGCCTGAATCCATCCACCAGGTGACGATCCTCTTCTCCGACCGCGGCACGCCCCGAAATCACCGCCACATGAACGGCTACAGCAGCCACACGTTCAAGTGGTATAACGCCAAGGGCGACATCTTCTGGGTGCAATATCACTTCAAGACCGAGCAGGGCATCCAAAACCTCACGCGCGAGGAGGCCACGCGCCTCGCCGGCGAGAACCCCAACCACGCCACCGCCGATTTGTACCGCGCCATTGAGAAGGGCGAGTTCCCCGCCTGGCGCGTCTGCGTCCAGATTATGCCCGCCAGGGACGCCAAAACCTACCGCTGGAACATCTTGGACATCACAAAGGTCTGGCCGCACAAGGACTACCCGCTCATTGAGATCGGGCGGATGACGCTCAACCGCAACCCCGCCAACTATTTCGCCGAGGTCGAGCAGTCGGCCTTCAGTCCGGGGAACTTCGTGCCCGGCATCGCGGCGTCGCCCGACAAGATGCTCCAGGCCCGCGTCATCTCTTACCACGACGCCCACCTCCACCGCCTCGGGCCGAACTACCAACTCCTGCCCATCAACGCCCCTAAAGCGTGCAAAGCCGGCAACTACCAGCGCGACGGGACCATGCGGCTGGACGATAACAGCGGCGGCGGACCGAACTACTGGCCCAACTCCATGGGCGGACCGGCCCCCAACCCCGCATTCGCCGAGCCGCCCATTGACCTGGAAGGCCAGGCGGCCCGGCATCCGCAGGAACTGACCGACGACGACTTTTTCCAGCCCGGCGAACTCTACCGGCGCGTCATGACCAACACCGACCGCGACCACCTGGTCGGCAACATCGTGGCCCACCTGGGCAATGCCCAGAACCGCATCCAACTGCGCCAGGCCGCCCTCTTCTTCAAGGCCGACCCCGACTACGGTCGACGCGTCGCCGAAGGCTTGGGCCTGGACGCCAAACAGGTCGAGAAACTGGCCGCCATGTCTCAGCAAGAGCGCGTCAAGGCAACGTCGGCATGAGCCGTTTCTTCAGGCAAACGTGTTCAACAAATCCATAGTAACGTAGTATGTGTACGTGGTGCAAGAGGAGGATGCCGCCGATCGGCGAAAAGGCGCCGGCTTTCAAGAATAGGGACAGTCGCCTGTTTCAGGCAGCCCCACGGCCCTGATCGTGGTGGCGGGGCAGACTGCTCCGCAGACCTGGATCGAGCGAGGGTTGGCACCGGCCCGTTGCACGTGCGAGGTGAGTTCGCTTGCCGTCGCGAGAAACAGGTTGACTGTCCCTGATTCTGTCTAAGCCCCCATCTCGACGAACAGGCGGCGGATCCACTGCGGCGTCGCGCGGTTGAACCGCTCGATGTGCTTCCGCCGAGTGAAGTAATACAGCGCCATGCCCCCCTGGAAACACGCGCTCAGCCCGATAACCAGCGCGTAGAACCCGTAGGTCACAATCGGCGCCCACCGCAGGACAAGATCGTTGATCGCACGGCTCATCTCCGGCACGGCGGACAACTGGGCCTGGACTTCGGGCGAAAGGGCGGCCGCCCGCACCTCCTGGGGCGAAAACGCCACCATCTCCATCACGCAGTACAGCGATATCAGCCCCAGAAACGCCAACTGGTTCGCTCCCAGCAGCCGCGCCGACGACGGCTCGGCCCGGCGCATCCGCCCGTAGCCGAACAACTCCACCGCACCCACCGCGCACATGCCCGCCACGATCATCACGCCGCTCGCGCTCGGCCAGACCAGCACGAACGGGGCCGCCAGAACGCCGATCATCAGCGTAATCGAGCCGGAAGACAGGGCCGTCCGCGCCGCCCCCTTCACGCGCCGCCGGTCCCGGACCGCCTGCCGCACCTCGGCGAAGTGAGCGTCGGTCAGCGTCGGGACCGCCGGCTCGGCCGACTCCGAAGTCCCGGGTTCCATGACCAAGACCGCACCTTCCGCTGAGCCCATTCCGTCGCCCTCCGCGCGGGCATCGAAAACCACCGGGCCGCCCGCGATGCCGGTTGCGTCTGCCCCCATACCGTATCGCCCTTCCAGGGGGTTGAAAATCGGCAGAAATGCACGATACCGCGGATGAAGGGTCGTCCGTCTGCAGACCGCGCTGCGGCTTACGCCTCACCGTGCTCGGCGCGCCTGGCCTTGCGCCGACTCACCAGGTACACCGGCACCCCCGCCAGCAGCACGGCCACGCCGACCACCGCCCCTAACGCCCGATAATCGAGGCTTCGATAGAGCATCCAGGCACACATCCCGCAGAAGACGACGACCGTCACGGGATAAAGCGGCACGCGGAACGGCCGCTCGACGTCCGGCTCTTTCACGCGCAGCACGAACACCGCCACACCCGTCAGCAGGAAGAACGCCCAGAACGCCGGTGCCGTGTACGTGACGGCTTCCTCGAAACCCGACCCCAACCGCTCGCGGAGGCCCCCGCCCAGCCCCGGCAGGAGGATCAGCACGACCGCAATCGCGCTCTGCACCAGGATCGCCGCCGCAGGCGTGCCGAACCGCGGGCTCCACCGGCCCAGTGCGCGGAAGAGTTGATGATCTTCGCCCAGTCCGCAAATCGACCGCGCACCCGTGAAAATGCACCCGTTCATCGCCCCCAGCGCCGAGACCGCCACCAGAACGCTCACCGCCGCGCCGCCGCCCGCGCCGAACACCGCCGCGACCGCGTCGGCCGCCACCGCGCTCGTCTTGCCCATCGCGTCGAACCCCAGCACGCTCAAGTAGGCCGCGTTCACCGCCACGTACACCACCGTCAGCAGCGCGATGCTCCCGACGAGCAGCCATAGGGTGTTGCGGCTGGGCTTTTTCAGTTCCCCCGCCACGTACGCCGCTTCGTTCCACCCGCCGAACGTGTAGAGGATGAAGATC
This sequence comes from uncultured Anaerolineales bacterium, assembly GCA_964539385.1. GTDB lineage: Bacteria > Planctomycetota > Phycisphaerae > FEN-1346 > FEN-1346 > JAUVZF01. The sequence continues at coordinate 1,109 of CAZIJC010000278.1, read as the reverse complement.
ATCGCCAGGCCGAAGCCCGCCAAACCCGGACCATCCCCCGCCGCAGCGGGCGCGGCCTGAGGCGCCTCTGCGGCCGGCGCCAAGGCGAGGCCCACCACCGCAATCGCCAGAACCCCCGCCACTTTCACTGCCGTCAGGACGTTCTGCGTCCATTTGCCCGTTTTCAGGCCCACTACGTTGCTGGCCGTCAGCGCTACCGTGGCGGCAACGGCCCAGATCAGCGATCCCGCATCGCCCACCGGCACGAGCCGCGCCATGTAATCGCCGAAAACATACGCCGTGGCGGCTATGGTGCCCGTCTGGATGACCGTCATTCGTGCCCAGACGAACAGGAACGATACCGCCCCGCCGAAAGATCGCTCCAGATACACGTACTCGCCGCCCACTCGCGGGTAGGCGGCCGCAAGTTCCGCGTACGTGAGCGCCCCGCAGAAGCAGAGCAGCCCGCCAAGCACCCAGGCCGCCAGCATCAGCGTTGGTGTGGGCGTCATCGCCGCCACCAACGACGGCGCCCGGAAGATGCCCACGCCGATGACGATGCCCACGACGACGCACATGGCATCGAGGAGCGAAAGGTGCCGCTTCGGCCCGCCGGCGGCGTCCGGGGTGGCGTTGGCCCGTTCGATTGAGATGGCGTATCCCCTTTCTGCCCAGCCAAATCCTTGGCGCCACGGTATTGCATTGCCGGGGACGTGGCAAGAAAAAGGCGCCAATCGTCATGGCGTTCGGCACGTGAGCCCGTGGCCGGCGTGCATTTATGGTCTGACATGCGGCCTGCCATCTGTCACCCTGAGCGAGCGCAGCGAGTCGAACGGGTGTCGCCGTTCGATCACATGCTGTACATTCCATAACACTTACGTCAATTTTCACCTTGCCGAAACGGGCAAATGCGCGTTTTTTTTGGCCCGGAACCCCGTTTCTGGCTCGTGAGGGGGGTTTTGGGGGTCTAATGTTAAGATAGGTAAGGCAAAACGCGCTGTTTTGTGATCGGTTTTTTCGGTTTTGGTGTCCGTTTTGTTCGGTTTTGTTCCGTTTTTGTTCGGTTTTGGAGGGGTTTTTGAGGGGGCAAAATTGACGTAAGTCACACTGCCAAAATGGCAGCCGGCGCG
>CAZIJC010000277.1:913-4196 GCA_964539385.1 uncultured Anaerolineales bacterium | reverse complement strand
CCTCCAGCACCGAGTAGCAGACCGCAACGCTGCCGCCTTCGGCCTTGCGGCGTTCCAGACTGGCGGTGCTGCCCGGCACGCGGACCATGTCGCCGAACGTCGCGACGGTGACGCCGTCGCGTGCGGCCAGGTCGACCAGCACGTCGATGGTGCCTTGGCTCGTCACGCACACCGGGCACCCCGGTCCGCTGATGAGTCGCACGCGCTGCGGCAGCAGGCTGCGGAGCCCCGTCCGGCGGATGGCCACCGTGTGCGTGCCGCAGATCTCCATCAGCGCAATCGGACCGTCGCCGGGGACCGCTGCCGCCGCCTCGGTTATGTCGCGCCTGTATTGGTCGATGCGAGCGCTTTGCATGGGTCACGCTGGCGCCGTGGAACGTGTCCCGCCGCTTCCGCGGCGGGCTCGGGCGCCGTTACTGCTCTTCGCGCTTCAGGTCCTCGATCTGGTCCCACAAGGCGTTGGTTTCGGCGGCGTCGTCCGGGGAGATCTTCGTGATGGCGAAGCCTGCGTGGACGAGTACCCAGTCGCCGATGCCGGCTTCCGGCACGAGCAGGAGCCCCGCGCGCATGCGGTTGCCGCGGATGTCCACGACGCCCATGCCGGCTTCCTTCGTGACGATCTGACCGGGTATGGCCAGGCACATGGCGGTTACCTCACGTGCTATAGAACGCGCCGGGCAAGCCCGGCGGCTAACTTCGCAATCGTGCTGCGGCGGCTAACGGTGTTCGGCTCGCAATCGCGCTGCGGCGACGTACGCCTGGCCGAGGGCTACGCCGCCGTCGCCGGGCGGAACGTCGCGGTGACCATACACGCCGAGGCCGTCGGATTCAAGCGCGGGCGCCAGCGTCCGGACGAGCCGGTCGTTGGCGAAGCACCCGCCCGACAGGGCGATTCGCGCCAGTCCCGTTTCGTCTCTCGCCCGCCGCGCGGCCGCAAGCAGCATCGCCGCGACGGTGGCGTGGAACCGGGCGCTGACGGCCTCGGCGCCCGTGCCCGCCTCGACGTCGGCCACGACGCCGCGTATCAGGGCAGAGGAGTCGATGACCCAGCCCTCGGCTTGGCCGGGGTCGTCGGCCGGCGCTTCGAGCATGGCGAACTCGTAAGGCGGCGCGTCGTCGGGCGCGCCGCCGGCCGCGGCCTCGAGTTCCATCGCCGCCCGGCCTTCGTGGGTGTTCTCGGCACAGACGCCCGCCAGGACGCTGACCGCATCGAACAGGCGTCCCAGGCCGCACGCCCGTGGCGCATTGACGCCGCGCGCCATCATGTCGGTCCACAGGGCGCGGTCCTTGGCGCTTGTCCGGGCGAGGTGCCCGACGCAATGCCGCTCGGCCTCCTCGGCGCCGCAGGCCTGGACGAGGTACGCCCAGGCGGTCCGTGCGGGATGCTCGACGGCGGCGTCGCCGCCCGGGAGAGAAACGTAACTCAGATGTCCGAGTCTCGTGAAATCCGTTGCCGACGCCCGCAGCACCTCGCCGCCCCAGACGCCGGCGTCGGTTCCATAGCCGGTGCCGTCCATCGCCAGGCCGAGGACGTCGCCCTCCAGGCCGCACTCGGCTATCACGGAGGCGACGTGGGCGTGATGGTGCTGGACGCCGATGAGAGGAATGCCGGCGTCGGCCGCGCGGCGGCGGGCGTACCGTGTCGAGAGGTAGGCCGGATGCAGGTCGCAGGCGAGGGCGGCCGGCGTGATCTCCAGCAGGCGCTCCAGTTTCTCGATCGTCGCCTCGAAGTACGTGGCCGCCAGGGCGCTGGTCAGGTCGCCGATGTGCTGGCTGACGAACGCCTCGCGGCCGCGCACCAGGCATACGCAGTTCTTCAACTCCGGCCCGACCGCAAGGACCGGCGCCGTGGCGGCGACGGGCAGGCGCAGCGGCCGCGGCGCGTAGCCCCGGCCGCGACGCAGCATCAGCCCGCGCCCGCGCTGGAGGGCCGTCACGGAATCGTCGCAGACGGTCTGGATCGGCCGGTCGTGCAGCAGGTACAGGTCGGCGATGCCGGAAAGGCGGCGGACGGCCTCATCGTCCCGGCGGCAGATGGGTTCCTCCGACAGGTTGCCGCTCGTCATGACCATCGGCGGAAAATCGTTCTCGAACAACAGGTAGTGCACCGGCGCGTACGGCAGCAGAAACCCGAAGTACGGACTCCTTGGCGCGACCAGCGCGGAGAGGGTGTGGTCGGTGCGCTTCGGCAGCAGAACGATCGGCCGCTGGATCGATTCGAGCAGCGCCCGCCCCGCGCCGCTCAAGCGAACCTGGCGGGCGACCGCTTCGGCCGAAGCGGCCATCATGGCGAATGCCTTGCGGTCGCGGCCCTTGCGGCGGCGGAGCGAGCCGACGGCCTCGTCGCTGCGGGCGTCGCAGGACAGGTGAAACCCGGTCAGCCCTTTGATGGCGACGATGCGGCCGGCCAGAAGCGCCTTGCGGACCTCGCCGACAGGGTCGGCGCACGCGACAGGCTCGCCCCCGGCATCGTGCAGCGCCAGGTGCGGACCGCACACCGGGCACGCGTTCGGCTGGGCGTGGAAACGGCGGTCGGCCGGATCGTCGTATTCAGCCTGGCACCTCGGGCACATGGTGAAACGCCGCATCGTGGTGTTCGGCCGGTCGTAGGGGATGTCGCGGATGATGGAGTACCGCGGGCCGCAGTTGGTGCAGTTGATGAACGGGTAGCGGAACCGCCGGTCCGCCGGGTCCATGAGTTCGCGGAGGCAGTCGGGGCAGACGGCCATGTCGGGCGACACGAGGGCGGCGGTTTCGCCCCCGGCCGATGGTGCAATCGAGAAGGCGCTCTGGCGCTCGGGCCGGACCTCGGCGCTCTCGACGGCGGTGATCTCGGCCAGCGGCGGCGGGTGGGCCGACAGGCGCCCGAGGAAGTCGTCGATGACCGGCGCCGGGCCTTCGAGTTCGATGAGTACGCCCTCGGCATCGTTCAGCACCCAGCCGCCCAGACCTCGCTCGACCGCCAGGCGGTAGACGGCGGGCCTGAACCCCACGCCCTGAACGATGCCGCGCACGCGGATGCGCCGCCGGGTCGCCACCTGGTTTTGGTTGCCGTCGCTCACGGTGTGTCTGCCTTGCCCCCACCCACGCGCGGGTCATGTATTCTACGCGAAAGGCCGGCCGAAAGCCAACCGGGCGCCGGCCCACGGTAGCGTGCGCGGCGGGGTGCATGGTACAGCGTGCATTCGCGATGCGCATCGAGCCGGCCGCGGGAGCGGCCGGGGGCGTGTTCCGGCCTTGGGACGCTCCATCGCGTGACGAGGCCACCGGGAGCTCCCGCTCC
>CAZIJC010000277.1:0-813 GCA_964539385.1 uncultured Anaerolineales bacterium | reverse complement strand
CGGCTCGAACGGCACGGCGCTCCCGGCTCGAACGGCACGGCGCTCCCGGCTCGAACGGCACGGCGCTCCCGGCTCGAAGGCGAGCGTGCGCGGCGGGTGTCCCCACCCGCCGCGCAAAGCGCGTTACAAGGTTTTTACAGTACACCTCGGCGCGGCGCTCGTATTGAAGGTGGAGAATGGAAGGGGGCCTCTGTGCCTGCGCGGCGGCGTCTTGTGGCGGCCGGTGGCGTGGGCTATAGTAGGAGGTCCGGACGAGTCGGGAGCCGGCCCGCGCGCGAAACGGCGGGGATTTTCCGGGTTTTCGGGAACCCGCACCAGGCGGCGGAGTCTAAGAGAACAGGTTGGACGAATTGGCGCGACGAGCAGCATCCAGGAGCAACCTGAACGACGATGAACTGGTCGGGCAGGTGCTCGCCGGAGACAGCAGGGCGTTCGGCGAGATCGTCCAGCGCCATGAGGACCGTCTGTACAACACGATCTATCGGCTCGTGAGCTCGGCCGAGGACGCAAGGGACCTGTTGCAGGACACGTTCGTCAAGGCGTACGAAAACCTGGAGACGTTCCGCGGCGGCAGCAGCCTGTACACGTGGCTGTTCCGGATTGCGGTGAACACCTCGCTGAGTCACCGCCGAAGAAGAAAGTGGGTCCAGATGAGCGTGCCGGCGGGCAACGACGACGATCCGAATCCGGGCAACGCCGTGGCGGACACGGCGACGGTCGACCCGGCCGACGGGCTCGTAACGGCGGAAACGGAGGTTCTGGTTCAGGAGGCGATCAACGGCCTCGACGACGAACATCGGACGGTTGTCGTCT
>CAZIJC010000276.1:0-4196 GCA_964539385.1 uncultured Anaerolineales bacterium | reverse complement strand
TCACGCCAGCCGCTGCGCCCTCGGCGACGGATGGGGAGGCTCGATGATCGGCACCGAACTGCAGGACATCATGTTCGGCACGCCGGTGCCGGCGCGGGGCGAGATCAACCTCGGCGTCCTCAAGAAAAGCCACGTGAACCTGGTCGTCCACGGCCACGAGCCGCTCCTCTCGGAGATGGTGGTGGCGGCGGCGGACATGCCCGAACTGATAGATGAGGCCAAAAAGGCCGGTGCCGCAGGCATCAACGTCGTCGGCATCTGCTGCACCGCCAACGAACTGCTGATGCGCCACGGCATCCCCGTGGCCGGCAACTTCCTGAGCCAGGAACTCGCCATCGCCACCGGCGCCGTGGACCTGATGTGCGTGGACATCCAGTGCATCATGCAGAGCCTCTCGGAAGTCGTTCAGGGCTATCACACGAAACTTATCACGACCTCCGAAAAGGCCCACATGCCCGGCGTCGAGCACGTCGAGATGGAAGAGGACCGGGCGCTGGAGGTCGGCCGCCAGATCGTCCGCATGGCCGTCGAGGCCTTCGCCGGCCGCTCCGGCAAGATCTACATCCCCAAGGACAAGGGCGAGGCCGTCGCCGGATTCAGCCACGAGACCATCAACTACATGCTCGGCGGCCGGTTCCGTGCTTCCTACCGGCCCCTGAACGACAACATCATAAACGGTCGTATCCGCGGCGTCGTCGGCGTCGTCGGGTGCACCAACCCCAAGGTCAGGCACGACTGGGGACACACCGGCCTGATACGGGAACTGATCAAGCGCGACATGCTGGTCGTGACGACGGGCTGCGCCCAGATTGCGTGCGGCAAGTTGGATCTGCTGAGGCCCGAGGCCGCCGAACTGGCCGGTCCGGGCCTTCGCGAGGTCTGCGAGACGGTAGGCATGCCGCCCGTCCTGGCGGTCGGGTCCTGCGTCGATAACAGCCGCATCCTCATCGCCTGCACCGAGATGGTTCGCGAGGGCGGCCTCGGCGACGACATCTCTGAACTGCCGGTGGCCGGGGCCTGCCTCGAGCACATTACCGAGAAGGCGATTTCCATCGGCCACTACTTCGTAGCGTCCGGTGCCCTGGTCGTCTTCGCGCGAAAACTGTTCCCCGTCTGGGCCAAGTCGAAGGTGGCCAAGTACTTGTTCGAGGAGATCGAGGAGGAACTCGGAGGCAAATGGGCCGTCGAGGACGACCCAATCAAGGCCGCTGAACTCATCCACGACCACATCGAGGCCAAACGCGACGCGCTCGGCATCAACCAGGAACGCGAACGCAAACTCTACGACATGGAAGACCGCAGGAAACTGGAAGTCTGAACGTCGGCGCCGCGCCGGGATCGGCGAGGCGTTAGCCGCCGGGCTTGCCCGGCGCGCCCGTTAGCCGCGGCGCTTGCGCCGCGCGGTCACGGGCAATCACAACCAGAGGTCGATAAAGGAGCCCATCGATGTCGAGGATCATCGCAGCGGCCGCCATCCGAGGCGCACACAGCCTTGCCAAGCAGGCCGAGGACATGCTCGAGAAAGCCGTCCAGGAACACGGCGAAGACCACGTGATCGAGTTCCCCAATACCGGCTACTTCATCCCGATCATCTACGCCATGATGGGGCATGAGGTCAAGACGTTGGCCGACTTCCGGCCGGTCATGGAGGAGATTCAGAGCCTGCTCCCGCCGCCCGTCGAGGAGCGGCTCTGGTTGCCGTACCTCGGTCCCACCCTCGACGCCGGCATGGCCGCGCTTTACGCCGAGGAGATTATTGAGGCTTGTAAGTACCTCATCGGTCCGAACCCGGTCTCTGGCATCTGGCTGGGCGCGGCCGACGACGTTATCCTGCGCGAGCGAGGCATCCAGTTCGTGGACGGCACGGCCCCGGGGTTCGCCGCCATTGCCGGCGCGGCGCCGGACGTCGAGACGGCGGTCGAGATCGCACGCAAGTGCCAGGAGCGAAGCCTGTACGTCTTCATGTGCGCGGAGGATAACGGCACGTCGTTCTCCCAGCAACTTGAGGAAGCGGGTGTCCAGATGGGGTGGGAAACGCGGCTGGTGCCGTTCGGACCGGACATCACGGCGGCGATCTACGCCCTGGGGTTCGCGTCCCGCGTGGCGTTGAGTTTCGGCGGCGTCAAGCCCGGCGACTTCCGGCGCAACCTCCTCTATAACAAGGCCCGCGTCTTCGCCTTTGTCATGGCGCTCGGCAAGGTCACCGACGAGTGGTACGCCAGTGCCGCCGGCGCCATCAACTTCGGCTTCCCGACGATCGCCGACTCCGACATCCCCCAGATCCTGCCCACCGGCGTCTGCACCTACGAGCACGTCGTCTCGAACATCCCGCACTCAGAGATCGTCGAGAAGGCCATCGAGGTCCGGGGTCTGAAGATCAAGGTTTCCGAGGTGCCGGTCCCCGTCGCCTTCAGCCCGGCCTTCGAGGGCGAACGCATCCGCAAGGAAGACATGCACGTCGAGTTCGGAGGCAACCGGACACCCGCCTTCGAGTGGCTGACCACCTTGCCCATGGACCAGGTCGAGGACGGCAAGGTCGAGGTCATCGGCCCCGAGGCCGACAGCGTTGAGGAAGGCGGCCAACTGCCGCTCGGCATCTGCGTCGAGGTGGCGGGGCGCAAGATGCAGCCTGATTTCGAGCCCGTCCTGGAGCGCCACATCCACACCTTCCTCAACCACCCCCAGGGCCTCTGGCACATGGGACAGAGGGACATCAACTGGCTCCGCATCTCGAAGGACGCCTTCAAGGCCGGCCTCCGGATCGAGCACATCGGCAAGATCCTCCACGCCATGCTCCACGAGGAGTTCTCGGTCATCGTCGATAAGGTCCAGGTCAAGATCTACACCGAGGAAGAGAAGGTTGTCCAGATGCACGAAAAGGCCCGGCAGGTGTTTGTCGAACGCGACGCGCGCCTGGCCGACATGACCGACGAAGCCGTGGACGTCTTCTACTCCTGCACCCTGTGCCAGTCGTTCGCGCCCGACCACGTCTGCATCATCACGCCGCAGCACCCCGGACTTTGCGGCGCGTACAACTGGCTCGACGGCCGGGCCGCCTACGAGATCAACCCCGCAGGGCCAAACCAGCCCGTCCCGAAAGGCAACGCCGTGGACGAAACCCTCGGCCAGTGGGAGAAGATCAACCAGTTCATCCTCGAGAAGAGCCAGGGCAGCATCGAGAGGATGAGCGCTTACTCGATGATCACCGACCCGATGACCTCCTGCGGATGCTTCGAGTGCATCTCGGCCGTCCTGCCCTCCACGGGCGGCATCATGATTGTGCCGCGCGAATACTCCGAGATGACGCCCTGCGGCATGAAGTTCTCGACGGCGGCCGGCACGGTGGGCGGCGGGCGCCAAACGCCCGGATTCAGCGGCCATTCCAGGCAGTACATCGTCAGCCCCAAGTTCATCCTCGCCGACGGCGGCTTCAAGCGAATCGTCTGGATGCCCAAGATGCTCAAGGAGGCCCTGCACGACGCCCTCGTCGCGCGGGCAGGCGAACTCGACCTCGGCGGCGAAGAGTTCCTCAACAAGATCGCCGACGAATCCGTCGCCTCCACCGAGGAAGAGGTCATCGAACATATTACGAAGGCCGAGCATCCCGTGCTCGCCATGGATCCCATGTTCTAGCCACGGTGCCGCCGATCTGGTAAGATGACCCGAAAGCACGTGTGACGCAAGACCCCTTGAACTTCAACGGAGGATACAAAACCGATGGCCCTCAGCGGACTCGATATCTTCAAACTGCTCCCCAAGACCAACTGCAAGAAGTGCGGCATGCCGACGTGCCTGGCGTTCGCCATGGCCCTGGCCCAGAAGAAGGTCAGCCTGGATCAGTGCCCCGACGCCAGCGACGAGGCCCGCCAGGCCCTCGCCGCCGCCGCCGAACCGCCCATGCTCTCTGTGACCTTCGGCACGGGAGACGGCCAGTGCAAGGTCGGCGGCGAGACGGTTCTGTTCCGCCACGAGGAAAAGTTCCACAGCCCGACCGCCATCGCCATCACGCTGCCCGACGACATGGACGAAGCGGCCATGAGGCAGAAGGCCGAGACCATCAAGGGCTTCGCGTTTGAACGCATCGGCCAGCCGATGCCCGTCGAGGCGGTCGCCGTCGTGAACGCTTCGGGCGATGCGGCCAAGTTCGCCGCCGCCGCCGAGACCGCCAAGACCACCGGCAAGGCCATCATCCTCGT
>CAZIJC010000275.1:0-4225 GCA_964539385.1 uncultured Anaerolineales bacterium | reverse complement strand
GAGAACGGCGTCAATCAGGCGAAAGGCGAACGGCAACGGCTTTGAACGGGAGATAAGGTGTGTGTCGCCGGAACTACCGGCGGTTATGGGGTTCCCCGACCAATCAAGACGAGGCTGCCGCACTGTAAAGCGGCAGGTCGGCGTGGCCAATGAAAGCAGAAGAAGGCGAGACCTGAATCGAGCCGTCCGTTTCTGCGTAATCCACAAGAATGTCTTGGCAAGTGCCTTCGACAACGTGGCGCCGCTCTGTGTCCAAGACCGAGATGAGTCTGGCAGGTTTCGTCGCGGCACGCTTGAACGTTGAGGCGACGCGAGACCCGGCGTCCAGATAGGCTCTGAGAACGCGTTGGTCGGGAAGTGCCCGGAATTGCTTCCCCACCGAAATCACACTGAAGCAATCACCGGCCTTGGGGAAAAAATCGATGATCCCATCGTGGTGTGAACTGTAGGAACCGTGATGGGGCACCTTGATCAACGAGAAGGATTCTGCCAAGTCATACTCGCTTGCTCTCAGCGACCAGGCCTCAAGCGCCCAAGGCCAGCCCTCCCGCGTGAGGTCGCCCGACAATAGCAGAACGGTAGATCCCCCCGCATCCCCTCTGTTCTCCACAACGAGCGCCCACACTACCGAGATTGCATTGGTTTGCCCTTCAGGAACATCGCCATGCTTGCGTTTGGCAAAGTGCTCGATGCTGGACATAACTGCACTAAAATGAAGAGTGGCATTCGGTGCCAGGGGAATGAGGCGCGACGATGTTGTGCCCGATTGGCTGGAGAAATCCCGTGTGTGGTCGGTTACGTGGCACACCTGACAACCGGGGGGATTCGATTGCACGAGATCATGCAGAGCCCGAACAAACCTCACAAACTCGGTGTGCTCTGATCCAGTTCTACGTGCCCTAATCAACTTGGCGGCGCTCGGCAAGTCCATCGGCGGGATGCAAACGAGGCCCAAGGATCGACCGCCGGATGAGAAATGCTGTAGAACATCAGCCATTCCCCAGTAGTGGTCCGAATCTGGATGGCTCAGACAGAGCAAATCAAGGTGATTGACACTTCGTTCCTGGAAAGTAGAGAAAAGTTTATCGCGAGTCGTGTGGGGCCGTAGGTTGCAGTCAATCAAGGCCCACTTCTCGCCCGGAAGATGAAGCAGAAGCGTGTCGCCGTGGCCGCAGCTGAAGACGTCAAGCAGTCGCACCACGCCTCCCTCAGAGGTCTATGCTTCCCTCGGCCTCCTCAACGGGGAAATCCAGGTCCTCAATTCCAGAGTCTTCGCGAAGAATTTCGTTCCACGAGACGGGCTTGGCAGGGCTGCGGTATACGGCCGCAAAGGCATAAATCCGGTCTCCGGGCTCCGGCATCTTGGCTCCGGCCAACTGGTCGCTACTGTACGACTGCGCGAAAGTGCCTCCGTCGTTGTCGTCGAACACGACGTCCATGCTGTCGGCCGTCACTTCCTCAACTCGCCCGTTGTATCTCTCGGAGAAGAGAAGGAGCCCCTTCGCGTCTTGCCCCGCGGCAATCCGCATGCCTTCAAGGGCCTTTTGGTAATTCTTGATTCTCGCAAGCAAGCCATCCTGGGTGCCGCCATACTTCTGAACCTGCTGGCGAAGCTCCTTGTTCTGCTTCTTAAGTGCCGTAACCTCTCTCGCCATATCTATTAGCTGGCTCTTGAGGTCCTCGGCTTCATCAACCGGGAACGGCAGTTCTGCCTGGCGGTAGGGCACGCCTTGGGTGCTCGCGTACAAGACAGCCCCCTCGCCAAATATCCGATGTAAGTCCGAGACGTGCAGACTCCTGCGCGTCGAGTGCTCGTGAGCAATGAAGACGTACAACTGTCTGCCAGAAGGCGCAGCGAAGTCAGGTTCCGGCCGGCAGACCCAAAGGCCACGCTGGCCTGGCGTGCTCTCAAACAGAAACGCGCGGTGTTGCCTGAACCCCTGCATCACAAGGGGCGCAGTATGATGCGCCCAGTCGGACAGGAAGGCGGCCCATTGCCAGACGGCCTGAGGAGGATCCCAGGCATCATCGGGTTCCGCCTCGGGTTGCTCGTGTCGTCCACGCAACATGCTCAAAAACGACTTACGTCGAGCCATTCTCGGCACCCTCCTCTGTTGCCTTTCTCAAAAGGCCCTTGGCCTCCTTCAGGCGCCTCATAATAAGGTCCAAGTCATGCTCATCGCATTCTATAGAGAAGGTAGTTGAAGAGGAAGGGCCAAAAAACAATCCGGGGCCAGGGATCATGAGGCCGCCGGACCCGGGGTTCGGTTGGGAAGCAGTAAGAGTGATTCGCAAATAAGGAACCCCCCCCAGATCCTCCGCTTCCGGCTCTTGCCTGGTGCTGACCAGTTCTGTCGCCATGTCCTCAAGCACAGGGCTAAGGCAATCCTCGATTCGGTTGACTCGGTCCCTGAGGGACTGTGTGATGAATTCCTCCGTGACGTATTTCAGTTTCTTGGTCAGAAGTTCCTTGGTAGCGGGGTCAATGTCAGAATCTTTCTCGAATGGCCCGCCACGGAGCAGGTTGTATGCATGCAGTTGTACGTCCAAGTTGTGCCCCACCAACACCGCCAAAGTGGTGTGACCTACCTCCTGAAGCAGGCGGCCTGCCTGCCGGGTAGTGATCTCTGCTTCACGCTTACTATTGATCTTCTGGTGAAAGCTGTCCTTGTCCAAGATTAGGCGGAGCCCTCGCAGGCGGCTTATGGCGAGGCTGAGTTCCCCGGCTTCTCTCATTTCTCTGAGAGCATCAACCGCGCCAGTGAATTCCTCAAATGGCACAGTGGGAGTCTTTGCGTCGGCCATCTCTCTTCCCTCATCAGTGGGTGGTGTCAACTACATTATCGGTAAACTCAGCCACAGAGGCCACGCTGATTCGCCTGGCATGCACCACGTCCCCAAGGTTGCTCTTGGGACTCATGGCACAGCCTACTTTTACCACGGCGCCAGCAGGCATTGCAACCTGCTTTTTGGCTAGTGTCACGCCCCAGCGAAAATGTCACACCCTAACGCCACAGCGATTATGTCACACCCGACGAGGGTAGAGTTTCCGTGCACTCAGGCATCGGTCGCCGACGCACCATAGCCGCTTTGGCGACGGCGCGAGGCACGGAATGAGGGAGCGTACGGGCCGCGCGAAGTGTGGGGGCAGGCCACTTGTGCCCGCTCCGCAAAACGCACGGCCGGGCAAGACCGGCCGTGGCACACGGCGCGAAAAACGCACGGCGCGTCCATACGGACCCGTACCGGGTAGCTGTGGCGCGCGGCGGCGTTTCTCGTTGACAATTCCGCCCGGAGGCGTCATAGTGGCGGTTTCCATTCGGCCCCCCCTGAGGGACTGCGCTTATGCGACTGATTTTGCTCGACCGGTCCAGAGAAGTCCGCAGCCGGTTCCATCCGCTGACGCTGAGCCGCCCGATCTGGGAACTGCGGACGGGCATGACGTCGCTGGCCGAGAAACTCGTCGCTCGCGTCGGCGCGACCGACGTTGCGTGTTTCGTGCCCAGTTACATGGCCGAGGCGTATCGGGAAACCACGGATTGGCCGGTCAACGACCCGGCGACCCTGGCGGGGGACGATCTGCTGATCGTCGATGCGCGCCTCAAGGCCGAGACGTTCGACGTGGCGCCGACCGGCCCGAGCGAGATCGCCCTGGACGCCGAAGAGCAGGTACTGTATGCCCGCGTGGCCCGCGTGGACCTTGCGGCGCTTCAGACCGACGACATCGGCAAGTTCCTGTCGGCCGCCAAGGCGCACCTGCCGAACGTGGCGCCGTCGCTCCCGACCTGGAACTACGTGTGGGACCTGATGCTTGCGAACCCGGGCCAGTTGACGGCCGACTTTGCGGCCGCCGGCCGGAGTGGCATCGAGGGCACGGTCGAGCAGCCGAACGCAATCCGCGGCAGCCAGAAGGATGTCTACATCGCGCCGGGCGCTACGATCCATCCGATGGTCGTCATCGACGCAAGCGACGGGCCCGTCTACATCGACGAGAGGGCCGAGATCCTTCCGTTCACGCGGATCGTCGGGCCGTGTTACATCGGCAAGAAGTCGATCCTGCTGGGCGCCAAGTGCCACGAGGGGAACTCCATCGGGCCGGTCTGCCGCATCGGCGGCGAGGTCGAGTGCTCCATCATCCAGGGCTACACCAACAAGTACCACGACGGCTTCCTCGGCCACGCCTACGTGGGCGAGTGGGTGAACCTGGGGGCGCTGACGACCAACA
>CAZIJC010000274.1:0-4266 GCA_964539385.1 uncultured Anaerolineales bacterium | reverse complement strand
GCAGGAGGACGTCGTCCACGAGTACTATCCCACGTTCCCCAGACAGGTCGAGGACATCTCGTACGGCCTGCCCAGCGCAACCATGCTGTGGGAGCAATTCGTCTCGGCCGGCGACGCCTTGGCGTACCACGTGCCAACCCCGGGCGAGGACGTTCTGGCCTGGACCGAGACGGGGTTCGACGACTCGGGATGGGTCGATACGGTCGTCGTGGATCAGGGGCTGCTCATCACCGAGATGGGTACCGGCGAGACGGACTGGATCGAGATCCAGAACGTCTCGGCCCAGGACCTGGCCGACGTGTCCGGCTGGTTCGTGGCCGTCAACGACGCCTCGTCCGGCAACGTGGGCGACGTGAACCCGTGGGCCTGGCCGCTCGCCGGTTCCATCAACTCCCTCCAGACGCTCTACCGGACCGACGACCCCGGCGACGCCTATTGGGGCGCCGATATCGCCTGGGACCCCGACCACGGCTGGGCGATGATCGTCGATGACGGCGGCGAGGTGGCCGACTTCGTCGCCTGGGGTTACGGGGCGGCCGAGATCGCCGCCCTCGTCATCGGCCCGGGCGCCTTCACCAACGTGGTCGTCACGGACAGCATTACGGTCGGCAACGCGTGGATCGGCGGCGGCGTGGGCGGCGGGGGAGGCGCCGGCGGAGGGGGACCCGCAGGAACCATCACCTGGGACCCCGTCTTCAACATCAGCCAGACGGCCGGCGCAGAAGACCTCATCGAGGGGGAGACCATCGTCGAGGCCGTCAACGTCGGCCAGGCCGGACCCGCCGGCGATTTCTCCGTCACCAACTCCAGGGAGACCATCAACTTCCTCGGCTCCACCTCGGTCATGCCCAGCAACGCGGCCGGAACCTTTTACACCAATCCCACGGGAAACGCCGCACTCGACGCCATCCTCGACAGCCACGGATGGAAGGGCGGCGGCGCCGGAACGACCCACCAGATCATCCTCAGCGGACTGGCGGACGGTCAGCCGTACTGCATCCAGTTCATCGCCGGCGCCGATACCCGCAGTTCATGCAGCGGCCGAAGGCAGACGGTGGACGACGGCCAGGGGAACACCAGCGGCGAGATGCTCCGTGGCGGCGTCGGATCCGTCGTCGGCAGTTTCACGGCTCTCGGAACCTCACAGACCATCACCCTGACGGGCCTGGACAGCGATCCGGCCCTGAGCGCCTACCTGGTGCGCGAGGCTGAGGGGGCGGGCACCGTTCTGCAGCGCAGGGGCGAGTTCGACGGCGACGCCGCCGGCGACTTCCACTGGTCCATAGACGACACCAAGGGGGCCCAGAACCCCGACCTGACCGTGCCGTTCGGCACGACGGCCCCCGCCACCACGGGCATCGGCTTCAGCGACGAGCAGCCCGAGTTCGAGGCGAACACCCAGACCGACGTGGCCGACGTGATGCACGGCGCCGGCGCCTCGCTCTGGACCCGGATCACCTTCGAGGCGAACGAGGTGGCGCTGTTCGACGTGCTGACGCTCCGCATGAAGTACGACGCCGGGTTCGTCGCTTACCTGAACGGCGTGAGAATCGCCGCCCGGAACGCCCCGGACCCGCTCCAGTACGACTCGGCCGCCACCGCCGAGCGGACCGACGAGCAGGCGGTCGCCTTCGAGGACATCGACGTCAGCGACTACCTGACCTCCCTTCAGGTCGGCACCAACGTCCTGGCGATCCATGGGATGAACTCCGCCGCCGCCGACACCGACTTCCTGATCCTGCCGGAACTCGTCGCGACCAGTACCCTGGAAGGCCCCCAGTATATGGTCACGCCCAGCCCGGGCGAGGACAACCTCGAAGGCGCCCTCGGCCTCGTGGCCGACACCCAGTTTACCTTCGATCGTGGCTTCTACGACGAGCCGTTCGACGTTGAGATCACCACCGAGACCTCCGGCGCCGAGATCTTCTACACGACCGACGGCAGCAAACCCCAGTGGATCGACCCGGGAACCTACACGGGCCCAATCCAGGAGTACACCGGCCCGATCCACGTCGGCGGCACCACGACCCTCCGCGCCATGGCTCACAAGCCGGGCTACATCGAGACCAACGTCGATACGCATACGTACATCTTTATCGATGACGTGGTCAAGCAGAACGTCCAGGCGACGCTCGACGCCGGCTTCCCGACGATGTGGGGCGGCACGTCGCCCGACTACGGCATGGACCCCGACGTCATCGGAACGTTCGACGCGGGCGGCAACCCCAACGGCGACGACAACTACGGCGGCATCTATGCCGACACGATCAAAGACGACCTGCTGTCGCTGCCGACGCTCTCGATCGTGATGAACGTCGACGACATGTTCGGCTCCAGCGGCATCTATACCAATTCGACGGCGCACGGCGTGGCCTGGGAGCGCGAGACCTCCGCCGAACTGATCTATCCGGACGAGACCGAGGGGTTCCAGGTCGATTGCGGCATTCGCATCCAGGGCGGCGCCTTCCGCAATCACAGCCTGACGAAGAAGCACTCCCTGCGCCTGCTCTTCAAGGACGATTACGGCCCGACTAAACTCAGGTACCCGATCTTCGGCGACGACGCCGTCGACTCCTTCGACACCATTACCCTCCGGGCCGGCGCCAACGACGGCTACACGTGGAGTTCGGCGAAGTACACCGAGCAGTACACCCGCGACGAGTTCGGCCGCAACCTCCAGGAGGCTGCGGGCCATGCGGCCTCGCACGGAACCTTCGTCCACCTCTACATCAACGGCATCTACTGGGGCCTCTACAACCCCGTCGAGCGGCCCGACGACGCCTTCTCGTCCAGTTACTACGGCGGCGAGAAGGAGGACTGGGACGCCATTCACGACGGCGGCGCCAACGCCGGGAACACCGCCGCCTGGAGCCAGATGAACTCGAAGTGCGGTGCGGGACTCTTCCAGGAGGTCCAGGGCAACAACCCCGACGGCACGCGGAATCCGGACTACCCCATACTTCTGGACGCGCAGAACTACGTCGACTACATGATTATCAACATTTGGGGAGGCAACTGGGACTGGCCGAACAAGAACTACTGGGCCGGACGCGAACGCACCGACGACAGCACCGGATTCAAGTTCTACAACTGGGACTACGAGAACACCATGGGCAACAACCTCGGCCGCTCGCCACTCTACATGCAGGCCCCACGCAACCTGGACGGGGCCGGGCGACCGCACGCCGGCCTCCGGTCAAATGCCGACTACAAAATGCTGTTTGCCGATCGCATCCATCGGCTCTTCTTCAACGAGGGGCTCCTTACCCCCGACTCCTTGATTGCACGCTATACAGACCTGGCGGCCTGGATTGAACGATCCATCGTGGCCGAGTCCGCTCGATGGGGCGACTCCCATCACAGCACGCCCTTGACGCTCTACGATTGGTACGACGCGGACCAATCTCATGCGGGGCGCGACTGGATCCTCTACACCTATCTTCCGCAACGCACCGGCATCGTCCTTGACCAGTTCATCGCTGCCGGGCTCTATCCGACCGTGACCGCACCGACCTTCAACCAGCACGGCGGCGAGATCGCCACCGGCTTCGGCCTGACCATGGATGCGCCGGACGGCACGATCTACTACACCACCGACGGCACCGACCCGCGTCAGGTAGGCGGCGACCTATTGCCGGAGGCACATACGTACGGCTCGCCGGTTACGCTGACCAAGAACACCAACGTCAAGGCCCGCGTCTACAGCGGCGGCCAATGGAGCGCCCTTGCCGAGGCCACCTTTGTCCTCGACACACCCGCCGACCTCGTCGTCACCGAGGTGATGTACCATCCGGCCGACCCGACGGCGGCCGAGATGGCGGCGGGCTTCACGGACGGCGACGATTTCGAGTTCATCGAGTTCCAGAACATCGGCGCCGAGACGATCAACCTCGTGGGCCTGAGGTTCTTCAACGGCGTCGATTTCGCCTTCCCAACGTTTGACGTGGTGCCGGGAGAATACGTCCTGGTGGTAAGGGATCAGCAGGCTTTCGAGTTCCGCTATCCGACGGTCTCGAGCGACCTGATTGCGGGTGAGTTCAAGAACGGCACCGCACTCGATGATGCTGGCGAAATCATCGGCCTCGAAACCATCCTCCAGAGCACCATCCAGCAGTTCGAGCCCAGAGACGGCTGGTTCGACCACACCGACGGCTACGGCTTCTCCCTGGTTGTCCGCGACCCGCTCCAGGACTCCGCCCTCTGGGACTCCAAAGACGGCTGGCGCGCGAGTTGGACCTCCGGCGGCAACCCGGGCGAGGCCGACCC
>CAZIJC010000273.1:0-4271 GCA_964539385.1 uncultured Anaerolineales bacterium | reverse complement strand
GGCTGTCCGCGTGATCCGATTCGCATCGTGGTCTCGGGCGGCGAGCGGCGGCTGGTGCAGCCCGCGACGGGCAAAGACCTTTCCGGTGCGATGCGCGAGTTCGCGGAGCGTTTTCTCGATTCGGTGGGCGAGGTGGACGGATTCCTGCTGAAAGGCCGGTCGCCGTCGTGCGGAATCAGCGACGTGAAGGTGTATGACGAGCCTGAGGGCGAGGCCTTTCGGCGTGAGGGCCGCGGTTTCTTCGCGGAAGCCGTGCTGGAGCGGTTCGGCCACCTGCCGATTGAGGACGAGCGGGCCTTGGAGGGCGCAACGGCGCGCGAGCGGTTTCTGGCCCGGCTTCGGTCGGCGGCTGCATTACGTCAGGCGCGGGCTGGAAGAATTGGGCCGTGAGGCGGGCTTTCGAGCCTACTCATTCAGCCCCGACGCCAGCCGCCGCAGGTGGTGGATATACTCGAGACGCTCGGGTGTCAGGTCGCGTCTGACTTCCCACGTGTCGCGGTAGACCTCCATCATGAAGGTTCCGGAGAAGGCGACGTCGGCCAGTGCACGGGCCACGTCTTCGAACGGAATGGTTCCCATTCCGGGCAGGTAATGGGCATCCTCGGCGCCGTCGTTGTCGTGCAGATGCACTCCCCAGAGTCGTGGCCCCATCGCCTGCACCATTCCAACCGGGTCCTTGGCGATGTTGGCATGGCCGGCGTCATAAGCGAGGCCGAGGTGCGGGCTGTCTGTGGCATCGAGGATGCGGCGCAGGAGGCGGGCATCATGGCCGAACATGGGGGGCGGCATGTTCTCGATGAGAAAGCGTACGTCGGCCTTTTCGGCGACGCGAGCGAGTTTCTCGGCGCTGTCGGCCAGGGCCTCGGCGCGGAACGGGTCGTCCCGGGTGTCGCCGGGCCCGACAGGGTGGAGGATGATATCGCGACAGCCGAGCGTGTGGGCGTATTCGGCCTCGCTTTGCGCGATGGCGAGAGCGGCCACACGTGTTGCAGCGTCTTCGGCCGAGAGGTCGAAAGGCGGCCCGTCAAACATCTCCAGGTCGATGTAGCCGTGCAGACTGTCTGCCACGAGCCCCGCGCCGTCGAGGATGCCGCGGATATGTTCGGCCGTGACGCCCCGGACGTAGTTGCGGTAAACCTGGATGCGGACGAGGCCTGCCTCGTGGAGGATGGCGATCTGCTCGTCCACGTCCCATCTGTCAAAATGGAAAGCGATGACGGCGCCGAGAGGCAGGTCGGGCATGGTTAGTTCGTACCCAGGCGTTTTCGGATGTAATCGGCCCGCGCGACGTCGCGTTCGGATTCGCCGAGTTCGGCGCCACGCATTTTCTGGATGTGGCCCCGCCGAGTCATGAGGAACAGGTCGTTAATGGTTCCGATGTCCACGCCCTTCAGACGTTTCAGGTGAATCCCCAGCCGCACGGCTGAAAGCAGCGCGAGGGTCTCTTCGCTGGAGATGATGCGGGCGTGAGTCAGAATCGCCCACGACCGCAGGAGCCGGTCGTCCAGCGCGGTCGGGCTCTCGATGGCCAAGGCGTCACGGGCCTCCTTTTCGTAGGCGATGATCTGGGAGATCACGGTGCCCAGGGTCTTGAGGACCTCCTGTTCGGTGTGTCCGAGTGATGCCTGGTTCGAGATCTGGTAGACGTCGCCCGTGGCCTGCGTGCCCTCGCCGTAAAGGCCGCGCACGGCCAGCCGCAGCCGCGTGACGGCGTTGAAAACCTTCTCAATCTGCCGCGTCAGAACCAGCGCGGGCAGGTGCAGCATAACGCTGGCTCGCAGGCCGGTGCCGACGTTGGTGGGACACGCCGTCAGGTAGCCGAGTTTCGGCGAGAAGGTGTAGGTGACCTGCGCTTCGAGGCGGTCGTCGATGGCATCGGCTTCCTGCCAGGCTTCCTGAAGTTGAAGCCCGGGCGAATAGACCTGCAGCCGCAGGTGGTCCTCCTCGTTGGCCATGATGGCGATTCGCTGCTTGGGTCCGACGGCTACGCCGCGCTCCCCCTCGCCGGCGGCCAGTTCGTGGCTGATGAGATGGCGTTCAACCAGGCACTGGCGGTCGACCTGGGGCATGTCCCGGAGTTCGAACCACGTGTACTTGTCGGGTTTCATGGCCGCCAGGACCGCCTTCTTCAGGTACACTTCCAACTCCTGTTGCTCGTCGGGTGCGAGGCGGTTGAGGAAGGGTCGGCCGGCGACGTTCCGGGCCAGCCGGACGCGAGTCGAGAGCACGATGTCGTCGTGCGGGCCGCCAGGCTGGAGCCACGGGCTGGACGACGTGATGATCTTATCGAGTTTCACCCGCGGTTTCCTTTTCGTGGATGAGATCGCGGATGCGTGCGGCTTCCTCATAATGTTCGGCGTCGACGGCGTGCTGGAGTTGTCGCCGAAGTTGCATCAGTTCGCGCTGGCCCCGGGAGTCGGGCCCGGCCCGCTGGGGCAGTTTGCCGACGTGTTCGGTCGCGCCGTGGACCTTCTCGAGGACTTCCCGGAGGGGTTCGGCAAACACCTCGTAGTCGTGCGGACAGCCGAGGCGCCCCTGGCTGCGGAACTCCGCGTACGTGATGCCGCAATCGGGGCAGCGAAGGTTGGCGTCGCGCCCGGCGCTCTGGTGGGCTTCGAGCATGCCGGAGAGGATGTCCTGGAGATTGATCTGGGCCTTGATCGCAACGCCTTCCTCGCGGGCGCAATCCTCGCAGAGGTGCCGCTCACGTTTCTCGTCGTTCAGAATCTCCGTCAGGTGAATAGTGGCCTGCTGTTTGTTGCAGCGCTGGCAAAGCACTCGGTTTCCCTTCTTCTGGGCGCGGGCACCCTTGGATTTATATCGGCCGACGCGGCTGGAATCATCATAGTTCCCCGTAGAGGGGATGTCAATTCAGGATGCGCGATTCGGCGGCCGAACGGCCGCATCGTTTTTCTCGAAAACCCGTTCTATCGGCCGGTCCGTTTTTCCCACTTCTCCAGGTAGGCGACCTGGCTGAGTGTGCGGCCCTCGCGGATTTCGGCCCGCATGCGGTTTTCGGCCTCCAGGACGTCCTGTGCCCGATTGGCCATTTCGACGACCTCTGCCTTGGAAAGGTGCATGACGCCGTCGGCGTCGCCGACAAGCCAGTCGCCGGGCAGCACCTCCTGGCCGCACAGGCGGACGAGGCCTCCGATCTCGCCGAACCCTTTCGGGTAGCCTGCGTGGCTGCACGCGACGGTGGCGAAGGCGGGGAACCGGAGGCGGCGGATCTCGTCGGCGTCGCGGACGGCCCCGTCGATGACCACGCCGGCGAGTTTCCGCTGGATAGCGCTCTCGGTGGCGAGTTCGCCCCAGATGGCCGGCCCCACGCCGCCCGCATCGATGGCAATAATCTGGCCTTCCTCCGCCCGGTCGATGGCTTCGACACTCTTGGCAAAATCGCCGGGCGCCGTGCGGACCGTCAGAACCGGGCCGGCCAGTTTCGCGCCCGGCGTAACCTGTTTCATCCCCGGCAGGCACGGACGGTGGTGACAGGCGTCGCTTAGGTTGGCCGTGGAGACGCGCATCAACACCTCGCGCACGTCCTCAAGACCCGCCCGGCGGAACAGGTCCGTCTTGACACCCTTGCCGGTGTTGAGGGCCCGGCGGATGTCGGCCGTGGCGCGGGCCGGGTCGGCGGCCTTGATGATGGCACCGCCCACGACCACGATGGAAGCGCCGGCGGCCGCTGCGCGCGGCGCCGTCTCGGAGTTCAGCCCCCCGGCGGCCGCAAGGGGGATGTCGGTAATCTTCGCCAGCCGCGCCAGCATGCCGAAGCCCGATGCCTCGCGACCGCCGCGCATCTGCACGTCGATGGGGCAGTGGACCGAGATGAACGCCACGCCCCACTCGGCCAGGCGCTCCAGGAGGGGCTCGGGTTCGGCGATGCCGAGGATGTCCACGCCGACGCCGAGGCCGTACTGGCGGCCGGCCTCGACCGATTCGCGGATGGTCGATTCGCTGGCGGCGCCGAGGACTATGGCGAAGTCGGCTCCGGCCTTGGCGGCGGCTTCCATCTCGACGCGGCCGGCGTCGGCCGTCTTCATGTCGGCGACGATCTTGCGGTCAGGGAACTTGGCGCGCAGGGCGCGGACGGCGTCAAGGCCCTCGCTCTTGATGAGCGGCGTGCCGGCCTCAATCCAGTCCACGCCGTGGCCCACGGCAAGGTCGGCGACGCGCAGGGCACGTTCGAGGTCCAGAAAATCGAGCGCCAACTGAAGCGTGACCGGCATGGTCATGCCTCCCTGGGTCGGATCAGGCCCGGCCGCCTA
>CAZIJC010000272.1:0-4275 GCA_964539385.1 uncultured Anaerolineales bacterium | reverse complement strand
TCAAAACCCCTCAAAAACGGAACAAAACGGAACAAAAACGGAACAAAACGGACACCAAAACCGAAAAAACCGATCACAAAACAGCGCGTTTTGCCTTGCCTATCTTAACATTCGAGGTCCAAAACCCCTCTCACGGCCCAGAAACGGGGTTCCGAGGCAAAAAAAGCGCGCATTTGGGTGTTTCGGCGAGGTCAGAATTGACGTAAGTGTTATAGAGCAGGCCCCATATTTCGGCCGAACTCCCGTCCCCAGCCGCCTGGACTGCCCGCCGGATGCGCGTATAATGGCCCCATGACGCCGCCCCGTCTCATGCCGCTCACGGCCGCCGGCCTCTTGATCACCAACTCGTGCCCCGCCCGGTGCCGCCACTGCTACGTCTGTTCGGGGCCCGAGCGGGCCGAGTGGATGACCGCCGAGGCTGCCGCCGGCCACCTGGCGGCCCTCGCGCGGCTGGGCGTCGGCGCCGGCGGCATCCATATCGGCGGCGGCGAGCCGTTCGGCAACGTCGAGCGTCTGCTGGCCATCGTCCGGACCGCCCGCGACGCCGGCCTGGCGGGCGTCGGATACGTCGAAACCAACGGTTTC
This sequence comes from uncultured Anaerolineales bacterium, assembly GCA_964539385.1. Taxonomy (GTDB): domain Bacteria; phylum Planctomycetota; class Phycisphaerae; order FEN-1346; family FEN-1346; genus JAUVZF01. The sequence continues at coordinate 3,690 of CAZIJC010000272.1, read as the reverse complement.
TGGGCAACTTCCGAGGCCGTGGTGCGGCGGCGCCTCTCGCAACTGCGCCGTGCGGGCATGGGGCAACTGGCCATCAGCGCCGACCCGTACCATCAGGAGTTCGTCCCGCCCCATCGCGTGACCCTTCTTTACGAGGTCGCCCGCGACGTTCTCGGCCCGGACGGCGTGCGTGCGCGGCGGTGGAAATGGCTCCAGGAGCCCGAAGACGTGGCCGCCATGACGGAGGACGAGCGGCGCGGCGTTTTCGCCGACTTTCTCGGGCGTTATCCGGAGCGCATGACCGGCCGGGCAGCCGAGTGCCTCACGCCGCTGGCCAATCCCACGCCAATCGACGATCTGCCCGACGAGCCCTGCCGCGAAGCGCTGCTCGAAAGTCGGCACGTCCACGTCGATCCGGAGGGTTGGGTGTATCCGGGAACGTGCGCCGGAATCGTTTTCGGCCGCGCCACGGCCGACACGCCTCTCGATGCGGTTCTGGCGGCGTGGCGGCCGGCGGCCTCGCCGCTCATCGCGCGGCTCGTCTCAGGCGGCCCGAAACGGCTGGTGGCCGACGCCACCCAGCATGGTTTCCGCCCTGATTCCGGGGGCTACGCGGGCAAGTGTCACCTGTGCTGGTCCGTGCGCAGGCGCCTCGTCGAAGCGGGCGTCGGGGGCGATGAATTGCAGCCGGAACCGCTCTACGCGGCGTCGTGAGGCTGCGCAAACGGCAAGTGCCGGCCCATGCTGCGGATGGTTCTGAAATGCATCCTGCGGGTTCAGGCGCTGGCGACGGCGCTGGAGACGTCGGCATACACGTCGAACAGGCGATTGAGGCGTGTGGTTTCCAGCACCTGCGTGAGGTGCGGCTGGAGATTGGCGAGTCTGACGAATCCGCCGCGTCCGGTGGCCTTCAGATAGGCCGTAATGAGCACGCCAAGGGCGTCGGAGCCGACGAAATCGGTTTCGGCAAGGTCACAGACGAGCCGGGTCATACCGCTTTCGACGGCACCCAGAAGCGCTTCGCGGAGCACGGCCGAGGCGTTGACGTCGGCCGATCCGCTGATGGCAACGACCTGGCAGTCGCCTTCGGTGCGAGTCTGGATTTTCATGGCGTCCTCCGCACGATTGGGCCCCCCGCCCAAGCCGATGGGGAAACGCCGGCCGCCCGGGGTCTGGTCGGCCGGACCGGCTCTGTACGGCTAACGGCGCTTGATCATGAAGACTTCGTTGCCGCGCGGCGAGAACTCGACCTTGTCCATGTAGCACCGCATGAGCATGATGCCCCGGCCGCACGGTTTATCGAGGTTTTCGTCGGCGGTGGGGTCGGGCACCTGGCCGGGGTCGAATCCGTGACCTTCATCGACGACGCGGATTTCCACGCGGTCGGGTGAAATCCGATACGAGACCCGCACCGAACGGTTCGGGTCGAACTGGTTGCCGTGTCGCATGGCGTTGACGAGGGCTTCCTCCAGTGCCAGTCGGACGGCAAAGAGATGATCGTCGTCGTAAGCGAGTTCCCTGAGGCGCATCAGGACGTCCCGTTCGGTGCCGCGGATTTCGGTGAGGCTCGTCGGCAGGACCCGCTCGGTCCAGGCGCCCAGGTCATCGGTTTTGGGTGGATTGGCCGTCACACTACGCCTCCGCATCCTCGGCGAAAGCGGCGAGGGCCTCGTCCTCCCGCTCGTAGATCTTGAAGAGCCGGTCCAGGTGCGTGATGGTGAAGACCTCGTGGATCTGCGGGGCGATGTCGGCCAGGCGGATCTCTCCCCCCGATTCGGCCAGCCGCTTCTGTACCTGAACGAGTTGCCCCAGGACCAGGGACGTCAGGTGCTTGACGCCGAGAAAGGAGAGGACCACGCGCTGGCCGGGGACCTCGGCCACCGACAGGAGCCCCCGTCCCAGGGCTTCGACTTCCGCCTCGGTCCGCACGGCGCCGGCCCGAAGGCGGACCAACGTCACGCCATCGCGCTGGGAAATGTGGACGATGTCGCCGGCTTCAGTCATTCTCGCCTCATACCGGTAGTTAACGAATGGTAGGCCGTTGGCCGGAGTGTGTCAACCGTTTTCGCGGTTTGGGCGACCCGCCGCAGGCAAAAAGGTTCCAGGAACCTTTTCTGCGTAGCACCCTCCGGGCCCTTCAGGGAAAAGGATCCTGGAACCTTTTTGCCCCTCTACCCGCGCATGGAAACGCCGGCCCATTGGGCCATGACTTCGAGGATGGCGCCGAAATCGTCGTTGCCGCGCCCCAGGTTGTCGGCGGCGGAGAGGAGTTGGCGGACCGTGGCGGTCATCGGCACGGGAACGTCGAGTTGCTGGGCGAGTTCCAGGGCGAGGTTGAGGTCCTTGAGCATGTGGCGCAAGAAATAGTTTGCCCGCCCGCCGGGGTTGACCACGGTGTGCTCGGCGTCGCGCAGGACCTGGCAGTTGAGCGGCCCGGCGTGCAGGACGTCCATCATCGTCTCGAAGGGGATGCCGCTCTTTCGGACCATGACGAAGGACTCGGCGAAGGCCTGGGTGAGACAAGCCACCAGAAGGTTGCAGGCGAGTTTCATGGTGGCGGCGCGGCCGATGTCGCCGACATGATGGATCTCGGCCCCCATAGCCTCCAGGACGCTGCGGGCCTTGGCGAGGTCGTCGGCGTTTCCGCCCACGAGGATCTGAAGGCCTCCCTCGCGTGCCGCCTGGACGCTCCGCATCACCGGCGCTTCGAGGTACCGGACGCTCAGACTGCGCAGTGCCGTCGCGGCCCGGAAGGCGATGCCGGGGCTGGTGGTCGAGGAGTTGACCAGTACCGCCCCGCGCCTCAGACCGCGGCTGAGGCCCTCCTCGCCGAAAAGGACGGTGTCGAGTGCGGCATCGTCGGCCACCATGACGATGACGACATCGGCGCCCTTGGCGGCGGCGGCAGGCGTCGGGGCGAGGACGGCCCCCTCTTCCACGAGGGCCCTGGCCTTCTCGCGCGTGCGGTTCCAAATCTGCAGCGGAAACCCCGCCTTGAGTAGCGTCGAGGCCATCGGCGCGCCCATCAGGCCGAGGCCGATGAAGCCGACCTTGGTGCGTTTCCTGGAGGGTTTGCTGCGGCGCCGGCGCGGGTTGGCGGGCTTTGCCGGCGGCTTCTTGGTCGCCTTGGCCGCAGGCTTCGGCTTGGCTTTCACCTTCTTCGCTGCGCCCTTCGCTTTCGGTTTCTGTTTCTTAGCCATCGGCCATCCTTTAACGGTTGACGGTCACTGGACGATGATCGGCAGTTCCGTACCGCAGCCGGCGCACGCCGCGCCGCGCAGGTTCATCTCCGAAACCCCCATCCCCTGCCGCGCGATCACCGTCGCCCCACACGACGGGCAGACGGTGTCCTGCATGCCAACGATATTGCCCGCATAAACGAACCGCAGCCCGGCCCGCCGGCCGATCTCGACGGCCTGCTCGATCGTCGAGGTGGGCGTCGGGGGCAGGTCGCGGACCTCATAGTCCGGGTGATACCGCGTGACGTGCCATGGAATGTCGGGCGAGACCGAGACGAGAAACCCGGCGATGCCCGCCAGGTCGTCCGGGTCGGTGTTCTGGCCGGGCACCAGCAGGGTCGTAACCTCGACCCAGATGCCCATCTCGTGCATCCGGCGGATCGAGTCTTTGACCGGCTCCAGGCGTCCCTTGCAGACGCGGCGGTAGAAATCGTCCTGCCAGGCCTTGAGGTCGACATTGGCGGCGTCGAGC
>CAZIJC010000271.1:0-4332 GCA_964539385.1 uncultured Anaerolineales bacterium | reverse complement strand
CCGCGCACGTAAGTAAGCGGCGCAAGCCCCTGGGCTACGAGCCCAATCAGTTGTCCGCGCGGGCGATGATTGACCTTTGCGGCCGAAGAGGCGAGAATACCGCTCGTCCCCTGACGAAAGGAGCGTGGGCGGATCATGCGGAACTCTCGCGCCGCAGGAGTTGCGATTCTCTGCCTGGCGGCGATCTTTCTGACCGAGCGCCGCGCCGGCGCCGGCGAGGTACGGGTCCGGACTTCGGACGATGCGGCGCGCGGGCCGGCCGTGCTCGACACCCGGGCGCTCGCGCGGTACGTTGAGGCGTTCAACGCCGACGACGAGCAGCTCTACGCCAACATCCCCAACGCGAAGGCACTGGCGTTCCTCCAGGCGAACGTCCCGCTCCTGGCGTGTCCCGACAAGGACATCGAGCGGACCTACTACTTCCGCTGGTGGACCTATCGCAAGCACGTCAGGAAGACGCCCGACGGCTGGGTCATCACCGAGTTCCTGCCGAAGGTGCCGTGGTCCGGCAAGCACAACACGATTCCGTGTCCCGCCGCCCACCACTTCTACGAGGGCCGCTGGCTGCGCGACCCCGCGTACCTCGACGACTACGCCGTGTTCTGGTTCCGCAAGGGCGGCAGCCCGAGGCGCTACAGTTTCTGGGCGGCCGACGCCTACTGGGCCCGGTACCTTGTCCGGCCCGACAAGGCGCTCATCACAGACCTGCTCGACGACCTCGCCGGCAACTATCGCGGGTGGGAGAAGACGCGGCTGGATCCCGACGGCCTCTTCTGGCAGGTGGACGACCGCGACGGCATGGAGGTCTCGGTCGGCCGCAGCGGCAAACGCGCCACCATCAACTCGTACCTGTACGGCGACGCGGTCGCGATTGCGAAGATCGCCGGCCTCGCCGGCCGCAACGAACTGGCAAAGGAGTTCGCGGCCAAGGCCGGGCGCATCCGGCGCCTGGTCCAGGACAAACTCTGGGACAAGGAGGCCGGGTTCTTCAAGGTCCTGCCGCGCGACAAGGACGCGAAACTCGTTGACGTCCGCGAACTGCACGGCTACACGCCGTGGTACTTCAACCTGCCCGAACCGGGCAAAGGCTGCGAGGTGGCGTGGAAGCAGTTGATGGACCCGAAGGGGTTCCACGCGCCCTTCGGCCCGACCACCGCCGAGCAGCGTCACCCGGGGTTCAAGGTCTCTTACCAGGGGCACGAGTGCCAGTGGAACGGGCCGAGTTGGCCCTACGCCACGAGCGTGACGCTGACCGCCTTGGCGAACGTGTTGAACAACTACGAGCAGACGGCCGTCGGCAAGGCCGACTACTTCCAGACGCTGAAGATCTACACCGCCAGCCACCGTCTGAAACGCGACGACGGCCGCATCGTCCCGTGGATCGACGAGAACCTCAACCCGCACACCGGCGACTGGATCGCCAGGACGCGGCTCAAGGCGTGGAAGAACGGCGCCTGGGATCCGAGGAAAGGCGGCAAGGAGCGCGGCAAAGACTACAATCACTCCACCTACTGCGACCTGGTCATCACGGGCCTCGTGGGCCTGCGGCCGCGAGCCGATGATACCGTTGAAGTCAACCCGCTCGTCCCCGACGGCACGTGGGACTGGTTCTGCCTCGACAACGTGCCGTACCACGGCCGCACGCTGACCGTCCTGTGGGACAAGACGGGCACGAAGTACGGTAAAGGCAAAGGTCTGCGCGTGCTTGCCGACGGCCGCGAGATCGCCCGATCCGATTCGCTCGGCCGCGCGACCGGCCGCCTCGCGCCCGCGAAGTGATCGGCCGGCATCCGACGAAGGTTATCCCAGGGGGAAGAAGGAGCACCGTCCCATGATGCGAACCGGACACGCCGTGGCAATGGCACTGGTCCTGGTGTGCTGCACCGGGCTGATGGCGGCCGAGTTGGGGCAGAAGGCGGCGGCGCCCGCCGCACGGGTCACGCCGCCGCCCAAAGCGGTGGTCGAAGCCTTCGGTCTCGATCCGTTCTACGCCAAGTACGTGAGCGCGGGCGGTGTGCCCATCATCGGGTCCGCGAAGGTCAACGATTTCGCGATGCTCGAGGCGGCGTACCTGGTGAACCGGATGCTCGCCGACCGGGCGGATATCCGCGGCGCCCTCATCAAGAACAAGGTCCGCGTGGTCGTGATGGCGACGGCCGAGTTCACGACCGACGTCCCGGACCACAGCGACCTTGAGCCGCCCGCCTTTTGGGACAAGCGTGCCCGCGGCCTGGGCGCGACGCCCGTGCGGCCGGCCACGAGTTGCGGCGAGGAGAATCTGCTCCACTACCCGGGCGACCCGTACGACACCGAGAGCATTCTCGTGCACGAGTTCGCCCACACGATCCATCACATGGGCCTCAACACGATCGACAAGGCCTTCGACCGCAGGCTCAACGAGACCTACCGCAAGGCGCTGGCCAAGGGTTTGTGGAAAGGCAAGTACGCCTCGACCAACCGCGCCGAGTACTGGGCCGAGGCCGTGCAGTCGTGGTTCGACACGAACCGTCCGCCCGACCACGACCACAACCACGTGAACACGCGAGAGGAACTCAAGGCCTACGACCCGGCCGCCGCCAAACTCGTCGAGGAGGTGTTCGGCGACAAACCGTGGCGGTACCGCAGGCCGGAGGACCGCAAAGAGCCCGGCCACCTGAAAGGCTACGATGCCGCCAAGGCGCCACAGTTCGCCTGGCCCGCGCGCGTCACCAAGGCCTTCAAGGAGCACCAGAAGCCGAAGAGAATCGAGCACAAGCGGCAGACGGTCGAAGGCTGGACGGTGCACGTCGATACGCGGCTGCTCGGCCCCGAGAAGGACGTGGGCGGTCCGGCACTGAAGATCCTGGCGGCCAAACTGTATGGCATTACGCTCGTCGTGCCGGAGGCGGCGCTGGCGAAACTGCGGGAGGTGCCCATCTTTCTCGACCTCGACCACCGCCTCGGCGCCATGCAGTACCACCCGTCGGCCGGGTGGCTGAAGGGCCACGGCCACGACCCGGCCATGGTCAAGGCGGTCCACATTCCGAACGCCCGAAACTTCGTGAGAATGTGGCGGCGGAACAGCCAGCCGAGCGTCGTCCTGCACGAACTCGCCCACGCCTACCACGACCGCGTCTTCGGCTTCGACTACCCGAAGATCCGGGCCGCCTACGACCGGGCCGTCAAGGCCGGCCGCTACGAGAGCGTCCTGCACATCGGCGGCAAGATGACACGCCACTACGCGCTGACGGACCACAAGGAGTACTTCGCCGAGGCCAGCGAGGCCTTCTTCGGAACCAACGACTTCTACCCCTTCGTCCGCGCCGAACTCAAACAGCACGACCCGGGGCTGTACGAGGTGCTCGAGGAGGTCTGGGGCACGAAGCGCAAAGGGCGGTAGGCCGCCCGCGCCGCGCCCACGCTTGACGGACGGCGCGGCGGGCGATACGCTCTGGGCAGCGGAGAGGTGCCAGAGCGGCCGAATGGGCTCGGTTGGAAACCGAGTGTGCCCGAAAGGGTACCCCGGGTTCGAATCCCGGCCTCTCCGCCAATCTCATGTCGGGAACTGCCGGCGCCGGGCGGCGCCCGGGTGCACGTACGATGTGAATTTGCTCTTGCACGTTCCCAGCCCCATGTTAGGATATGCAGCGGAAAGGAGGCTGACCATGCCGAGGATCACGAGTCGTTCCGGTTCGTTCGGCCGTCGAGCCGCGACCCGCGCCGGACTCGTCCTGGCGCTGGCCCTGGCGGCCGTCGTAACCGGCTGTGCAGGTCAAACCGCGCGGATGGACCTGGACAGCGAAGACGACGCCCTCCTGGGCGGCATCGGCAGCAAGGACTTCCGCACCGCCTGCTTCGAGATGGCCCAGTCGATGGTCCGCCTGCCGCAAATCCAGAACGCCGCCAAACCGCCCACCATCGCTTTCGTCGATATGGTCAACAACAGCGACGAAATCCTCAACGCCGACGACCTGCTCTACAAGATGCGGACGGAACTCATCAAGAACAGCGGCGGCAAGATGGTCTTCCTCGACCGCGACATCATCGAGCAGATACGCACCGAACGGCGCGACAAGCAGCGCGGCAAGGTGACCACGAGCGGGGGCAAGCCCCTTTACGGGGCCGACTTCTTCCTCGCCGGACGCGTCGAGAGCATCCGACGCACACGCGGACGGCGCCAGACCAAGTACATGCGTATCAGCGTGCGGTTGACCGACGCCTCCTCCAGCGCCATCGTCTGGGAAAACGATTACGAACTCAAGAAGATGGTCGTGCGCGGCGTCTATGACCGATAAGCAGGGTCAGGTAAGTCTTTTGCCGTCGGGTGCCATGCCCACGTTTGCGTGTGCATGC
>CAZIJC010000270.1:0-4394 GCA_964539385.1 uncultured Anaerolineales bacterium | reverse complement strand
TGTACCGGATGCAGGTCTTCGGCCCGCGGCGCCTGGGCATGCACTGGCACCGCGACCACGACGGCGCGCGCAACTTCCGGGCCTGGTCCGAGCGGGGGCCCGCCGCGCCGGGAATGCCCGTGGCCGTCGCCCTCGGCGGCGACCCCGTCCTCACCTACGCCGCCACCGCGCCGCTGCCCTACGGCATGGACGAACTCCTGCTGGCGGGAATCCTGCGGGGCGAACCGGTGCGGCTGGTGCGCGGCGTGACGGTGCCGCTTGACGTTCCCGCCGATGCCGAGATCGTCATCGAGGGCACCGTGGACGCCAACGAGACCGCACTCGAAGGGCCGTTCGGCGACCACACCGGCTACTACACGCCGGCCGACCGATACCCGGTGATGCGCGTCACGGCCATCACCCACCGGGCCGACGCGATTTACCCGACGACCGTGGTCGGCCGGTTCCCGAAGGAGGACTGCTACCTGGCAAAGGCGACGGAGCGGCTGTTTCTGCCGGTCATCCGTATGGTCGTGCCCGAGGTCGTGGACCTCGCCCTGCCGCTGTTCGGCGTGTTCCACAACTGGGCATTCGTCAGTATCAGGAAGACGCATCCGTGGCAGGCCCGCAAGGTGATGCACGCCCTGTGGGGCCTCGGCCAGATGGCCTGCACGAAGTTCCTCGTGGTCGTGGACGAGACCGTGAACGTCCAGGACGCCGAGGAGGTGCTCTGGCGCGTCGGGGCCGAGGCCGACCCGCGGCGCGACCTGGTCGTCACGACCGGCCCGGCCGACGTCCTGGACCACGCCGCTCCCGCACTCGGCCCGCCGGGCAAACTCGGCATCGACGCCACCCGCAAACTGCCCGAAGAGGCCGGCCCTCGGCCCTGGCCCGACCCCATCACACCCGACCCCGAGGTGACGGACCGCGTCACGCGGCGGTGGCGGGAGTACGGGTTCGACGACCATGACGCGTGACAAGGCCCATCACGGCGCCCCCCGCAACCGAGACGTTCGCAGGATGTTCGCAGCCGTGGCCCGACGGTACGACCTGTTGAACCACCTGCTGTCGGCCAACCTCGACCGGCGATGGCGCCGGCGGACCGCCGCCGCCGCTTGTCCGAACCGCGGCCGGAAGGTCGCGGGCGCCTCCGCCATCATCATGGTGGATGTCTGCGCCGGCACGGGCGACCTGGCGGTCGAGATGCTTCGGCGTGCGCCGCAGGCGTGCGCCGTTGCGTGCGATTTCTGCCGCCCGATGCTGGAACTGGCCCGGCTCAAGTTCGCGCGGGCGGGTCTCGCGCGTCGGGCGGCGCTCGTGGAGGCGAACGCTCTCGCCCTTCCGCTGCCCGATGCCTCGGCCGACGCCGCCACGTGCGCCTTCGGTCTGAGGAACCTCGACGAGCCGTGGCGCTGCCTTGCGGAGATGGTCCGCGTCATCCGGCCGGGCGGGCGCGTGGCGATCCTGGAGTTCCACCGTCCGCGCGGCCAGGGCGCGCTGGCCGGACTGTTTAGCCTTTACTTTCACCACGTTCTTCCTAGGCTGGGAGCGTGGATTTCTCGCGGCCGCCATGGCGCCTACGAGTATCTCGTGACCTCGATCAAGGAGTTCGGTCCGAGCGAGCGTGTGGCCGACGCCATGCGCCGGGCGGGCCTGGATCGGGTTCGCATCGAACCGCTGGCCGGCGGCATCGCCTCGGTGTACACCGGGCAGAAGCCGCGCTAGACGCTCCGACATGACGCTTGCGCGGTGGGTGTCCCCATCCACCGCGCGGCACGCAGCGCGTTGATCGCCGCGCGGCCCGTACGGGCCGCGCAGAACGTGGGACAAGTGCCGTGATAAGGCGGTAACCCGCCATGCACTGTGCCAAGTGTTTCTTCTACGAGACCGACGTCGGCGACGAGGCCTGCGACCGCTGTGGTCGGGCCTACCTGCCCGAGGCCAACGTGTACCTGGGTCTGGTGGTACTGGTGACGGGCGGCCTGGCCTGGACACTCCGGTACGTGCTGACGGGCCACGTGGACCTGTTTGTCCGGCCGCAGGTCGATCTGGGGGCCTGGGCCACGTGGCCGGTCTCGATGGTGGACCGTCCGGCCTACGGCCTCGTCCTGGGCGGGTGGCTGGCGATGCTGGCCGCCGCGCCGATCCTGACGGGCATGATGTACGGGAAGCGCGGCGGTTGGTTGCTGACCGTGGTGGTTGCGGCGTTCGGTCCGAGCGTGGTCCTTGCGGGGGCCATAGCGCTGGGCGTCTGGATCGCCGCCGGGCACACGCTCAGGCTGCGGAGCAAACTCTCGAGCGCCCTGCTGGGTCTGGCGCCGATTATCATCTACTGGTTCGTCGCCACGGCGCTGACGGACTTCAGCAAGGGCGCCGCGGCGACCGTGGCGGAACCTGCCCTGCTCGCCCAGGCCGGGCGGGGGTTCCCTCCCGGCCTTCGTTCGCTGGCGTACCTGCCGCCCGTCATGGGCGCCATGACGGCGGCGGCCGCGTGCGCCGCGGTCGTTGGCATCGGGTGGGCCGACCGTTGGCACATCCGGTGGCCGGGCGTTCTGTTGACGGTCCTGACGGCCGCGCCCGTCCTGGCGCTGCTGGCGCTGGTCGGCATCGACGAGATCCGCTACGGCATGGTCCTGGCAGAGGGGCAGCCTGTGGGTCCGTTGGCCGAGGCGGGCTGGTCCGAGACCGGGCGGATGCGTGAGTTCCTGCGTCGCCACCCGGGCAGCCCGCGCGCGGATCAGGTTCGGGCCCGCCTCGCGAGGAACCTTGAGAAGACACCGGACGCCGCCGGCCCCGAGGCAGGTGCGCCGCCGGCAGAGAAGGTCTGGAAAGAACTGCTGGAGGCCCATCCGGACAGTCCCTGGGCGGCCGAGGCGCGGCGGCACCTCGGCGATTCGGCGGGGCGGCAGGGGCTGTTCGACCAGGCCGAGACACTCTACGGCGACGCGCTCGCCCAGACGGCCGCGTTTGAGCCGCCTTCCGAAGATCCACTCGCCGACTTCAACATCATCTGGGACCTGTTCTCGGTCGGACGCGACCTGCGGACCAGAGAGATGGCCGACCGTCTGGCCGCCGTCCGGCAGGACGTGCTGATGCGGCTGGCCCTTCTGGCCGACAACCGGCAGGCCACCGCAGAGAGCGCCCGTGCGCTCGCCCTGTATTTCGTTGCCCTCGGCATCAAGGGAACCAACCCGTACCGCGAGGCGCTGCTTGCGGCCCGCGACGCCGATCCGAACGGCACGCTGGCCGACAACGTCGCGTACAACCTGGCGATGTTCGAGGCCGACGACACCAAGCGGATCCAGGGCCTGGCGGAGGTCGCCACCAGGTGGCCCGGCACCGACGGCGCGCTGCTCGCGCACGTGAAGGCTGCACAGGGCCTCTTCGCCCAAGCCGCCTCTGACCCCGGCGCCATGCGCGAAGCCAGGGCGCACCTGCTGGCCGCACAGAAAAACCTCCTCGCGCGCAAGAAGCGCAAGGCCGAAGATTATTACGTGGCGGCCCTCGAGGACCGAGTCGAGAAGGAACTCGTCTATGTCCAGGCCCAACTCCGGAGCCCCGACGCCGACCGCTGATCGCGCCGGTCGCCACGGCGACTCGCCCGTGGAGAGCGGCCGTACGCTGATCGTCGGCGTCACCGGCGCCAGCGGTACGCCGTACGCCGTGCGTCTCGTCGAGTGCGCCGTGCGCGCCGGTCGGCACGTGGACCTGATCGTGACAGCGGCGGGCCGGCTCGTCCTGGCCGACGAGGCGGGCATGACCGGGACGCCCGAGGAACCGGACCTGGCAAGCCTGTGGCCGCACGACATCCTTGCGGGCGTGACGTACCGGCCGGGCGAGACCCTGAGCGCGCCTCCCGCTTCAGGGTCGTTCCGGGCCGAGGCGGCGGTGGTCATCCCCTGCTCGATGAACACGCTGGCGGCCCTCTCGCACGGTCTGGCGCAGAACCTGCTTCAGCGGGCGGCGCAGGTTGCCCTCAAAGAAGGCCGGCCGCTGGTTGTCGTGCCGCGCGAAATGCCCGTGACGCCGATCGACCTGGAGAACATGGCCCGCCTCGCCGGGGCCGGGGCCGTCGTGATGCCCGCCATGCCGGGCTTCTACCATCATCCGCGGTCCGTGGGAGACGTGGTGGATTTCGTCGTCGCCAAAGTGCTCGACCGGCTGGGCATTGCGCACGACCTTGACGTTCGGTGGCCGGGATGCGACCGCCCCTAGCGAGCCAACTCGTCGAATTCGGCCGGACGATCCGCCTCACTCACAGCCTGTTCGCACTGCCGTTCGCGCTGGGCGCCGCACTTCTGGCCGAGCCGCCCTGTCCGGACGGGTGGTCGCTCGCACTGCTGGCAGCGTGCATGGTGGTGGCCCGGACGGCGGCGATGGGCATGAACCGCGTAGCCGACGCCTCGCTCGACGCC
>CAZIJC010000269.1:0-4478 GCA_964539385.1 uncultured Anaerolineales bacterium | reverse complement strand
ATGTAGCGGATCCTCGCGCGGTGGGCAATCTTGCCCACCGCGTAGCGCGGCACCTGCGTCGCGCGGCGGGCAGGATTGCCCGCCGCGCAACGTGCTACAGGCAAGCGTTAACTGCTCTAGCCGGCGGGCTTGGCCGCCGCCATCTGTTCGTGACTGCGAAAGGGGTAACACATGAACCGCCGCCACTTCCTGAAAACCGTCGGTGCAGCCGCCGCGCTCGCCGCGGGCCCCCGATGGCCGTCGGCCGCCCACGCCGCGCCCGCCCGGACCAAACCCAACGTCGTCTTTATCCTGGCCGACGACATGGGCTACGGCGACCTCGCCTGCCAGAATCCGAACTCGCGAATCCCGACGCCCAACCTCGACGCCCTGGCCAAACAGGGCATGCGGTTCACCGACGCGCACTCGCCCTCGGCCGTGTGTACCCCAACGCGATACGCCGTGCTCACCGGCCGGTACTGCTGGCGGAGCCAGATGAAGCGGGGCGTGCTTCGGCCGTGGGGCCGACCTCTCATTGAACCGGACCGGCTGACCGTGCCGGCCATGCTCCGCCGGCACGGCTACGACACGGCCTGCATCGGCAAATGGCACCTGGGCTGGGATTGGCGCACCGCCGACGGCAAACCTGTCAAGGTGGGAAGCCTGGGACAGGGCGTCGACTTCACCAAACCGATCGCCGACGGGCCGACCACGCGCGGGTTCGACTATTACTTCGGCACGGCCGTACCGAACTACCCGCCGTACTGTTTCATCGAGAACGACCGGACGGTTGGCATCCCGACGAAGCCGAAGCCCAAGTCGATGTTCGGCAATGCCGGCCCCATGCTGGAGGGCTGGGACCTGGTCAAGATTCTGCCGGCGCTCGAGCGCAAGGCCGTCGAGATCATCGACCGCCAAGGCCGGCAACGCCCGGGCCGACCGTTCTTCCTGTACATGCCGCTGACCGCCCCCCACACGCCCATCGCCCCGGCTCCGGAGTTCCGCGGCAAGAGCCGCGCCGGCGCCTACGGCGACTTCGTCTGCCAGGTGGACCACGTGGTCGGACAGGTCATCGCCGCCCTGGACCGCAACCACCTGGCGGATGACACGCTGCTCATCTTCACCAGCGACAACGGCTCGCCAGGCCGCGACGGAACCGGCATGAGCGGCCCGACCAACTCGGTCCGCCGGTACGGCCATAACCCGAGCCACATCTACCGCGGTATCAAGGCGGACGTCTGGGACGGCGGGCACCGCGTGCCGTTTATCGCCCGCTGGCCTCACCACGTGCCCGCCGGCGCGACCAACGACGAACCCATCTGCCACGTCGACCTCATGGGCACACTGGCCGCCATCCTGGGCCAGGACCTCCCCGACGATGCAGGCGAAGACTCCTACAACATCCTCCCGGCGCTCCTTGGCCACAAACGCGACAAGCCTATTCGGGAAGCCATCGTCCACCATTCGATTGGAGGGATGTTTGCCGTTCGCCAGGGTAACTGGAAACTCGTTCTCGGCCAGGGCTCCGGCGGCTGGACGCGGGGCGGCAAAGGACCGAACGAACCACCGGGGCAACTCTACGACGTGGCCGCCGACCCCGGCGAAGAAAAGAACCTTTGGCGCGAGCGGCCGCAGGTCGTCGAACGCCTCACCGCGTTGCTCAAGCAATACAAAAGCCAGAACCGCAGCCGGCCCCTGTAGGACCACAGGACGGCACCTGTCGGCCTCCCCGAACAGACGCCGCCACCCGGAAAGGAGAAGCCTGTGAAACGCCGCAACTTCCTGAAAACGGTCGGCCTCTCGGCCGCCGCACTCGCGCTGCCGCGATCGATGGCGTCGGGGGCGCCGCGCAAGGACAAGCCGAACGTCGTCCTCATTCTCATCGACGACATGGGCTGGACCGACGCCGCCTGTTATGGCAGCCGGTACTACGAGACGCCCAACATCGACCGCCTGGCCGCGGGGGGTATGAAGTTTACGAACGGCTATGCGGCCTGTGCCGTGTGCTCGCCCACGCGTGCGGCCGTCATGACCGGCCGGTACCCCGCGCGCCTGGGCGTGACGGACTGGATCCGCTCACGGTTCCAGGGCGGCAAGATTCCGGCCGACAAGAAGAACCCGAGCGGGTACACGGGCGGCAAGAACCGGCCGATCCTCTGCCCCAAGAACGCCCTCTGGATGGAACTCGAAGAGATTACCATCGCCGAGGCCCTGAAACCCGCCGGCTACACCTCCTGCCACATCGGCAAGTGGCACCTCGGACCCGACGACCAGTACCCCGACCGGCAGGGCTTCGACTACAACATCGGCGGCTGCGACTACGGACAGCCTCCCTCCTACTTCGACCCGTACAAGAACCCGCGGCAAGGGCAGATCCCCACCATCAAGCCGCGCAAAGAGGGCGAGTACCTGACCGACCGCGAGGCCGACGAGGCCGCCGCATTCATCAAGAAGCACCACGACCGCCCCTTCTTCCTCTACATGGCCCACTACGCCGTCCACACGCCCATCCAGGCCAAGAAGGACCTCGTCGCCAAGTACAAGGCCAAGACGCCCACCAACCAGAAAAACCCCGCCTATGCCGCCATGGTCCACAGCGTGGACGACGCCGTCGGTCGCATCATGGCTACGCTCGAGGAGTGCGGCGTGGCCGGGAACACGCTCGTCATCTTCACGTCCGACAACGGCGGCCTCCTGGGCCCCACGAACAACGCGCCGCTTCGGTCCGGAAAGGGGAACCCCTACGAGGGCGGCATCCGCGAGCCGCTCATCGTCCGATGGCCGGGCCTTGTCAAGCCGGGCACCATCTGCGACGTGCCCGTCACCAGCGTCGATTATTTCCCCACCGCCTGCGAGGCGGCCGGCGTGGCCCTGCCGAACGACCGCCCCATCGACGGCGAGAGCATCATGCCGCTCCTGAAGGGCGCCGGCACGCTCCGCCGCGACGCCATCTTCTGGCACTTCCCGCACTATCGCGGCGGCATCGTGCCGTACAGCATCATCCGCGCCGGCGACTGGAAACTCATCAAACGCTACGACGGCAAGACGTACGAACTGTTTAACCTCAAAGACGACCTCTCCGAGAAGACCGACCTCGCCGACCGCGAGGCCGACGTGGTGAAGCGCCTCGACGCCCGCCTCGTCGCGCACCTCAAGGCGGCCAACGCCAAGATGCCCAAGGCGAACCCCGACTATCAGCCCAAGAAGAAAGGCAAGTGATCCCGCAGCGCTGCATTCTGTTTCTTGATCGCGGCGCAAGTTATGTTCCGGCGTGTAGCGCGGCTGGTCTTTCGTAGTTGACAGGGCCGTCCCCTTCCAGCACAATCCGCCTGGGAGCGGATGCGAGAACCGGCGAGACCGAGCCATGTCCACGCTGCGAGACGAGATCCTGAAGCGCCTCGCCGACAACCGTGAGACGCTGCGCCGGCTGGGGGTGAGACGCTTGGGGCTCTTCGGCTCGGCGGCCCGTGGCGACGGGGCCGAGCCGCACGACCTCGACTTCCTGGTCGAGTTCGAGACCAAGACCTTCGACGCCTACATGGACCTGAAGGCCTTCCTGGAAGATGTGTTCGACCGGCCGGTGGACCTGGTGCTCCTGGACGCCCTCAAGCCCGCCCTGCGGGAAGGTATCCTCGAGGAGGCCGTCTATGCCCCGGCGCCCTGACAGCCGTCTTCCTCTTGATCGCTGCCGCAGCGGCAAGGCGAATTGGAACTGAGCCAAGGACGGGTTGACGCCCACCCCCGGAAAACGTCACCGCGACCCACCTTGCCGAGGCCGTGCAGTACCGGCGGCTGGATCGGAACCTGTTTGCGTGAAGGCCTTCGGGTGGGAGGTGTTGCCATGTGGCAGCGCCGCTTACTTACGTGCGCGGCTAGTACTACAACGCTATGTCAAACTGTTTCCACAAACATGTCGCAGCAGTCTCCGTATTCCTTCTTGTGACCGCGCCTGCGGCCGCCGCCGAATACTACGTCGCGCCCGACGGCAACGACTCGCATCCCGGCACGCGCGACCGACCGCTGCGCACCATCCAGAAAGCCGCAGACCGCCTCCGCCCCGGCGACACGTGCATCGTCCGCGGCGGCACGTACCGCGAGACGGTGCGGCTGAAGGCGTCGGGCACCGAGACGGCGCCTATCCGCATCATGGCCATGCCGGGCGAGACGGTCGTCCTCTCCGGCGCCGACCCGCTCGACCTGACGTGGCAGAAGGCCGAGGGCGCCATCTACCGCGCCCGCACGGACAAACGTTTCCACCAACTCTTCCTCGATGGCCGCATGATGGTCGAGGCGCGCTGGCCCAACCAACGGTTCCCCGACCAGGTGTGGGAGAAGGCAACCTGGGCCGACGCCGGCGAGGGCAGCGCCTACGGCCTGATGGTGGATGCGGCGCTCGCCGCCACGGGCATCGACTTCACCGGCTGCGCGGCCACGCTGAACGTCGGCTCGTTCCGGACGTACCGCCGGCTCGTCCGCAACCACGCCGCCGGCCGCGACCG
>CAZIJC010000268.1:0-4521 GCA_964539385.1 uncultured Anaerolineales bacterium | reverse complement strand
CGGGCGCGAGTATAACTAGCCGCGAGCGTAAGCGAGCGGGTGCCGTTCTCGCCACGGCAAAAGACTTACGTAAGACCGCTTAGCCTGTCAGGACGAGGTTGTCGGCGTGGACGACTTCGTCGTACTGGTGGTCGCCGAGGACGGCGGCAAAGCGGCTGGTGCGCAGTCCCTTGATCTTTTCGACGTCTTCGGCGCCGTAGTTCGTGAGGCCCTGGGCGATGGTCACGCCGTCGGGGCCGACGATGGCAACCACGTCGCCGCGGGCGAAGTCGCCTTCCACGCCTGTGATGCCGGAAGCCAGCAAACTCTTGCGGCCGCGGACGGCGTCGGCTGCGCCGGCGTCGATGCGCACCTTGCCGCGCGGACGCCGCGTCAGGCCGATCCACCGGCTGCGAGCGTTCATCTTATCGGCCGTCGGCACGAAGAGCGTGCCGACCGGTTCGCCCGCCAACAGGTCCGCGAGGATGTTCGGTGTGCGTCCGTTGGCGATGGCTGCCATTTCTCCGGCCGCCACGACCATGGCGGCGGCCTCGAGTTTCGTCGGCATGCCGCCCGCGCCGAGCGAGGAGCGGGTCTGGTCGGCGGCGGCCGCCACCTCGGTCATGTCTTCGACGACGTCGAAACGGTCGGTGCGGCCGGTGTCGCGGAAGACGCCATCGACGGTCGTCAGCAGGGCGAGCAGGTCGGCCCGCAGGAGGTTGGTGACCATGGCTGCCAGCACGTCGTTTTCGCCGAAACGGATCTCGTCGACGCTGACCGTGTCGTTTTCGTTGACGACGGGCACGGCCCCGTAGTCCTGGAGGGCGGTAATGCAGTTGCGGATGTTCAGGTACCGCGTGCGGTCTTCCACGTCGTCGCGTACGAGCAGGATCTGTGCGGCGTGGCGGCCGTGCGGGCGGAATGCGGCGTCGAACATCATCATCAACTTCGACTGTCCGACCGAGGCGCAGGCCTGAAGGTGGGGGAGCGCCTCGGGGCGGCCGGGGAGTTCGAGTTCGCCGATGCCGGCGGCGATGGCGCCGCTGGAGACGATGACGACCTGAAGGCCGTGATCCGCGAGCGCCGTCACCTGGTCGGCGATGGAGCGAATCTGCTCGCGCCCGAGCAGGCCGCTCTCGTCGGCCAGGACGTTGCTGCCGAGTTTGACGACCACGCTTCGGACGCGGCTCATCAGGGTCTTGCGTTGTTGGCGGCTCATGGCATTCTCTCAGCGGCCTGGTGCACGGCCGAACGAGACCGGCCGTGGCACGCATCGGTTTGGCCTTACTCGTTGCTGCTCAGTGTCCGGCGCACAAGGTCGATGGTCCTGGCGGTGGCGCCTTGCATCTTGCGGATGGTCTCGCGTGCAGCGGCACCCATTTGACGGCGCCGGTCGGGGTGCGTCAAGAGGTCGGCGATGGCGTCGGCGAGTTCCTCGGCGCCGGCGACCTGGCATGCGGCGCCGGCTTCGAGGAGGGCAGGGGCCTCGACGGGGAAGTTGAACATCTCCGGCCCCCAGAGGAGCGGCTTGGCGAGCGATCCGGGTTCCATCGGATTCGACCCGCCGAGGGGCAGGAGGCTGCGGCCGACGAAGACGATGTCGGCGAGGGCGTACCATTTCATGAGTTCGCCCATGGTGTCGCCGAGGATGACGGGCGGCAGGAGTTTGGAGCCCTGCCACTGGGTGGTGCGCGATCGGCGGACCACGCCGAGGCCGGCCGCCAGGATCGACCCGGCCGCCGCCTCGAAGTTCTCCGGCCGACGCGGGACGATCACCAGCCGCAGACGCGGATACATGCGTCGGACCTGCTGGTAGGCCGCAAGCAGCGTCTGCTCTTCGCCGGGGCCGGTGCTGCCGGCGACGAGGACCGACTCGCCCGGCTCGATCTTCATCTCGCGGGCGAGGTCCTCGGCGCCCTCCACGGTATCGGCGAACGTGACGCCGTCGTGTTTCATCTGGCCGGTGACGCGGATGCGGTCGCCGTCGGCGCCGAGCGCAACAAGCCGGTCGCGGTACAGGTCGGCCTGGACGCCGATGGCGGCGCATGCGTTGAACGTTGCCCGCATGACGGGCCGGATGTGCCGGTACCTGCGTGCGCTGCGCTCGGTGATGCGGACGTTGACGCAGACGACGGGGATGTTGCGTCGTGCGGCCATGAAGAAGAAGTTGGGCCACCATTCCGATTCGACCTGGATGACGGCCGACGGTTTCACGCGTTTCAGTGCGCGTCGGACGCACGGCCACAGGTCGATAGGGAAGTGGAAGACGGCTAAGTCGCCAAATCGTGCGCGGGCCCGGCGGCGGCCGGTCATGGTGGTGGTCGAGAGGACGATCTCGGCGTCGGGGTAGGCCTCGGCCAGGGCGGGGATGAAGGTGCGTGCGGCCTCGACCTCGCCGACGCTGATGCAGTGGACCCAGAATCGCTGCTGCAGTCCGAGTGTGCGTTTCGGCACGAGCCCCCAGCGTTCGGTCATGCCGCTTCGGTACTTTTTGCGCGTGGCCAGCAGGAAGAGGTAATACGGCCAGGCCACCACCGCCGCAAGCGCGTAGGCGAGGTTGACGAGGAGCGAGCAGAGGATGTTCGGGCGATTGGCTTCCATGTAGTGCGAATGTTAGCAGCGTCCACCGGATTTTGCGAGTGTTCTCCGGCAAATGGCCGCGGCGGCTTGACATTCGGCGCGGGATACGTATGCTTTACTTTGTGGCCGCAGCAGCGGAGCGCATCGAGCACAACGGCCGCACGCCGTGTATGCGGGACGAGGGGCTACGAGCAGGGGGCTGATGATGCATCGCAAACACTCAAGCGTGTTGGTGGCGGGGTTGATGATGTCTGCTGCACTGCTGTGTGCCGTGGGCGTTGCGGCCGAGGAGGCCGGCTCGAGCAAACCGACGCCCGAGGAATCGCAGGCGCACTACGCCAAGGGCGAGGTGCATTACGGCGGCAAGTGGGTGTCCATGACGGGCCTGCTCGATTCTTGCCGCACGACACGGGCCGCCATCGAGACGGAACTTGAAAAGAACAAGCCGGGTAAAGAGCGTATCGCCGAGATCACCAAGGCCGCCGCGAAGATGCTGGCCGAGTGGCGCACCAAGAAGCAGCCGGTCGAGCGCGAATTGGCCCAGGCCGAAGCCAAACGGCGACTCGCCCAGCGTGTTCTGTCCATGCGGCCGCCCTCCAAACCGAATCTCGTGCAGGACTCGGGGAGGTCGGGCTGGGGCGGCGGTTGGGACAGCAACTCCCGCTACGTCGAGGAACAGAACCGCCGGCGCAGGCAGCAGTACGAGCAGGCGATGAAACGCTACAACGAACTCCGCAAACAGGCCAAGGGGGCCTTCACCGAGTCCGACGCCACCATCACCAAGTGTCGCAAACAACTCGATGAACTCCGCACGGAATTCAAAGACGGTCAGAAACCACTGCTCGCCGAGCGGACCAAACTGACCACCGAGAGCCGCAGCGCCGGCAGCCGCACCGGTACGCTCGTGAATCGCCTCAGGGCCTTCTCGGAGGTCCTGCGTGCCGTCCCCGAGAAGTTTCGGCTGAAGCAGGGCATCGCCCAGTGGCAGGGCGCGTTCTACCGGGTGACCGAACTGGAGGAGTTGCACGCCTCGCTCGCAGCCGAGATCCAGGCCGCGCGGCAGGCGGCCGAAGCACGCCTGGCCGGCGAAGGCACCTCCCTGCCCAAGACCTGGAAGCATGCGAAACAGGCCCAGGCCGACGCCCTCAAAGCCCTCATCGCCGGCACCAAGGCCGACATGGCCGGCGCAAAGCAACCGCAATGAGGGCAAAGGACGCGGCCGGGGCAAGCCTGCCCTGAGCCTGCCGAATGCGCTCGGCCGCCGGCACACGTCACGGCAGAGTCGGTCTGTGACTTCGTCACCGCTTGTTCTCCGCCTATGGTGCGGCTGCGCGCGAAGGAGGCCCGCGGGCGGCGTCCCGCCTTGCCCCTGACGCGAAGCGGCCACAACGCCAATGCCTCATGCTCGGGCGAAAGGTAGACGCCGCGTGGCGCGGCCGGTATCATAAGTCCTCCACCGGGTGCTGGAGCGTTACGCCGCGCGACCGGGGGGTTCAGTAGGTTCAGCGGGCGAGGAACACCGAAAGATGGCTCCAAAGCGACGGCGGAGACGACGGAGGCGCTCCAAGAGTTTCCTGGGCGTCCATTTCGATTTCCACGCGGGCGACGACTGCAAGCGCATCGGCAGGAACGTTACCCGCGAGATGGTCCGTAACATCATCAAGCGCGTTCGGCCCGATTACATTCAATGCGACTGCAAGGGACCCCCCGGACTGTCGTCGTATCCGACCAAGGTCGGCCACCCGGCGCCGGGCTTCGTGCGCGACCCCTTGAGGATCTGGCGCGACGTGACGGCCGCGCGCGGCGTGGCCCTGTACGTGCACTACTCCGGCGTCCAGGACTGGGAGGCCGTCAAGCGTCATCCTGCGTGGGCCCGCGTCGGGCCGAACCGGCGGCGCGACAAGAAGAACACCTCCGTCTTCGGCCCGTACGTCGACGAACTCCTGCTCCCGCAACTCAAGG
>CAZIJC010000267.1:0-4536 GCA_964539385.1 uncultured Anaerolineales bacterium | reverse complement strand
GCGTGTCGGGGAAGGTCTTGGTGTTGGTGCCGATGCACCGGGCGTTGCGCAGCGCGAAGTCGCGGAACGCCTTTCCGCCGAACGGGCACATGGCGTGTGCCACGGCCGAGCCGCCGGTCCGGCCCATGTCGGCGTATTTGTTGTCTCCGCCGTTGCTGTCGGCATACCAGACGTAGCCGATGTTGTTGGTCGCCTTGGCCAGGAACTCGTGCGCCAGGCTGAAGCGCCTGCGGTCGACCTCGATGCCGCACTGGGCCATGAGCGACCAGGCGGCCATCGCCTGTGCCGTGATGATACAGATGGGTCCGTAGCCGTTGCCCCCCGGTCGGTCGGTCGGCCGATGGCCCCATCCGCCGGCGCCGCGTCCCTTGCGGTAGGGCTTGGTGAACTGGGCCTTGAGTAGCCAGCGGTTGATCTCCTCGAGTTCCCGCAGGGCCTGCTCCTCGCCGGTCGCCAGGTGAAACTCGGCCAGGCAGACGCCGTAGAGGCCATACTTCCAGCAGTCGAGGCCGCCGTAGTTGATCTGGTCATTGGTGACCTTGGCGAAGTACGCCATCGCCCGCCGCACCGCGGGCATGTACGGCTCCCGGCCGCTCGCCAGCAGCGCCAGGGCCGCGAAGGCGTTGACATGCGGCCGGCCGGTCCAGGATCCGTCCGGCCGCTGCCGGCGGAGGAGGTACGGGTAGAGTTCCTGGAGGATGCGGTCGGTCTTCTTGCACGCGAACGGGTAGGTCTTGGAGAACCGGCCGTAGCGGGTCGGCAGCCTCAGTTCGATCTGCTTCTTCTCGTCGCCGCGGATCACGCCGAACGTCAGTTTGCCCTTGAGCGTTGGGCCCTGGCTGGCCTCGAGGGCGTTACCGATGTCCATCATCGGCCCCTCGTAGCCGAAGTAGTCCATCCCGTAGCCGAACTTGTGCGGCGTCTTGAACGGTTTGCCGCCCGCGCCGACGATCTTGTCGCCGACCTTGAGTTTGCCGTGTGCGGGCGTGTCCGGGAAGACGTAGGCCACCTCCATGACGGTCGGTGCCTCGGGCACCAGTTTCCCGCGTGCGCCGGTGATGCCGAGGTTGATGAACCACCCGCCCGCCTGGGCGTCGGGTGTGGCCTTGGTCTGCACGTCGTAGGTCGCCCGCTTCCGCAGCGCCTGCGCCGGCGCCGCCCACGCCGCCGCCAAGCCAATCGCCACCGCACAACACATCCAACCACGTCGGCTGTTCATCTCGCCCCGCCTTTCCGTCTCCATCGTCTCCGAAACCTGCCCGTGTACCTTCCGCTCGACCGTCGAGCGTCGGGGCGAAAATTATACCACACCCGCCGCCGGCATCGGCCGAGATTTCGGACACCTCGCCGCATCCCAAACGGATTCCCCCCCTCACCGTTCCAGCGGCGTTGGGAAAAAAGGGGACAGGACAAAGGGGACATTCTATTTTTCCGGCTCCTTCGGCCGACGGCCACGCGGCCGCAGCGCCGATTCCAGGCTCAATCACGAGCAACAAAGTAAGAATGTCCCCTTTCCCCCTTTCCCCCTGTCCCCTTTTCCCCTTGAAGGAAACTCCCAAGCGACGTAGCATCCTGGAGACGGCTGATGGCGCTCGTCAGCAGACAGTCATCTGGGAAATCTCGGTTGACAGGCAATCGGTGTGACATTCAGAAGTCGCACGACCTTCCTGGAAACGGCACCAGCGCAGCAAACGCGGCGGCGATACCCGGCGCGGCAACAATGTGCGTGTCGTTGCGCCGCGTCAGCCAGAGGAGCATCTGGGAGAACAGAATGACTCGACCCCTTCGCGCGCTTCTTCTGGCCGGCCTTGTCCTGTCGATTCTGCCGCGCAGCACCCGGGCGGCCGAGGCCCTCGACGCCTTCGAGAACCTGTACGGCGAGGACCTCAAGCGCGTCGCCTCCACGCGTGATCCGGACGACGACGTGGCCCTGGCGGCCAAGCTCCTCGAAGCCGCCCAGAAGGCGACCAAGCAGCCCGACTTCCTGGCCGTGCTGTGCGAGAAGGCGTGGAAACTCGGCAAGACCCATCCGACGGGGCACGCCACGGCCATCGAGGCCATGAAACGGCTGGCATGGGAAGTGCCCGAGAAGAAGGCCGCGTGTCTGGAGAACATCGTGACCCTTTATCGGGCCGAGTACGACGCGGCGCGGGGCACCAACCGTGTCGGAGCCGGGGAAGCGCTGATCGCGGCGTTCGTGGTGGCAATCGATGCCCGGACCGAAGCGGGCGACGCCACCGCCGCCGTCGCCCTTTGCCGCAGGGCGCTCGCCGTGGCGAAGCGGATCCACTCGGATGCCGCCAACGACATCCAGGCCCGGCTCCAGGGCCTCGCGGTTCGCGAGAGGACGGAGAAGGAGGCGGCGGCGCTGGAGGAGCGGCTGAAGGCCGATCCGACCAACGCCGCGACCCGGTCGCAGCTTGTGAAGCTGCTGCTCGTCGATCTCGACAACCCGGTCGAGGCGAGCCGGTTCATCGACGAGGCGTCGGAGGCGTCGATGAAGAAGTATGTTCCCGCGGCGGCCAAGGGCGTAGAGGAGTGCCCTGAGCTGGCGTGCATGGAACTGGGGGACTGGTACCGGGGACTGGCGAACGAGGCGGGGCCGAGCGCGAAGGGGGGCATGCTCGCGCGGGCGCGGGGGTACTACAAACGGCTCCTGGAGCTGCACAAGGCAGACGATCTGGCGCGGACCCAGACGACGCTGGCCCTCGAGAAGGTGGACGAGGCCCTGGAGAAACTGGCCCCGGCGTCGCGCGACGCCTCCACGGCCTCATCCGCCGGATGGGTCGACCTGCTGAGGCTGGTGGACCTGAAGAGGGACGTGGAGGAAGGGACGTGGGAACGGAAGGACGACGGGATCCTCGTGCTGGAAACCGCTTGGCACCCGAAGTGCAAGATCCCCGTGTCGATCGAGGGAAGTTACCGGCTCCAGGTGGAGTTCACGGCGCTGGAACGGGCGAGGAATGTCTACGTTTCGTTCCCCGCCGCCGAGGCGACCTGCCGGTGGCAGCTGGAGGGCTCCAAGAACGCCCTGTCGGTGAACGGGGCCGACCGGGCGAAGGGGGAATTGAGGCTGGCCAAGGGGCGGAAGTATGTGGCGGAGATCACGGTCACGGGGGGCGCCGGCCAGGGCGAGATCACGGTCACCCTCGACGGGAAACCGGCCGTACGGTGGGAGGGGAAAGCGTCGGACTTCGCACTGCCGAAAGGACGGGGGCCGGACCCGAGGCCACTGAGGCTGGGCGTGGTCGACACCCGGGCCCTCTTCACGGCCCTGCGCGTGAAACTCATCGCCGGCAAGTTCAAGCCCGTCCGAAGCGGCAAGAAGTAACGCCAGCCGGCCGGGTCGGCTGCCGAGCCCCCCGGTCTGTTCTTTCAGCCAGGCGATGCCCTGGCGGATCCGCCCCCAGACGTCGCCTGTCCAGCCGTGACCCCCTTTGTAGGTCACGAGTTTGACGCGGGCGCCGGCGGCCTTCAGGGCGTCGCGGGCCTGGGTCGCATGTAAAACAGTCCTCGGGCGAGTGACCGAGGAAGTAGGCGTGTCCCCGCGCCGCCTTCAGGGGAAAAGGGGACAGGAAAACGCCATGAAAAGCAGGCGGGTCCGCCCCGCCCCTGGCAGACCCGCCTCCAGTGCCGCCTCTTGCCCCTCAGCAAGTGCGGTAATTTACAACCTGCGTGCTACCGGCCTCCCCGGTGCTGCTTTCCGGTACCGTCCTGCGGCATGCCGGGGCAGTCGCAGTTGTCGCAGAACCCGTCGCCGTCCATGTCGATGAAGTTCCCGCAGTCGCAGATGCGGTCGCGGTCGCGGTCCTGCTTTTGGTCGCCGTCGCGATCCTGATCGCGATCCTGATCGCGGTTCCGGTCGGCGCAGGGCGCGAGTTGCTCACAGAGCCGGACCTCGGCACAGTCGCGGGTGCGGCTCTTGCCGGCAAGCGCCACGGTCCCGACGGCCAACACGGCCACCAACGCCACGATTCCTACAACAGTCATCACACGTCGCATATCGAACTCCCTTCTGAAAACGCCCCCTGGCCCATTTTGCTACGCCGCCGGCGGTGAACCGGCTGTCTATGGAACGTCCGCCGCCGCATTTCCCTGCGGCGCCCTTGTCTTTTTAGCCCATACGCCCCTAGAATTCCGCGATTTCAGCACCACGCGTGAGGCGAAATCGGCTTGGATACGGGCCCGAAATCAGATGCCGAACTGATGGCAGCCGTGGCCGCCGGCCGCATGGCAGCCCTGGAGGAACTCGTCCGCCGACACCAGGAATCGGTCATGGCCGTCGCCTACCGCTTCCTCGACCGGTGGGACCTGGCCGAGGATGTGGCCCAGGACGTCTTCGTCCGCATCCATCGTGCCTCGGCCGACTACCGGCCCGAAGCGAAGTTCACCACCTGGCTCTACCGCATCGTCGTCAACCGCTGCCTCGACCTGAAGCGCCGCGAAAGCCGGCGGCCCGTGTCGATGGCCGACATGCCCGTTGATCCCCCCGGCGACGCGGCCCCCGACCCCATCGACGCCCGAGAGACGGCGGGC
>CAZIJC010000266.1:0-4619 GCA_964539385.1 uncultured Anaerolineales bacterium | reverse complement strand
TCAAGCGGACACTTTCGTCTTGCACGAAACCGGACATTTCTGCTTTGCGTTGACAATCTGGAGTGCCACTATTGCGGTTGCAGACATTTCCGGGTAGTCTATGGGGGTCGAGTTTCCGGCAGGCGGCTTCTGCCGCAATTCTGCCCGCGTTCGGCGCCTTATACGCAACCGGATAATCACGGTTACGCCAACACAAAGGAGCAGAAGATGAAAACCCGCGTGGTGTTTACCTTGTGCCTGATCGTCGCAATGGGCTTGGCAGCGGGGTGTGTGTACCCCCCAAAGGAAGGTCACGGCGCCGACAGTTGGGCAACTCAAATTGCAGGGAGTTATAAGGGCGGCATGTGGGGCGGTGATACGAAGTTTCCCGGAACAACGACGTTTTCCGTCGATGCGAAAGGCGCGCTAAAGGGCGCCTATGAGTTGGATGAAAACGGAACCGCTGTCCCCGGCAAACTGTCTGATTTTCGCGTCGTCGGCCCTCGTCAACTTCAGTGCCGATGGGAAGACAAGAACGGCACCGGCGACCTGAAGATGACCTTTACCGACAACCTGTCTCGCTTCGACGGCCTTTGGACCGCCGACGGCCAGCAGCAGCAGCACCGCTGGAACGGAGCAAGATAACAGCCCGACCAAGCGCCGCACCCGCCCGCTATCCCGCTGAGACCCGGTTTGCGCGGTGGGCAATCATGCTCATGCATCATCGACCACGCGGCTCTTGCCGAGACGCCGCATTTGCCAGATGACCTGTCGCTCGTCGGTGGTAAGATGGTGGTAGGACATCGCGTCGGCTCCTTTGGATCGAGGTCCTCAAGTGACCCCAATCTATCGGACTCCCGCCGCGATGTCCTTCCGTTCTTTCCCCCCGTTGCACTTACGATGTGAATTCGCCTTTCGTTCTTCTGGCGGGGGTTGTGCCCGGAGACGATATGAAAGGAGATGGTGCTCCATGCGCATGGCACACATAGGCGTGTTGCTGTTTTGTGTTTGCAGCGTGGCCGTTGCCCGGGACGCGGAGAACCGGGCCGACGATATTCTCAAGTCTGCAGGCCGCTTGGACGGGCTGTGCGTTTTGGCCGATATGCCGGATCCCGCACTGGCCGAGGCCATTGCCCGAAAGAGTCGATTCGTCGTCGAGGTCTTGCATGATGACGCCGACACGGTTGCAGCCATGCGCAAGACGATTGACGGTCACGGTTTGTCCAGGCGAGTTTCTGCTCGCGAGTCGGCCTTGTCGAGCGGCCGACTGCCGTATGCAGAGAATCTCGTGAACCTGCTTGTCGCAGGAGACGGTGTCGCCGAGGCCGAGGCCATGCGGGTGCTGGCGCCTTATGGGGTGGCGTTTCTGGACGGCAAGCCCATCCGAAAGCCCTATCCCGAAGCGATGGATGAATGGACCCATTTCCGGAATAAGGCCGAAGGCAACATGGTGGCGCAAGATACGGTGGTCGGGCCGCCGCGACACGTAAGATGGGTATCCGGCCCGATGCTTCAGCGTCATCATGCCATGACGCCCGGCACGACCGTCCTGGTCGGAGCCCATGGGCGGATCTTCTACATTCAGGATGAATCGCCGATCGGTTTTACCGGCCTTCCCGACAAGTGGCGTCTCGTCGCCCGAGACGCCTTTAACGGAAAGACCTTGTGGAAACGCGATATGGGGCCGTGGGGAGATACGGCATGGAGTTGGTGGGCCGGAGGTCACGGGGCCCGCTTCAACCATCCGTATCACGTCAACAAGCGGATGGTGGCGAGCAAAGACCGGGTGTTTGTGACCCTCGGCTACAATGCGCCGGTCAGCGCGCTGGACCCGGCCACCGGCCGGACTCTGCTCCAATACCACGGCACGGAGTATGCCGATGAAATGGTCCACCGCGACGGCGTGCTGTACGTGTCGGTGAACGACCGGGAGCAGAAGCCGCTGCCCGGCGTCGGCTTTTCCGTCAGGCCGACCGAGGAAAATACGTCCGAGAAAATGGTATGGGCGATCAAATCGATCAGCGGCGAGGTCTTGTGGAAGGCCGGGCCGTATACGGGGGTATCCGATAAATTCGACCGGTTGCGATCCATGAAGCAGCTTCTGCTTGCGGCCTCGGAGAAAGGCGTGTTCCTTGCTGCGGATGGCAAGACGGTGGTTGGGCTCGACCTGAGAACCGGCAAGGAGCGTTTCCGAATCGCCCAAAAGGTCAGCGGAAAGACCTCGCTGCTCTATCACAACGGCTTCCTGCTGATCGGCGACAAAGGCACCCTGTCCGCCATTGACGCAGAAGCCGGCCAGATAAGGTGGCAACGCCCCCGGTTTACCACCATCGGGCATATCGAGGTTCCGGAGGTCTTCGGCATAGGCGATCTCGTCTGGATCGGCGACATCAAGAAGATGGAGATTATGGCCTTGGACCTCGCCACCGGAGAGGTGGCCAAGAAACACTCCGTCGAGAAGGTGGTGGCCCATGCCGGGCACCATCATCGGTGTTATCCGAACAAGTCGACCGTGAAGTATATGATTACGGGACGACGGGGCGCCGAGTTCGCCGAATACGAAACCGGAGAGGTCTCTCTCCATCACTGGGCGAGGGGGGAATGCCGCTACGGGCACATGCCGGCCAACGGCCTCCTCTACAAACTGCCGGATCCATGCACGTGTCATATAACGGCTAAACTGTTTGGTTTCTATGCGCTGGCGTCGGAGAAAACGGCGGAAGCGTTTTTCGAGGACAGCGAAACCCCCCGGAACCCGCTTCGCAAGGGCAAGGCGTTTGGGGCTGTTCCGGACGAACACTTCTCGCCCGCACGTTCCTGGCCGATGTTTCGCCACGACGCCATGCGCAGCAGTTCCGTGAAGACCGCCGTGCCCGACACCGCAAGAACGCTCTGGGATGTGCAGGTTGGCGCCAAGCTGACGCCCCCGGTCATCGCCGCAGGACGCGTATACGTCGGCGCCGTTGACAAGCACAACGTCCTCGCCTTTGACGAGCAGAGCGGCCGGAAACTCTGGACGTTCTCGGCGGGAGGCCGAGTGGACTCTCCGCCTTCGATCTGCGGCGGGATGGTCCTTTTCGGCTCCGCCGACGGATGCGTGTATTGCCTGCGGGCCGCGGACGGCGAACTGGTTTGGCGTTTTCGCGCCGCGCCCTATCCGCGCCACATCATGGACCATGACCAGGTCGCGTCGGCATGGCCCGTGCACGGGAGCGTCCTGGTCTCCGGCGGGGTGGCGTACGTCACGGCCGGGCGGTCCGCTTTTGTCGACGGGGGGATTTATCTCTATGCCCTCGACGCCGCCACCGGCCGCCTGCTGGGCCAAAACGTCATTCATGAGGTCCAGCAACATAATCGATTGGCCGACAATAAGCCGAAAACCATGCCGGAGGACACAAAGGGGGCCGCCTCAAACATTCTTGTTTCCGACGGAAAGGCCCTCTATGCGCGATCCAGACAACTTGACTTCGGGTTCCCCCTGAAGATCGGGAAAGACGACTACGTCTTCCCCGAGGCCGGCTGCCTGAACCCGCAAAGTTCCTTTTTTGATGACTTCTGGTTCCATCGCCTTAATTGGAGATACAACAGAGTCAATGGCAATATGATCGCCTTTGAAGAAGGCAACTCCTATTCGGTACACATGTACAAGAAGCCGGGCTCCGGCCAGCACAAACTCTACGTTCCGCAGGGTGGCGATACGACGATGATCCCGGATAGAAACCGGGTCTCAGAAAAAGAAACCGGTCTTACGCACCTTCCCGAGATCGAAACCGACGGCGTGAGGCTGAAAAAGAACGGGAAAAAAGACGCGTGGCAAACCGACACGTTTCCCGTTGCACCTTTGACCATGGTGGTGGCCGAAAACGCGCTCCTGCTGGCGGGTTTTGCCAATGAAGTGGACCCGGCCGACCCCTGGGCCAACATCGAGGGACGCAACGGCGGCGCCTTGTGGGTTCTCTCGAAGAAAAACGGCAAGAAACGGGCCGATTATAAACTGGAAACCCTTCCCGTCTGGAACGGCATGGCCGTGGCGAACGGGAAGATCTTCATCAGCCTCAAGAACGGTACGCTCACCTGTATCGGCGAATAGGCCGCAGCCGTCGCCGGCCCAAATCCAGTCACCCCGACCAGATCATAGGAAGGGCTTCGGCTTAGTTCGACTTTAACCGGATTGCGACGCTACCCATGTTTTTCGCTTGCGCGGGGGGACGTGGTGAGTTCCGCCGACGCGCGACGTAATTCCCCGCGGACCGGGGCAACGCCGGCGACACCCCTAACCGCCCTCCTGTCAACGGCCCGAATGCACAGCCCAAGACCACCCATAGCGACGCCAAAGCGTTGAGGCCGAAGCGCTCGAATTCGTCAGCCACGCTCCAACGCCCGGGGCCTATCGAATCCGAGCCTTTCAGGTTCCGCATTGCCGTTTATGGAGTGCGGCGGCCTGCCGCCGCTTTGCCGTTTGAACGGCAGTCAAAGCGGTGCCAGGGCACCGCACTCCACGGCGGCTGCGCCGCGTTGCCGTTTGCCGTTAACCCGTAACCGCCGTTCTCTGCGTTAAGATCTGTCGCCGTTGCCGTTTGCCGTTGGCATTTGGCATTTGGCATTTCTCATTCGGCATTCGGCCTGCCCGCGCTCCGTTT
>CAZIJC010000265.1:3484-4677 GCA_964539385.1 uncultured Anaerolineales bacterium | reverse complement strand
CGCTCGGCCTTCAGGTTGTGCATCAGGTTGTCCGTGTAATAGGGCGGCGCGTGGCAGACGGCGCACTTGGCCTTGCCGAAGAAGACGACCTCGCCTTTCAGTTCCTCCGGGGTGGCCTTGTTGGGATCGAGCCGCCCGTAGAGGTCCAGTTTGGGCGCCGGCGGGAAGTCGAGCAGCGCCTGGAACTCGGCCATGAAGTGGACCTGGCTGGCGCGCTCCAGCACGTTCACGCCCTTCTTGGTCGCGATGACGGGGTCGCCGTCGAAATAGGCGGCCCGCTGCTCGAACTCCGTGAAATCCTCAATCGACTTCAGGGCCCGCTGCGACCCGAACAGCCGCTGGATGTTGACGCCCCGAAGCGGCGGCGTGTCGAGCCGGTGGCGGAAGACCTGCGGCCGGATGTCGCCCACCAGGTGCGTCGCGCCGTTGGTGTGCCCGTTCACGTGGCAGTCGAAGCAGGCGACGCCGAGGCTCGGCCGCTCGCTTCGCCGGTCCTCGGTGGCGTTGAACTGCTGCTGCGGGAACGGCGTCACCAGGAGCCTCAGCCCTTCCAGTTGCTTCGGGTTCAGGATGCCGTTGAACAGTTCGTAGTAGTTGTCGGTCGTGACAACTTGGCCTTGCGAGACGTCGCCGAGATCCGGCCGCGTCGTCAGAAAGATGGCCGGCGGAAACTCGGCCAACAGGTGGTCCGGCAGGTCGAAATCGAGATCGAACCGCGCCAGGTCGCGGCCGGTCTGTTTCTTGATCGCGTCGATCTGGAACTTCGGAAACAGCATGCCGCCCTCCGGATGATTGGGGTGCGGCAGCGGCAGAAGCCCCTTGGGCCAGAGCCCCTTGTCGCGGATCGCCTCCGGCGTCATGGCGGCCAGTTTCGCCCAGGTCAACCCCTTCGGGAGTTTGAGCCGCACGCCCTCCTGCACCGCCTTGCCGCGCGACATCGTCACGCCTTGGGCCGGGCGGTCCGACAGGTCATAGCGCTGGCGGAGCAGGTCCATCTGACGCTTCATGACCCCGGCCTTGGCGGCCTTCATGCGCTCCATCGTGGCCCGGAAGCCTTCGGTGACTGCCACGGGGGCGTAACTCGTCTTGCCCCTGACCGCCTCCTGGGCGCACGCCACCCCAATAGCCGCAAGCGCCACGGCAAAGCCGAGCACCAACAGCCAACCTGTACGTCTCTTCAACACGGTCATGAG
>CAZIJC010000265.1:0-3384 GCA_964539385.1 uncultured Anaerolineales bacterium | reverse complement strand
CGGCAAAGCCGAGCACCAACAGCCAACCTGTACGTCTCTTCAACACGGTCATGAGTCACCTCCTTTCGGCACCATTCGGCCGACCCGCAAGCCCCCCTCGACGCCAGTACATTCCTTAACCCGATTCTAGGCGCGCCTTCTCGGCCAGGTCAAGGGGAGGACGAAAAAGTGCGTGCGCCCTGGCAACTCTCGCTTGGGTCGGGCCCGGGGCCTTCGCGTGTCGCCACGCGGGACGAGGTGCCCCGCCGCTTCCGCGGCGGGCTCGATGCGGCGGGCTCAATGCGACGGGCTCGATGCGGCGGACTCGCACGAGACCCCTTTTTGCATGTTTGCCAACCTTGACGCCCCGCCCGAAACGCGGTATGCTCGGGGTTTCTTACGGTGGGGATATGGTGCGCATGCGGCGAGAAATCCAAGTAACGGGTGCTCGGACGCACAACCTCAAGAGCATCGCCGTCACGGTGCCGCACCGGGCGCTGACGGTCGTGACGGGCGTATCGGGCTCCGGCAAGTCGAGCCTGGCGTTCGACACGCTGTATGCCGAAGGGCAGATGCGGTACGTCGAGTCGCTCAGCGCCTACAGCCGCCAGTTCCTCCAGCAGATGGAGCGGCCCGACGTCGATTCGATTACGGGTCTGCCGCCCGCCATCGCCCTGGAGCAGAAGAACACCGTCAAGAACGCCCGTTCGACGGTCGGCACGGCCACCGAAATCGCGGATTACCTGCGCCTGCTGTACGCCAGCGTCGGCGAGACGATCTGCCCCAAGTGCGGCGTCAGAATCGTCAAGCACACGGTCGGCGGATCGGTGGACGAGGCGCTGCACCTCGCGCCGGGGTCACGGCTGCTGATCGTGGCGCCGGTGGAGCGCGGCGTGCGGCCGTGGGACAGTTTGCGGCGGGAGTTGGAGCGGCAGGGGTTCCGGCGGCTCTATCTGGACGGCCGGATAGTCGAGGTCGCGGAGGTGGCCGATGAGCGGGCGCCGGCCGAGTTCGAGATCGTCATCGATCGGCTCGTCCTGGCGGACCCGGTGCGCGAGAGCCGCCCGCGCGTAGCCGAGTCGCTCGAAGCGGCTTTCAAAGCGGGCCACGGACGGGCGGTAGCCATCGTGCTGCCCGAGCCCGCGACGGAAGTCGCGGGTCGCGCTGCGCAAGGCGAGTGCCCCGCCGCTCCCGCGGCGGGCGCGGAGGCGGCGGGCTCGGGCGCAGCGGGCGCGGAGGGCTCGAGTCCGGAACGCCTGCCGTTCGACATCCGCTTCAACTGCTCGCGTTGCGGCCGCGAGTTCCCCGAGCCCGACCCGCAATTGTTTTCGTTCAACAGCGCCGTCGGCGCGTGCCCGACATGCGAGGGCTTCGGGCGCGTCAGCGGGCGGGACCCGACGAAGATCATCCCCGACCCGCGTAAGAGCATCGACAACGGGGCCATCGTCTGTTGGCAGACGCCGGCCTACAAGCACCTGCACCGCGAGTGCCGCCAAGTCTGCCGCGCGCGCGGCATCCGCACCGACGTGCCGTACATGGACCTCTCGGACGCCGCCAAACAGTACGTCTGGGAAGGCGACCCCGCTTGCGACGAGAACGACTGGCGCGGCATCAAGGGCTTCTTCGACTGGCTCGAGACGAAGCGGTACAAGGTCCACGTCCGGGTGATGATCGCCCGGTATCGCGGCTACTATCCGTGCCCCGACTGCGAGGGCAAGCGGCTGCGGCCGGAGGCGCTCAGCGTCTTCGTGGGCGGGGCGCGGATGAGCGACCTGGCCGTCATGCCCGTCAAGGACCTGCGAACGTGGTTCGACGCGCTGCACCTTGCGCCGGAAGACGAGGAGAAGGCCGCGGTGCTGCTGCGAGAGATCCGCAACCGCCTGGCGTACCTCGACGACGTGGGGCTCGATTACCTGACGCTCGACCGCCAGACGCGGACCCTGAGCGCGGGCGAGGCGCAGCGCATCAACCTCGCCAGCGCCCTGGGGTCCAGCCTCACCAATACGCTCTACGTGCTGGACGAGCCGACGGTCGGTCTGCACGCCCGCGACACGAAGCGGCTCATCGGCATCCTGCGCAGCCTCATCGCCAAGGGCAACACCGTGGTCGTCGTCGAGCACGATCCCGAGGTCATCGAGGCGGCCGACCACATCATCGACCTCGGCCCAGGCGCGGGCGAGGCCGGAGGCGAGGTCATCTTCCAGGGAGCGGCCGAGGACCTGGCGGCGTGCGAAGACAGCCTGACGGCGGAATTGATGGCCACTCACACCGACCGGGCCCTCTCGCCGTACGCGCGCCGGCCGAAGGGATGGCTCGTCCTCGCGGGCGCCCGCGAGCACAACCTCAAGGACCTGACCATCCGCATCCCGCTCGGCCTGTTGTGCTGCGTGACGGGCGTATCGGGCAGCGGCAAGACAACGCTGGTCCACTCGTGCCTGTACAGCCGGTTCAAACACTACCTGGGCGAGGCCGTCGAAGAGATGGGCGAATGCGATGACCTCGAGGGCGCCGACGCCATCGACGACATCGTGCTCGTCGATTCCTCACCCATCGGCCAGAGCACGCGGTCCAATCCGGTGACGTATGTGAAGGCGTACGCGGCGATCCGGAACCTGCTGGCCGACACGCCGAAGGCCCGCGTGGGAGGCATCACGGCCGCCGCCTTCTCGTTCAACGTGACCGGCGGGCGGTGCGAGGTCTGCAAAGGCGTCGGCACCGTCACGTACGACATGTATTTCATGGCCGACGTGTCGGTCGTGTGCCAGCAGTGCGGCGGCAGACGGTTCAAGAAGAAAATCCTCGACGTGCGGTGGAACGGCAAGAACATCGACGACATCCTCGACATGACGGTCAGTGAAGCGATGAAACATTTTGCCTCGCACGAGAGCATCGTGCGGCGACTTCAGCCGCTCGTGGACGTGGGGTTGGGGTACGTGCGCCTGGGGCAAAACACGGCGAGTCTGTCGGGCGGCGAGGCGCAGCGGCTGAAACTGGCCTCGTACCTGGCGGCGCCGAAAAAGGGCGAGAAGTACCTGTTCGTCTTCGACGAGCCCACGACCGGCCTGCACATGGCCGACGTCCAGGTGTTGCTGACCACGTTCCACCGGCTCGTCCACGCCGGGCACAGCCTGCTGGTGATCGAGCACAACCTCGACTTCATCAGCCAGGCCGACTGGATCATCGACCTGGGCCCCGAAGGCGGCGAAGACGGCGGACGCCAACTCGTTGCGGGGCTGATCGAAGACGTGGCCGCCTGCGAGCGGTCCTACACCGGCCGCTTCCTGGCCGAACGCGTGGCGGCCGCCGGAAAGGCGTAACGCCACCTTGCGCCCGGCTGGGTGGCATGGCCACCCGATGTTGGGTGGCCATGACGTCGCGAGCGCAGATGAAGCACATGGCCACGCA
>CAZIJC010000264.1:0-4692 GCA_964539385.1 uncultured Anaerolineales bacterium | reverse complement strand
AGCGTATCGGCGCCGCGGACGATGAGTTTGCCGTCGGCCCGGCGATAGATGCGGCTGACGCGTCCGCGGACGTACTCTGCCCCGTCGGCCTCAATGGCCCGGCGGACGAACTCGTCGTAGCCCTTGCCGCCCGCTCGCACGTCCATGTAGAAGACGATCGCCCGGCCGTCGTGCACCTTGTGCCGGTACAGGATGGCGTGCTTGGCGGTGTACATGCAGCAGATCTTCGAGCAGTACGGGACGCCGCGCTTCTCGTCTCGGCTGCCGCAGCACTGGATGAAGACGACGGTCTTGGGGATTTCGCCGTCGGACGGCCGGCGGATCTCGCCGCCCGTCGGGCCGCCGGCCGAGGCGAGCCGCTCGAACTGGAACCCGTCGATGACGTCCTCGATCTTTCCGGCGCCGTACTCGCCGTAGGCCGAGTGGTCCCACAACTGGAAGCCTGTGGCCACGACGATCGCCCCGACCTTGACCGTGACCTCGCGGTCGGTGTCCTCGAAGTTGATGGCGCCCGTCGGGCAGACCTTCGCACACACGCCGCACTTGCCCTTGGTCAGCATGAGACAGTGTTCGGCGTCGATGACCGGCTTGTTCGGCACGGCCTGCGGAAACGGCGTGTAGATGGCCGTGCGGTTACCCAGGCCGGCGTCGAACTCGCTGGGGATATTCTTCGACGGGCACTTCTGGTAGCACGTGCCGCAGCCCGTGCACTTGTCCGGGTCAACGTAACGGGCCTTCTGCCTGATGGTGACCTCGAAGTTGCCGACGAATCCGTCCACCTTCGCCACCTCGGCGTACGTCATGAGGGTGACGTTCGGGTGTGCGGCCACCTCGACCATGCGCGGCGTGAGGATGCACTGCGAGCAGTCGAGCGTCGGGAAGGTCTCGCTGAGGCGTGCCATGTGTCCGCCGAGCGAGGGGCTCTTCTCGACGAGGATAACTTTCTTGCCGCCGTTCGCAATGTCCAGCGCCGCCTGGATGCCGGCGATGCCGCCGCCGATGACCAGCGCCGTCGGCTCGACCGGTACGCGGATCGGATGCAGTTTGGCGTTCCGCTTGACCTTCTCGACCATGATGCGCACCAGGTCGATGGCCTTGGCGGTGGCCTCGTCGCGGTCCTCGTGGACCCAGGAGCAGTGCTCGCGGATGTTGGCCATTTCCAGCAGGAACGGGTTGAGCCCGGCCTCGGCGGCCGCGCGGCGGAACGTGGGCTCGTGCATCCGCGGGCTGCACGCCGCAACCACCACGCCAGAGAGTTTCTTCGCCTTGATGGCGTCCTTGATCATCCGCTGGCCGGGGTCGGAGCACATGTACTTGTAATCGACGCTCTCGACGACGCCGGGCAAGCGCCCGGCGGCCTCGGCGACGGCGGGGCAGTCCACCGTCCGGCCGATGTTCTCGCCGCAATGACAGATGAATACGCCTACGCGCGCCATGACTAGGCGCTCCTTTCCACTACCCGCATGGCATCGACAAAGTGGCGGTCAAGGCCAAGCCGCTCGGGCTCGATACCGGCGGCCAGGCCGAGGATTTCACTGAGATAAACAATCGGCAGATCGTGCGGGCCGAGGCCCGCCTCGTTGATCGTCCGCTGACGCATGTCCAGGTTCGAGTGGCACATGGGGCAGCCCGTGACGATGGCCTCCGCGCCGGCCTGCTCGGCGTCCGTCAGGATGGCGTTCGAGAGGTCCACCACCGCGTCGGTCATCGACATGCTGAAGCCCCCGCCGCAGCACTCGACGGCGAAGTTCCAGGGCACGACCTCGCACCCGGCGGCCCGCAGGGCGGCGTCCATGCCGGTGGGCTGCTCGGCGTCGTAGCCCTCGACGATCTCCTCGCCGCGGCTCAAGAGGCACCCGTAGTACGGCGCGACTTTCAGGCCCTCGAGCGGCGAGGTCAGTTTCTCCGCCAGGCCTTCGTCAAGGAGGCGGCCGGCGAATTCGATGATGCTGAGGATCCTGACCGTTCCCTTGAACTCCCGCCCCGTGATGCCGCGCATCTTCTCGACCAGTTCGGCGCTGCGGGCCAGTCGCACCGTCGTGCCTTTCATCCGCGAGAAGCAGGCTGCGCACGGGGCGAGAACCTCCGAGAGACCCTGCTCCTCGGCCAGCGCCAAGTTGCGGTACGGCAGCGCGACCGCCAGGTCGTGATTCAGGTTGTGGGCGGCGGTTGCGCCGCAGCAGTTCCAGTCCTCGATCTCCTTCAGTTCCACTCCCGCCACTTCGGCCAGCGCCTTGATGGACATATCCAGTTCGCGCCCCGTGCCGTGAAGCGAACAACCGGGATAGTAACCGAGGGTTGTCATGGCGCGTCCTCCTTTCGGAGGCAGGCCTTGAAGATGCGCCCGATCTCCTTGCGGCCGTGGATGACGCGCGGCACGAGCGGCAACTTGCCCTTGGCGAGCATGACGGGCGCGAGCAGGACGTCGCTGAACAGGGCACCGCTCGTCATCTTGTACAGGCCTGTGAGCGGCACCTCGCTCATGCGGCCGGTGTGCTGGACGATCTTCAGAAACGCCTTATGGAAAGCCAGCACGCGTTTCTGCTCGTGCGGGACGGTGCCCTCGCGGTGGGCCATTTCACGCAGGACGTCGATGACGGCGGCCGGGTCGAGGTCTTTCGGGCAACGCTGCGTGCACGTCAGGCAACCCACGCACGACCAGATGGCCGTACTGGCCAGCAGGCGGCGGCGGGCTTCCTCACCGCCGATCTGGACCAGACGCATGATCTGGCTTGGCGTGATGTCCATGTACCGGGCCATCGGGCAGCCGGCCGTGCACTTGCCGCACTGATAGCACTCGGCCACGTCCACGCCGGTGGCTTCGCGGATCTCGTCGGCGAGAGTCGGTTTACCGGTCTTCGTCACCGAGCGCCTCCGACTTCAGTTGCGACGTTTCCCCCATCGGTTTTGCATCGGAGCCGGGAAGAGGCCCTGTCACCCGGGCGGCCACGTCGTTCTGTGAAACCGCCGCCACGCCCGAAGTTTTGCCAAAAAACCTGTTGTCAGGCAACCTCCGGCCAGCCTCCCTTGCGAGGAAACAGGACCTCAAGGAGGACGGACATTACTCACCCCAGGAATCATACGGTTTCCGCCGTCCCTTGGCAAGAGAGAAGCCGCCGGTCTCCGTTTGCGGCCCGCCCTCCTTAATCTCGTTCAGGTTGCCGAAAACCCGCACGGCGTCGAGTCGTGAAACGTTGCGTATCGGGCCGCGCCGTGACATGATAGGCGCTCCGCATTTAGGCCCCGGGTGCATTTAGCCCCCCGGGTGTATTTAGCCCCCCGTGAATACACGGGGGGCAACCACGAAAAGCGCAAGGGTTCAACCATGGCCAACACCCTGGCCATCATGGTCACGATGACGAGCTACGGCACGTGGCTTCGTGGCGACGCGCGCGGCTGGGTGGACAAAGGAGTGGTGTTCCCGCCGGACCCGGACTTGGAGGCGGTCGATAAGGCTCGCCTGAAGCATTCACTCTACCGCCTTGCGGATGCCGACAGGTATCGCGTGGGCTCCATGATGGGCGAGTCGCTTTGCGGTCGCCTGGGCCTGAGGATCTACGCCATGACGGTTCAGACCTGGCACGCGCATTTCGTGATAGGCGCCACGTCGCATCCGGTCGGCCAGGTTGCCAAGTGCGCCAAGGATGCCGTGCGTTGGGCACTGCGACCGGGTCGGCCGATCTGGGGCGATGGCTACGACAAGCGCTTCTGCTACGACGAGCGGTCGGTGCGTGCGCGGATTGAGTACGTCGAACGGCACAACTTGCAGGCCGCGCGTCCGGCCAAGCCGTGGGCGTTTATTGAAGAGTGGGGGCTGCAATGAGTATGGTGGTCGCCCCCGGTGTGTTCACCGGGGGCTAAATGGCGGGTTGGAGGCACGAGCGTGAGAACGACGATTGCTGCGGCCGTATGGGTGGTCTCGCTCCTTACCGGTCAGCTGTTTGCCGACTCAGGCTTCATCTGGTGGGAGGGCGAAAAGCCGAAGGAGACGAACTTCCCGAAATCCTCCTGGTTCGCGCCGAAGGGCGAGGCGGAAAAGGCCAAACTCTCCGAAGGCGCGTGGCTTTCCTCCGCCGGCAAGCACACCGGCGACGCCCTCTTTGCCACCTACCAGGTCGAGGCGCCCGAAGACGGCGCCTACTACTTCTGGGTCCGCAAGTTCTGGAAGCACGGCCCGTTCCGCTGGCGCTTCGGCGCCGACGAGTGGCGCACGTGCGGTCGCGACTGCGCCTTGGCCGACAGCGTAAGCCTGCGCCTGCACGTTGGCGCCAACTGGGTGCCGCTCGGCCGGGTCCGCCTGGCGGCCGGCGTGCAGACGCTTCGCATCGAGTTGCTCGCCGGCCAGGGCGGCAGCGCCTCGAGCGCGTTCGACTGTTTCGTCCTGTCGAAGCGGCCGTTCCTGCCGCGAGGCAAACTCAAGCCCGGCGAGAGGTACGGCGGCGCCCCCGACGGCTGGTTCGCCTTCGAGCCCGGCGCCGACCCGTTCGCCGAGGCGGCGCTCGACCTCAGGCCGCTGAACCACACGGTGGCCGGCGAGAAGGGCTTCCTCCGGTCCGAGGGCGGCCGTTTCGTCTTCGAACGCGACCGCAGAACGCCCGTGAAGTTCTGGGCCGTCAACGGCGGGCCGACCGCCAGCCAAGACCTCGACCTTTACTTCGCCCGGCACATGGCGAAACTCGGCGTCAACATGGT
>CAZIJC010000263.1:0-4795 GCA_964539385.1 uncultured Anaerolineales bacterium | reverse complement strand
GGAAAGACGCCATCTGGATCGTCCAGGACAACAACAAGGTGGCCAAGGGAAAGGGGCGAGCCTTCCAGTCCATCCGCCTCAAGAACCTCAAGACCGGCCAGGTCGTCGAAGACCGGTTCCGGACCGAGGACGAATTCGAGCAGGCCATCATCGACCGCAAGACCGTCAACTACCTCTACTCCGAGGCCAACGCCCACGTCTTCATGGATATGGAAACATACGAAGAGGTCCGCGTGCCGCTCAACCTTGTCGGCGAGGCGTCGGTGTACCTGACGCCGAACCTCCAGGTCACCCTCGGCCGCATGGACGGCAAACCGGTAACGTGCGAACTCCCGTTCACCGTGGAACTGGTCGTCGAGGACACGCCGCCGTCCCTCAAGGGCGCCACCGCCACCAACCAGATGAAAGAGGCCCTGTGCGAGGGCGGCGCCAAGGTCAAGGTGCCGCCGTTCGTCGAGAACGGCACCCGTATCCGGGTCGACACCCGCACGGGTGAGTACCTGGAACGCGCGTAGGCGGCCGGTGCCGCCTCGGACAGCCATCGCATCCGGCATGATCGAACGCGCCAGCCTGCTCCGGAATCGTGGAGGACCGTGTGCGATGCGAATCCTGTTTGTCCTGCCGGCGCTTGCCCTGGCGGTTGCTCCAGCCGCAGGCGAGATGGTGCCGTTCGTCATCCCCATGACGTCCAGTCCCAAGTCGGCCGTCGCCCTGCCGCACGAGCCGGTTCCGACCGATGCCGACCGTATCATCGTCAAGGACGGCCGCTTCGTGGTCGGGGGCAAGCGCGTCAAGATCTGGGGCGTGAACCTGTGCTTCGGCGCGTGCTTCCCCAAACACGAGGACGCCGCACGCATCGCCGCACGCATGGCGGCCGCCGGCGTCAACGGCGTGCGGTTCCATCACATGGACACAGCGAGGTACCCGCGCGGCATCCTGGATCCGAAAGATGCCACGACGTTGTGCCCGGAGGCCCTCGACCGTCTCGACGTCTTTCTCGACCAACTTGCCCGCCACGGCATCCGGTCGAACCTGAACCTGCACGTCGGCCGCGCCGCCAGCAAGGCGCTCGGCCTGCCGCAGCCCAATACGAAGTACGACAAGATCGTCGGCATCTTCACGCCCCGGCTCATCGAGGCGCAGAAGCAGTACGCCCGCGACCTGCTGACGCGCGTCAACAAGGTCCGCAAAGTCCGGTATGCCGACGACCCGGCCGTGGCGTTCGTCGAGATCACCAACGAAGACAGCCTCTTCATGTGGAGTGCCGCACGCGACCTGCCGGCGCTGCCCGAGTACTACGCGAAAATCCTCCAGGCGAAGTTCTCCAAATGGCTCAAGGGCCGCTACGGCAGCACCGCAGGGCTGCGCGCTGCATGGGCGAAGGGGGCCGAACCGCTCGGCGAGAACCTGCTGGCCGACACCGAGTTCAAGATGCCCAAACCCGCCG
Organism: uncultured Anaerolineales bacterium; assembly: GCA_964539385.1. Lineage (GTDB taxonomy): Bacteria > Planctomycetota > Phycisphaerae > FEN-1346 > FEN-1346 > JAUVZF01. Next base: position 3,348 of record CAZIJC010000263.1, on the reverse strand, counting down.
ACACCACGGTCAAGCACTGGGCCACCGAAGCGCACGCCGGGTGCCGGTTCAAGGTCGTCCATCCGCCCGGCAACCCGAAGGCCGTCCGGATCCAGATCGAGAAGGCCGACGCCACCAGTTGGCACATGTGCCTCAAGCAGCGGCCGCTCCATCTGAAAGGCGGCCGCTACTACACCGTGCGTTTCCGTGCCCGGGCCGACAAGCCGCGCCGGCTCGGGTACTCCGTCGGCCAGGACGTCGAGCCCTGGCACAACCTCGGGCTCTCGGGCACGGTCAACCTCGAGCCGGATTGGCAGGCGTTCCGGGCCGGGTTCGTCGCGAAAGAGGACAACCACCAGGCACGCCTCACGTTTTCCTTCAGCGGCAGCCCCGTGCCGGTGGAACTTTCGGACGTGAGCCTGTGCCCCGGCGGCCGGGAAGGCCTGCGCGCCGGCGAATCGATCGAAGCCGCAAGCGTCGCGCTCTTCGCCCCGAGCGAAGTCGATGTCCGCGCCGCCGACCGTATCAAGTTCCTCGCCGAGACCGAGAAGGCCTACTTCGACGAGATGCGCCGATTCGTCCGCGAAGACATCGGGTCGAAGGCGCTGGTCACCGGCACCATCGTCTTCGGTCCGTGCGGCCTGTACGGCCAGGGCGGCATGGACTTCATCGACGGTCACGCCTACTGGCAGCATCCGCACTTCCCCGGCCGCCCGTGGGACGCCGGCAACTGGCGCATCAACCAGGTGGCGATGACCGACCAGCCGGACCGCTCGACGCTTCGCCGCCTGGCGGCCCAGCGTCTGGACGGCAAGCCGTACACGGTCAGCGAGTACAACCATCCCGCGCCGCTCGATTACCAGGCCGAGTGCGTGCCGCTGCTCGCCGCCTTCGCCGCCGCACAGGATTGGGACGGCATCTGGCTGTTCACCTACAGCCACCGCGCCGAGGTGGACCGGGGGGCGCTGCAGTCGTATTTCGACATCGACGCCAACCCGTCGAAGTGGGGTTTCATGCAGGCGGGTGCGGCCATCTTTCGCTTCGGCGCCGTGCCGCCGCTGCGGCGGACCTACAGCCTCAGCCTTGGCGGCTCGGAGGGCAACGCCTTCGACGAGGTCACCCGCCTTCACGCCAAGCACGACCGCGACATGTTCGCCGCCGCGGGCGAGCGGATGAAACTTTCGTGGCAGTACCTGTTGGCCGCGCGCCTGGCGGTGACCATCGAGGGCCACAGCGGCGCCGTCGACAGCGACGTCCAGGTCGAGCCGGAACTGGAGTGGGAGACCGACAAGGGCAAGCGCGGCACGTTCGCAGCGTCCGGACCGGGCGCAAGGGTGCTCGTCACCCATGCCGCCGGGACCGAACACGGGAAGGGCGCGGGCATCGAGGTGGCCGCCCCCGCCTTTGCCGCCGTCACGGTGACCTCGCTGGACGGCGGGCCGCTCCAGAAGGCAAAGGCCATCCTCGTCGCCGCCTGCGGACGGTGCGAGAACACGGGCATGCAGTTCTCCGCCGACCGCCGGACCGTCGGACGCAACTGGGGCAAGGCGCCTGTCCTCATCGAACCGGTCGAGGGCAGCGTCGTCCTGCCCGCGGGCCGATGGCAATGTCAGGCCCTGGCGCCCGACGGCACGCCGAACGCTGCGGTGCCGCTCGATGAAGGCAGCGACGGCGCGCCCACGCTCAGACTCTCGCCCGCGCACAAGACGATGTGGTACCTGCTGACGCCGCAACGGAAACGCTAGCGCAGCAGGCTCCCGGGTGGGGTGGCATGCTCCGTCCAGGCGGGTGGCGTTTAAGGTGGCCAAGATGGACACGTCCCAGAGGGTGTCCATCTTGTCCATCTTAGAGACGGGCGTGCGCCGGAAACCATCCGAGGGGTCTCGGTTTGATGCGATCAACAGACAGCCCGGCCCCCCTCGTCCTCTCGATACTCCTGTCTTGGTGTGCCCTCACCGTGGTTGGGGCAGCGGAGCCACCGAAGCGGAACGACCCCGGCCGGCCGGCGGCGCCGCGCGTTCACCTCGGGCCGATGGAGACCCTCCTGAAGCACGGGCAGCTTGGCCTGAAGTACTTCCCCGACGGAGCCGTGTCGGTCCTTCGGCCCACGCGGGGCGCGGCCTTTCGGATGATCGTCCCGGTGGGGATCTGGACCTATCTCGTGGAGGGCACGAGCCTGGACGAACTGACCCAAGCGGCCCGGGTGCTTGGGCCGGGCCGCGCGGGGCAGTTCGACAACGGATATGCCGGAATCAGCAGTGTTTACCGACATCGCGACGGGACGCTCTACGGGTTCTACCACGCCGAAGACCAGGAAGACATGCCGCAGATCGGTGGAGGGGTGCCCGGCTTCTTCTGCAGCATCGGTGTGTGCGTATCCGGCGACCAAGGGCGGTCGTGGCAAAAACTCGGCCCCGTCATCACCAGCGCCAAGCCGAAGGACTGGACCGCGTTCCCCAACCAGGCAGACCGCGGCGCGGGCGAGGCCGTCGCGACAGTCACCCGGGACGGGAAGCACCTGCTGGCCTACTACACGGAGCACTCGCGCAGGGAGAACCGCGGCGTGCAGATCTGCCTGGCCCGGGCAGACCTCTCCGACAGCCGCGGGCCGCCGGTGCGCGGAAGCTGGCGGAAGTACCACAACGGCCGCTTTGGTCCCCAGGGCGTCGGCGGACTCGACACGCCTGTGGTCTACGCGGCCCACATCGACGACGCCGATGCCGCCTTCCCCCACGTGTCCTATTCGCAGCACCTTGGCCGGTACGTGATGGTCTACAACATCAACGTCTGGAAGGAATACGTCAAGCGGGGTCGGACGCTGGAGAGAAGCGGCATCTACGTGGCCTACTCCGGTGATGGCATTCGCTGGTCCGAGCCGCACAGGCTGGTCAAGGACTACGCCGTCAGCCGGATCGGCAACTCCGTCTCGTGGCACCCGACGATCGTCTGGTCGGATGCCAGGCACAGCCGCGGACGACTGGTCTACTCTCACAGCCCTCGCTGGGGACACGCCCGTCAGGGCGGCACCCCGCACTACATGGTCGCGCGAACCATCCGATTTGACGCGCCGGAGTGAGGAAGGACCGGCTCTGACGGGGCCGACGCAATCCGCACTGCGAGTGCTATGTCTGTGGCATTACCGTTTGGAACGCGCTCCCCTCCTCGGCCAACACGGCAATCCGGATCAAGGGTGCCAAGAGGGCCAACCAGCCGCGCGAGCCAAGAGCATGGCCACGCAAGCGTGCTCGTGCCACACGGACTGAGCGGCGGCGTTACTGCGCCGGCTTCACGCCCAGCGCCCCGAGCATCCCATAGGCCACCAGGCGATTGCCCTGCGGATTCAGGTGTACACCGTCGCGCGTCAGGATG